>CAZSXB010000070.1:0-10125 GCA_964611155.1 uncultured Thermotogaceae bacterium
CGCTTTCTGTACACTGTGGCAAGCACGTTTAAGAACTGGCCGAAGTCCTATCAATGGACCGCTGTTGTGACAGAAAACGAATGTGGCGAGCTCTTCATGAGCTCTTCATGGGAGCGCCTTAACCATTAGGAGGGGAGGACCATGTGCCAGGTAATATACTTCTCAAGAGGAGGCAACACAAAAAAGCTCGCTGATGCTATCGCAGCTGAGCTGAACGTCGATGCCATAGAGGTTAAGAGAGCAAGCCTGAAATCGAAAACAGGCACGCTATTCCTTGGTTCGGGATGCTACGGAGGCGAACCCGGAAGAGACATGTTGACGTTCCTCAACAACAATGAGTTCGAGGGTCTTCGCGTTGCCCTTTTTGGAACTTCGGGGGGTGGCGCAGGCAGAGAGCTGGCATCAATGAGTAAAATCCTTGAGGAAAAAGGTGCGATTATCCTGGGAAGATTTGCATGCAAGGGGAAAACTTTCATGATAATTAATCGAAGACACCCTGATGATAACGACCTGGCCGAAGCACGAAGGTTCGCACAAGAGATGACTGAGAGAGCGTAACTCGCACCAGTAATTCTACTGGAGAAGGCGCAGTAAGTGACTCGAAAGGAAGATCCTGGCAGAAATCACGCAGAATTTCAAGTATCTGCGAAGAGCTAATCGACTCTTTCGGCTGTCCAGGTACCACTTCTCTCCTCTTCATAGACATCGCCGTAGGAGTAGACGTACTCCCATTCGCCGTAGGTGATCTTATCTCCATCCAACAAGCCTACAAATGTGAACCGAACGTAGAAGTCATTGTCGTCATCGAACAACTCTACGAGTTCGATCGAGATCCCTGAATTCTCATCGACAGGTTCAATAGTTCCTGAAAAGTCCGCAACAAAGCCACACCTCAGAGGCTTGAAAGAAGATTGAGAGCTTTCCGGTTGAAAGCAAGTATCATACAACAAGAATGTACCGGATATCATGTCATCGATTTGCTCCATTACGTAGAACCGGAATTCTCCAAATTGCTCTTCAGGGGTGGTTTCGTCTTCGATCATCTCACCGTGCCATAGCCCCAGGAAACTATCGGGCTCTTCTTCCACTTCAGTGTCCTTGTGAATAGCGCTGCAAGCAGTGAATAGAACCAGAACGACGACCGAGAACACAAGCAGTAGTCTCTTCATTCCCCCACCTCCTTCAGTATTAGATCATCATTGCCATGAACTCCTATATCAAATCACTTACTGCATTACAAGGTCAACAATAAAATGAATGATACACAAGAATACTAACATCGACTTATTCACTAATGCTGTTTTTGTCCTCTTGTCGAGCGAACTGAAGAGGGTTGCAGAAAAACAGATCAATTGGGTAATTTAAGCAAAAAGGGCACAGCCAGGCTGTGCCCAAAGGGTAGTAGATTCTGAGTTCGACGTGTCTCTGGTTCTCTCTGAGGAGGTATCTAGTCTCTGGAAAAAGACCAGCTAGAAATCAAAGATAGCTTCAAACCCGGTAAGATCTTCAAGATCAAGCGCCAGTTCTTCGAGAGCTGAAACAGCATCTGTTCTTCCCTGTAGCACACCATGAACAGCCTGGAAGAAGAGGGTTGAGACCTGGTTGTAATTCGGTGATGAGATCGTTGAAGGTCTGGCAACTGCGTTGATAAAGACGTCATAAAGGGTCCCGAAGAAAGGTGTTGCTGCGAGTACGTCTTCGTCGAAGTAGAGATCCATGATTGTTGGGTTGTAGGACGCGTCGACAGCTCTCATCTTCTGCATATCGTATGATGCAAGGAACAGAGCGACATCTGCTGCAATCTCTGGATTTCTGCTGTACTTGCTTACCGCGAGCTGCCAACCGCCAAGTGTGGCTGCACCAGCGCCGCTCTTTCCAGCAGGAAGAGGGGCAACATCGAACTTGTCCTTAATCACACTATCATCAGCCATGCCGAGACTATATGCATAGGGCCAGTTCCTCATGAAAGCTGCGTTTCCTGCTTGCCATACTGCTCTGGATTCTTCTTCGGCCATCGCAAGCACGCCGAAAGGCGAAATGCTTCCGACCCAACCTGCAGCCATTTCAATAGCTTCTGCAGCGTTCTGGTTAGCAATTGTTATTACTCCATCGGGGCTTATGATCGTGCCCCCATCATTGGCGGCAATCCATTCAAGGGCATCGCAGGTCAATCCTTCGTAGGCATTCCCCTGCCAGACAAATCCCCAGAAATCAGGATTTGTTGCTCTTTCGCCCTGCTGAATGATTCTGGCATATTCTTCGAGTTCCTCCCATGTCTGGGGAACATCGAGACCATATTTCTCAAGCAGATCCGTGCGGTAGTAGAGAAGCCCTGCATCTGTAAACCACGGAATACCAACCAGTCTGCCGTCAACGGTGTTGTTTTCGACTATTGCTGGGAAGTGCATGTCAACAACTTCTGCTGCACCATATTCGTAAAGGTCCACAAAGTGTTCTGCGAGGTCTCCAGGCCAGATTACGTCAATCTGATACACATCGACTTCGGCACTTCTGGCTTCGAAAAACTGCAAATAGAGTCCCAGTCTGTCCTGAACCATGTCAGGTGTGTCAAGCACCCTGACAGTGACTCCAGGGTTCTCATCCATATAGAGCTGAGCAGCAATTCTTGCCAGTTCCAGCTCAATCCCTACTGCACCTGCTGCCACCGTAATGACGACCTGTGCCGCTGCCACAAGGGCGAAAATCAGTACCAATCCAACTAGCAGTAGTTTCTTCATTGTTTCTCCTCCTTTTTGATATGCTTCTGTTTCGGACAGTGCAAGTATTTGCACCGCATTGCCTTTCTTCCACAGACTCTCAAGAACTGTTGAAATAACCGCTTTCCAAAACCATCATCCTTTTACCGCTCCTGCAGTTAATCCCTGAACAATCTTTCTCTGGAAGATCAATACCAGGACAACTACCGGAACAGTCACAACAACCGCTGCTGCCATGATCTCGCCAAATGGTTCATGCATTGCCGCCAGGCCTCCAAAGAGAGAAATGGCAACCGGGATCGTTCTTGCTGCGGGATCTATTGTGGTGAAGGTGAGCGCAAAGAGATACTCGTTCCACGCAGCAATGAATGCCAGCAGGCCTGTCGTTACGAGTGCCGGGGCAGTTAGTGGTAACAGTATCATGTAGAACGTCTGAAAAGGCGTTGCCCCATCTACCCAGGCGGATTGCATTATCTCCGTGGGTAGCTCCTTGAAGAAAGCAGTCAGAACCCAGGTTGTGAACGGTAATGTGAAGATCATATATGAGAGGATCATACTCGGACGCGCGCTTATGCCAAGAGTTGTTATCACCGCGTAGAGTCCTGAGAGAACTGTTACCTGGGGAAACATTGTCATTGCAAGAATCATATAGAGTGTCGGTTTCTTTCCTCGAAAACGCAGCTTCCCGAGTGCAAAAGCAGCGAATGCCCCGATTGACAGTGCAAGTATGGTGGTGGCTGTTGCAACAATAGTGCTGTTGAGTATCCCTCTCACAAACTGTCCGTCTCTGAACACCGCTATGTAGTTGACCAGACTGGGAGCGAAGTTACCTTCATTGTCTCGGGGGACGAAAGTGGCAGGTGTCATTCTCAACTGGGCTTCTGTCTTGAGTGATGAATTCACCGCCCAGTAGAAAGGGAACAGCATGTAGACGAATATGAGGACGATCACTACCAGGAATAATGTCTTCCCGAAGACTCTTTCTACGCGTTTGGCTTTTCTCATTCCTTATCAACTCCCATCATGCGGATGTAGATAACTGCAAAAACCGCAATGAAGATGAAGATGATCACTCCAATAGCAGATGCCAGTCCCATGTTTCTGTTGCCAATCAACTGATAGTAGTTGTAGCTTGCCATGGAGTACATTCTGTTCCCCATAATCACATGGAACACGTCAAATACCCTGAGGGCATCCAGTGTTCTGAAAATCAGCGCTACAGCGATTGCGGGCTTCAGAAGGGGTAGGGTGATTGAAAGGAACTGACGTATCCTTCCCGCTCCATCTACCTGACCAGCTTCATACAACTCGGTCGGTATGGTCTGCAAACCGGCAAGGATGAGTAACGCCATGAACGGAGTTGTCTTCCAGACGTCTACCATAATGAGTGCAGGGAGCTGAAGAGACGCCGTTGTCAGAAAAGAGGTCTGTCCATCACTTATTCCAAGCCTGTTGAAGATCATGTTGAAGAACCCCGCCCTGCTGGAAGCGAACATCCATTCCCAGATCCTTGCAGATACAACGGTTATCACGGCCCAGGGAACGAGCATTGTCGCTCTCATCGCACCGCGACCGCGGAATCTGCTGTTGACAACAAGCGCGATTCCAAGACCAAGAATGGTTTCGAGAAATACGGAGAACACCGTGAATAAGAGTGTATTCCATATGGCTGTCAGGAATATTGGGTCCCTTGCGCCGACCACGTATCGTTTACCGAACCAGTTGAACTGAAAAAGCTCTCTGTAACGATGCGGTTGCCGGGGCAGAACACGGATGGCCCTTTCAAATACCGTCCTCCCCGTTTCAGGGTCGGTTATCCTCTCACCCGTCTCCTCGTCCACTAATGGCGGAAGCTCTGTAATTGTAAACCCAAGAAGAGCACTGTAATTGGCAAAACCCACAAAGCTAGTTTCCTGGTCTCCTGCAGCAAAGCGCCTGTCGGTAAAACTCGTGTAAAAGACCTGAAAGAGAGGGTATAGAGCAACCAGTATCAGCACGATGAGTGCTGGGGCAAGTAGCTTGTAAGAGAGTCGTTGCTCTGTGCTTGCCAGGTCAGAGTATTTTCGCCTTTTCGGCATTGTCGTCCTCCTTCCCGAACTCGATTTCGATGGTTCCATTTCTGAATACTTTGGAGCAAAGCTGGTGAATTGTCAGACCCGCAAAACCGGGAATAATCGCATCGGCATCCTTGAGAGATCTCTCACTTCCAACTCCTACCGTAACCATCCCAGCCCTTTGTGCTGCTTCTATCCCTGCAGCGGCGTCTTCAAACACGAGACAGTTGCTAGCAGGAATCCCCAGTTGTGATGAAGAGTGCAAGAAGATCTCCGGATCAGGTTTGGCTCTCTTCACCATCCTTCCATCGCTAACTGCATCAAAAACATCGATGAGTCCTACCTGTTGCAGTACCAGCTGGGCATTCTTGCTTGCAGAAGCAACAGATACCCTGACCCCATGCGATTGGAGCTCCTGAAGGAAATCACTCACTCCCGGGAGCACGTCATCTTCTGTCATCGCTCTAACAAAGTCGACATACCATTTGTTCTTTTGATCTGTCAGTTCCGCCATTTCTGCTCTCGAGATACTCATCCCCCCGATCTCCAGGAGTATTTCCAGGCTCTCCATTCTGCTGATACCTTTCAATCTCTCGTTGTCTTCCTCACTGAAGCTGATTCCCAAACCATCGGCAAGCTTCTTCCATGCCTGATAATGAAATCTTGCAGTATCTACGATCACACCATCAAGATCGAAGATACAGGCCTGGATGTGTCTGAACTCAGGCCCTTTCAAAGTCCAAACTCTCTTTATCTTCGTACACCAGGGACTTCTTTCTTCCAGGCTCCACGACCACTTCATCATCATGAACGAAAAGAACGGCTTTCTCTGTGTTCATTTCGCCAGCAATAATCGAAATGTCTTTGCTTGATAGATCAATCTTCACAAGCTGACCGTGAAGAACAAGGTTGAATGAGATCATCTTCCAGTGTTCTGGCAAGGACGGAAAGAGATGGACACGATTCTGACGAAGCCTGAGTCCAGCAAAACCAAGCACCATCATCTGCCATGCTGCCCCACATGCGCCAGTGTGTATACCACCAATAAAGGTTCCACCACTTGAATGAGTACCTGCATCGAAGAGGTCTACTGTTAGGGAATTCATGAAGTGCTTGTAGGCTTCTTCCCTATAGCCTATTCTGCTTGCAACAATAGAATGTGCAGAAGGACTGAGGGATGAACGGTGATGCGTTCTAGGTTCGTAGTAATCGTAATTCGCCTTTGTGACTCTTTGATTGAAAAGGTCCGGCAACATGAACATCAACTGAATCACATCTGCCTGCTTCATCACTTGAGTCTCAACTGCAATACCATTAGGCCAGCCCCAGTATTCATCCTGGTCAATAAGTCGCTCCTGAAGGAGCCCCGGAGAGATATCTTCAAGGTCCCAGTATCCTCTGAATTGCTCAACGAGATCACTCTCTGAATCGGGCTGAGGAAGATAGAGCTTTTCTGCCATTTCTTCCCATCCGATAATCTCATCATGAGTTAACTCGAGTTTGTCGATGAGCTTTTCGAGAGCCTTGGGTGAATGCTTTTGAAGCATATTGTAGATCTTCAGAGCAACCCCGGTGGCATAAGCTGAAAGGTAATTCGTGTAGGCGTTATTATCAACATTCTCATGGTACTCGTCTGGGCCCAGAACCCTGATCAACTCGTACCTGTCTTTCACCTTCTTGAAGTATGCAAAGGAGTAAAGAAATCTGGCTACCTCAAACGCGATTTCTGCTCCATATCTTTCAAGGAAATCATAGTCACCTGTAACGACGTAATATTGCCATAATGCATAGACAATATCCGGTGAAACATGTATCTGCCAGTCATTGAAATGATTTCTTATTCTTCTTCCCGTAAGAACGTCAGTGAAGAAATATGAGGGGCAGAGCTCTTCATCGGTATCGCCGCTTATCCACGGATAGAAGGCTCCCCTGTAACCCAGATTGAAGGCTTTCTTTCTCGCTGCATCGAGTCGCCTGTATCTATAGATCAGCAGTTTTCTTGCCACATCTGGTTCAGTGAAAGTGAAAAACGGTAGATTGAAGATCTCCTGGTCCCAGAACGCTCCACCCTGATAAGCCTGACACGAAAGACCTCGAGCACCAATGGGGAGATGATCGGTGTGCCGGGGAGTGGCAATGATGTTGTGATAAGTGTTGAACCTCAAAGCTGTTTGTGCAATGTCATCTCCATCTATACGGATATCTGAGACTGCCCATATCTTCTTCCATGAATCCTCGTGAGAAGCTTTGAGTTTGTCGTAACCCTTTATTCTTGCATCGTTGACTGCTGAAAGGGCATTGTCCATAGGGTCTTCTACATCATTTGTCGAGAAGACGGCAGCTACCCTTGAGAACTCCAGGTGTTCTCCTTTCCTGAGTGAGAAGGAAGCCGAACGAGTAATCATGTGTTCTGAAGTGGTTACCTCAGCGTTTAGAAACTCACGGTCGCCATCAAGTAGTCCTTCACATACAACTACCTGAATACCCCCCTGACTCGTGAAGGAATCTGCGATCAGCTTCCCTTCAAGTTCAGAGAGCTTCTTCTTGGGAAGGTGTTCTCCATTGAGTGACCATGAGTCTGCATCTATGCCCATAGTTATCGAAAGCTCGACATCAGTCATTGCATCAATACGATATCTAGAAACGAGTAGATGAATATCTGACATACTGGCAAAGCGCTCTGAAGATATGACCAGATGGTTGTGCGCATTCTGCCAGATGGTTCTTCGTGAGAAGAGCGCTCTCTTCATGTCCAGACTTCGGGCGAAATCAACTATTGAACCGTTTTGACGGGTTACAGGAATTCCGCCTGCGGATAGTACCACATATAAGGGGTTCGGAACGTTGCAAAGCTCTCTCCAGTGACCGTCTGCATTATCATAGGTGTCTGACACAATGCAGGCAACGAAATCACTCTTTCTTGACTCTTCCAGGGTCCCACGATAACCCATATAGCCATTTCCAATCAGGAAATTGCTTCCGGTGGCTACCACCCGGTCTTCCTTGAACTCAGGTTCTGTTATCTTCCAACAGTCTTCTGATCGCAACTCTTTTCCGAATCGTGGCAAGGGTCACCTCTTTAGCCGGTTATAAGTCTTTATCTATGCTTACTACGCGGTCTCTCTCATTACGGGAGCGGGCATGAACTTCGTCTGTTGAACAGGTGACTCAGGATCCGAAATTCTCTTCAAGACGATTTCGGCAGTCGACACACCCATCTTCTCTATGGGTTGAGCAATGGTGGTTAGGCCTGCTCTTTCTGTCCAAAACTGGTTGTCGTATCCAACAAGAAAGAAGTCCTTTCCTGGAGTCTTTCCAAGAGTGCAGGCTATTCCAAGCACAATCTGCGCAAGATTATCTGTAAGAGCAAAAATCGCAGGGTTCTTTTCGTCTCGAAGGATTCTTACGATCTTCTCGGTCGAGACCCCAAGAAAGAGGTCACCGAAGATCACATTGTCCTGCTGAAACTCTATCCCAGCATCAGAAAGAGCGTCTTTGAAACCAACAAATCTTTGCTGAATATACTCATTCTCATCAATAAAGGGATTTGGCTCCGAAGAATTGATTACATAGAAGGCACTCGCTCTTCTTCTAAGCAGGATTTCTGCGGCCATTTTCCCACCAGCGTAGTTATCTACAAATACGCTGTCGTGAAAGGGAGAAGTCCCTTCGAGTAATGTGAGAGGAACCTCAATCGCACCCTTGGGACCAAAGACTCTTTCAAGAGGGAGCGTACACAGGACAACAGCATCAACCTGCTGGATAAGGGATGTAACCCCTTTCAACTTATCCAACTGCTTAACATGGGTCAATGGATAGATGAATGAATCGTAATCCTTCTCATCCAGAAGATCGCTGAAACTCGCGAAGACTCTCCAGTAGAACTCAGTTCTTATCTCAGGGGTTATCAAAAGAACGTTCTTTGTTTTGCCTCCTGCAATAGCTTGTGCATGGACATTGGGCACATAACCTAACTCTTTGATTACAGAAAGCACCTTTTCGCGAGTAGAAGCACGGACACCCTGCTCGTTATTGATTACCCTGGAAACCGTTCCAATTCCTACTCCTGCTTTTTTGGCTACTATTCTTACGTTTACTCTCTTCACGACAATCCTCTCGCAACAAAAGGGGCACTATTTGGAACCGTTTCCATTATAACGAACCCGTTACACCCGAAACAACCGGTGTTATTCCCGCTGAGTTGATATGTCAGTCGATTATTCGTCTCATGATGCCAGAAGCTCTTCATAACGACCACATGGAGACAATAGTGTCTGGAACATCAGAAATGCATTAAGAACTCTCTTTCAGGCGTTCTTCATTGAGCAGATCAGGCAAGATCCCGACAGGATCATCGATTTTGACCCTTCAAATGGATTGATCCAGTTCATTCATCCAGATCTCTGGAGAAGGGACTTCACGAACACAAATGTACTCCGCGCTTCAAGGGCTTCTTCCGATTGGATAATCCTGGTTTTCCTGAAGAGATAGATCAAGCGCCGTTTCGATCTGATGGTATATCGGTAATAACTCAGCAGAGCAGGCACGAAATACCCAAAACGTGGAGTTTTCTGAGATATGACAATAATCGATTCAGTGCTACACTTCTTCTGAATCCTGCATGAGCAGGTTGATCGGGAGGAGATTCAAATGGCCGAGAGAAAGAACGACAAGAAGATCGTACAGAAACCCGGACCAGCAAAGAAAAGCGAACCACAAAAGAAGAGTCCAGAGAAGAAAACTGGACCCACCAAGAAGTAGCACTCCGTCTGAAGCATTCCCGTAGTCGCAAGCGCAACGACTATTTCCGAAACGAACCCCACAGGGTTCGTTTCTCCCAGGCAAAACGGACGATTCTTGAAGAATCGTCCGTTCACTTGCAAGGTCGGCAGATTGTCAGTCTTCCGTGCAAAGAGTCCTGTATCCTGTACTGTTAAGCTGGTTCATTCCCTCGCTACTGTCCAGGTCCCAGTATATTCTTCATCGTCAACTACCTCATCATCTTCATCCACTATTGCCTCATAGTAAGTTCCGCTCATCTGATTTCCTTCGACTGTTCCTGTGAATTCCCATTTCCAGTATTCCGGTTCGTCAGGATCACTGATCAAGATCTTCTCTCTGATGTTCATTTCTACGTTTCCTTCAATATCAACCGTACCAGTCATGTCAAATCCGAGTCCTTTCATCGCTGGTTCAAAGCCAACTGGTACAGGGCCTTCCTCGAAGTAAGCCATAAAAGAACCGCTAAACTGTCCACTCTGTTGGGTAGTTATGTAGAATCCGATTGCACCAGCTTCATCGTTATTATCAGGAGTTCCTTCTCCTAGCCATGTGCCTCTCAAGTCCAAACCCTT
>CAZSXB010000071.1:0-10120 GCA_964611155.1 uncultured Thermotogaceae bacterium
CGACCACTTGTTCAAACAGGAGTGCATACATCAGGCAGATTCGCAGAGCTTGTATGCAGCAACTCTCTGAAGTCTGGAAACATTGAGAATGCATCTGGACTCCTCAAAGAAGAAGCTACAATACTTGGTTCAAGACTGCTCAGGATAGCTGAAGAATGCAAAGTCCCTGCCGGCAAGGCCCTTGCCGTTGATCGCGAGACGTTTGCAGACAGTGTTACTGAGAAGATCAAGCGTTCTCCCTTTGTCTCAGTTTTCTGCAAAGAAGTGGAAGAACTGGAGTATTCATCACATGTAATGAACATTGTAGCGACCGGCCCTTTGACTTCTTCAAGGCTTTTCAAACACCTCAGCCAGCATCTTGGAGAAGCTCTATACTTCTTTGATGCGGTCTCTCCGATCTTTAGCGTGGAATCCATCGATATGACCAATGCCTTCAGCGCAGACAGATACGGAACAGGAAAAGGTGACTACATTAACTGCCCGCTCAATGAGGAGGAATACGAAGCTTTTGTTGACGCTCTCGTGGAAGCAGATACGTTACCCCTTGAAGGCTTCGACAGCAGACTGCTGTTCGAACGTTGCCAGCCTGTTGAAGAAATCGCTCGCCAGGGACGTGATGCTCTTCGGTTTGGTCCGATGAAACCCGTAGGGCTTACTGACCCAAAAACTGGCAAGCAACCCTTTGCGGTGGTCCAATTGAGAAAAGAGAACCTGCAGGAAACACTGCTGAGCCCAGTCGGTTTCCAGACCAGACTCAGGTGGAAGGAACAGAAACGTGTGTTTTCGATGATCTCAGCTTTGAAGAATGCTGAGTTTGTCAGGTACGGAGTGATGCACAGGAATACATACATCGATTCACCAAAGACTCTCGATCCGACCCTCAAATCCAGGAGTCTTCAAAACACATTCTTCTGCGGCCAGATAACGGGTCTGGAAGGTTATCCAGAGGCAATCTCGTCGGGAAGATTCGTAGCGATGAACGCAGCTTCTCTCCAATTAGTCTCTAAAAGGAGAGAACTACCAAGAGAAACTATGCTGGGCTCATTGATCGATCATATAACCAGAAGCGCACAGAGTCCCTTAAAACCAGTTTATGCGAATTTCGGTCTCTTGCCAAGGGAAGGACTTCCGCGCCAGGGTAAGAAGCAGACAAGACTTCTTCAGATTGGGCGTGCCCTTGAGCAAACCAGACAGTTTGCGGCTGAATGGAGGAATGCAATTAATGGTTTATACTGCTGAACCTGTCTTTTCTCCAAGACCGTGGGGAGACAAGTCCTTGAATCATGCCTTTGGTGTTGCATCTGAAGAACCAATTGGTGAAGTCTGGCTCCTTTCGGATATGCCTTCCATGGCGACTAGGCTCAGGTCAGGAGACGAAGAGATAGCACCATCTCAGATCACTGAATCGTTTGCAGGCAGATTATTACCTCGTTTCCCGCTGCTTGTGAAACTCATCTCTGCCACGAGCTGGCTATCATACCAGGTTCACCCCGACGACGAAATGGCACAGACGGTGGAGAACCAACCCTGGGGTAAGAGCGAATGCTGGTTCTTTCTGACTGATAGCATAATAGCTGCAGGACTTAGAGAACCTGATCTGTTCGGCTCGAGACCGACGTTCGATGAGAAGTCACTGAATATTCTCCATCCGTGTAGAGGTGATGCTATCTGCATCGAACCAGGGCTGGTACACGCAATTGGACCAAACACAAGACTCATAGAAATCCAGCAGTCATCTGACCTGACCTACAGACTGTTTGACTGGGGAAGAGACCGGGAGCTCCACATAGAAAAAGGCAATAAAGCGATAAAGCCTTACCTGGAGCCACACATCTTGAGAGAGTGTCGAGAGATCAACAGCGACCTGTTCTCTGTATCTTTGATCAAAGAGGCTTCAGGAACAGGAATAATGGTTACTCTAGAGGAAAGGCCTGTTATGCGTGTCGTGATAGATGATGTTGTTGAGAATGCGGCGGATTTCATGTGGATCACTCTTGGAGATTATTGGAAAGAGGTGAGCACTTGAAGAAGCTCTTCTTGCTTCTAACCCTTTTTGCGATTTCAACGTGTTTGTTCTCTATAACCGAAGAAGACCTCACCACTCTATTGCTTGAAGAAGATTATCACCTGAAGCTTGAGTACTTCCTGAAGGATTCTCCTTCAACAAGAGCAGCTATTGCCATAGTCAATGGACTCAGGTATATCGAGACAGTGCGCCCCTATTACAGGATTCGTTTTACTGACAGCTATCAACAGGTCGAAAGAGAAGAACTGAGTGAGGTCCTGGCAATCGCACTTGAGATAATGAGAGTAAACGTTCTTGAGTCTACAATACAGGGAATAAGACTTCTCGCAGAGCAGGACCCTGTTGACCTTTTTGAGGTTATTTCATTGCGAGTCCACTTCGCCAACTGGTTGACAACTGGAGCTCCTGAGTATGCAAGAACAGCCCTTAAGAAGGCAGAGTCTCTGAGAACACGTCACCCAGAATCATTCTTCCCATATAAGGTGATACTTGTATACCATTCAACATCTGCTTTTGGTGTACGTGAGGAGTTCCTTAGGGTGAGAGAACTTGCTTTAGAGAATCTTAGAGCTGAAAACATCCTGGCGATCATTGTGGAGGGCCTTTACAAGCTGGGAGAGTTCGAGATGGTTATTGATGATTTCTCGCGCATCCAGTCCCCAGAGTACCAGAGTACTTTTTATGCAGGAGTTTCCAGTTTCAGGACGGGAGATAACGATTCAGCAGAGAGGCTTCTGGCACGTATTGATGACCTCCGCACGATATCTCCTAGAGACCTTACTGTGCTGTTTTTCGTGAGGGGCCGAATTGCTGAAGATAAAGGCGATATAAGCACCGCCATCGAAATGTACAGCAGATCCGTTCAACACGATTCAAACAACAGGCAGGCACTGAAGAGACTGGCATTTGCTTACCTTGAGTCCGATGAACCTGACAGAGAGACGCTGGCAAGATTCTACCTGGAACGGAGTAACCTGGAAGACTTTGATCCAGAAGTTGCTCAGGCACTTAGAGAGCTCAGGATAAGGGTGGTTAGAAGAGTGTTCGTTACTCAAATTCTTCCCATCGCAGCTGCCGTTATCATCACGCTGATTACTGTTGAATACTTTCATAAGAGAAGAAAGAGACTAGAAGAGAAGAAAGCACTTAAAGAGAATGGAGATGGTGATGCTGAAGCCAGATGAAAGAAGGATATTGGATAAGGGATTTGTGAGACTCGTGGAGATGATGGGTGATGATTACTCCCCAGTTCAGGCCGCGCGTGTCAGTACAGGTAAAGGCCTGACAACTCCCGAAAGGGACAGAAAGCTCATACTCTACCTTATGGAGAACGCTCACCACTCTCCATTTGAGCACATAGTGTTCAAGTTCCATATCAAGGTCCCGATCTTCGTTATGAGACAACTCGTGCGACATAGAATCGCTTCCATCAACGAAAGAAGCGGACGCTATGCCGAGTTTGAGGAAGACTGGTATATGCCTGAGAGTGCACGCGTTCCGGAGAAGGGGAACATCCAGGGCTCCGTATTCAGTGATGACGAAGAGCTTAACCAGAAGACTCTTGCTTTAATCGAGGAATCGGTTTCCAGCTCATACGAAACTTACAGAAGACTTCTTGAACTGGGAGTTGCAAGGGAGCTGGCAAGGATTGTGCTTCCTACTGCAATGTACACGGAATTCTACTGGACAATAAACGCAAGAAGCCTTATGAATTTCCTCTCTTTGAGAGCAGATTCACATGCCCAGTACGAGATACGAGAGTGTGCTGAAGCGATAGCCGAAATCTTCAAGAAAATGTGCCCGATGACTTTCGAGGCTTTTGTCAGGTATCATTACAGCGGGGACATTATAAGACGGGGGGTTCAAAATGACACTCAAGAAAGTAGCTGACTTACTTAACTGTGATGTACTCAATCGAGAAGATGATCTTGAAGAGATAGCGGTCGAATCTGTGGGAGCTTCAGATCTTATGAGCGATGTGCTGGCCTTTGGATCGCCGGGAATGCTTCTAATAACAGGGTTGAACAGCCCACAGTGCGTCAGAACTGCGGCGGTAGTTGGTGCATGTGGAGTCCTGGTGGTGAGAAAGAGAGAGGTTCTTGATAACACCGTCAAACTCGCCAAAGACCTCGGGATGCCTCTATTATATGCCCCAACCTCAATGTACAGAGCGTGTGGAGTCCTTTATTCTCAGGGATTGGAAGACGCTCGAGAATTGAATGGATAATGCAGCCCACTACTGATAAGAGCTCAATCGACGCGCTGCTCGAAAAACTCGGAGAGTATTTTGCAGACATGCCCGCGTCTGAACTGATGAACCCAAATGTACTCACAATGCCCAAGGATAGAAGCCTGTGGCATACCAAAGAACTGATGAGAATCCGAAAGATCTCAGGTGTTCCTATTGTGGATCAGGAGAGGAGACTCATTGGCCTCGTCAGCATCGAGGATATCATTGTTGCTCTTGAGAAAGATTTCATAGGCGAACGCATTGAACAACACATGACAAAGAGAGTGGTTACAGTCGCTCCTGATGAAACCCTTGCTTCGGTTGTTGCAAAGTTCAACAGGTATCGTTTTGGAAGATTCCCGGTAGTTAACTCTCAGGGTACTCTTCTTGGAATAATTACCAAGAAAGATATTATCGGAGCGATTTTGGAGCGTTTTAGACTGATGTACGTCCACGACGAGAGGCGAAAGAGTGCCCTGGAAGGAACAACAGAATGGTTTGAGAAATCTCTGATAAGCGGCGACTACGTGGAAAAGGATACAGCGAATTTTGCCTTTAACATCGATTATACAGATGTTGATATGGTAGGAATTGGTGCCGCAGAACTCAAGAAATTCCTTATAGCTCGAGGCCTGGATGAGCAATCCGTAAGAAGAATATCGATCGCCACCTATGAAGCTGAAGTAAACGTGGTAATCCATAGTGGAAGCGAAGGAACGATATACTGCTGGATGGAGAACGGTAAGACAGCGAAGGTTCGAGTTGAAGACACCGGGAAAGGTATCGAGAATATCGAGCAAGCACTCAAAGAAGGTTACTCAACTGCATCTGATCATGTAAGAGAACTTGGTTTTGGAGCCGGAATGGGGCTTTCAAACATGCGCCGCTGTTCAGACAAAATGATGGTCATGTCTGAAGTTGGCAAAGGTGTTGTGGTTGAGATGATCTTTGAGATTTCGGGAGGAGCAAGAGATGACAGTGAGCGATCTAACAGATAAGTGTGGTTTTACTCTCGTTGCAGGGAATGATCTTGAAGCAGAGGTCAACAGCGGGTATGTTGGAGACCTTCTGAGTGATGTTATGGGCAATGCACCGTCAAACTGCATCTGGATGACTGTCCAGTCTCATCAGAACATCATAGCAGTGGCCTCGATAGTGAACGCGAGTGTTATACTGCTTTGCAACGACCGCTCCTTCGAGAATGAGACCCTCGAAAAGGCAAAGAGTACTGGCGTGAATCTTATGAAGACACCACTTTCATCTTTCGAGGCATGTGTGAAACTCTTTGAGGCTGGATTTCAGGGATAGGTGCTCAAGACCTTGAATGAGTATCATTGTGACTTTCACGTCCATTCCTGCCTCTCTCCGTGCGCTGACATAACCATGACACCTGGTGTCGTAGGCAAGGCACTCAACAGAAAGGGAGTCGATTGGATCGCCATTACAGACCATAATAGCACCATGAATGCAAGATCTTTTGATGTGCGCCTGAGCCGAGAAGGAATAAGAGTCATCCCCGGAATTGAAGTGCATTCATCAGATGACGTCCATGTACTTGGCTATTTCTTCGACCTCGATTCAGCCGAATCGTTTTCTCACTGGCTCTTTGGTAAGATCCCGGACGTTTCAGTGGATCCTGAAGTGTTTGGATACCAAATATATGTGGACGAAGAAGATCAATTCACAGGTATTGAAGAGAAGTGGCTGGGTCAACCCGTATCTTTGAATACATCGCAAGTTGTAGACGCTCTGAAGGATGCTGGCGCTCTTGCTGTATATGCACACGTTGACAGAAGCATGGGGGTTGTGTACCAGCTAGGTGGTCTTGGCGAAGACTCATTTCCGGTCGATATTGAGGTAGCATTTGAGAGGAGTTATGAGACTTACAGCGATTGCAGGCGTTACTGTGTATGGCATTCTTCGGATTCGCATTCCCCTGATACACTTGCACCAACCATGAAGATCAGGTGTGAAAGCAGAACTCTGCAGAAGCTCATAGAGGCTGTTCATTCGTGCGACCAGGAAAGGAAGACAATCGTATGGGCCTGAACACGATCTCTGACCATATTCTCGATATACTGCAGAACTCTATGGATTCGGGAGCTACTCTTGTCGAGCTGAAAATAGACGAACAACCGGGTGAGTTTTTCAGTTTTGTCATAACAGACGATGGCAGCGGAATTGAAGCGGACAAGCTGAAATTGGTTCTTGATCCTTTCTACACAGAGAAGAAGAAACAGAAAGTATTCGGTCTGGGGTTGCCGCTGCTGAAGCAAGCGGCAGAAAACACAGGAGGAAGCTTTTCAATAGAGTCTTTTCCAGGCAAAGGAACCAGGGTTGAAGCGAGACTTTTTTTATCTAACATTGACTGCCAGCCAGTGGGCAATCTGGCAGATGTGTTCTTATCTGCTCTCACGATGAAAGACCAGGTGAGAGTTGTAGTTGAAAGGGTTGTCGGTAGCGAGGGATACTCCATTGACTCGCAAGAGATACTGAATCTCCTGGGAGATGACTATCGCTCAAACCCCTCAAAAATGAAGAAGCTCTACAGCTTTCTTGAAGAAGCTGAGAGATTATCGAGGAGGAACTAGTGTGACCAAAAGGTTTTCGATGATTCTTTTCTTCGTTATCCTTTTCTCGGTTCTTGCTGTTGCTGGGATCTCCCCACGAAGGGTAACTGTGAGCGGAAACGACAAGATAAGAAGAAGTGAAGTGCTAGACATTCTCGGGATTGAAACCCGAACAGATATCAGTGATCAAGAGTTGAACGAGGCTATTCAGCGTCTCGTCGATACCCACTATTTCAGGAATGTCAGCTATGAATATGATTCTGAGAGCAGACTCCTTCACATTGAAGTTGAAGAGTATGCTCCAGTGAGAGTCTCTCTCGTCTACGATGGACCTGACATCGTAAGCAAGAGAGACCTTCTCAACACTTCAATTACCTTCGAAGACAGAATGCCCATCAATCCAAGACGTTTGATGGTAGAAATTCCGCGTTCTATTGACAATATCATGGATGCTTTGCAGGAAGCAGGTTATATTGAACCATTTGTCAAAGTGAGCTGGGATTCTGTTCCTGACCGTACCGCAATCGCTCGTGGTGAAGTGAATGAAGAGATCACGGTGACTTTCAAGATAACGGTCTTCTACCTGTGGGACCTGGTTATCGATGCAGGTCTCTCTGAAGATGTTAACGAAGAATTGAAGGAACTAACTGAGCTCGATATCATGAAGGACTACTATGATATTGCAAAGATCTTCAGGTGGGTTTATTCAAAGAAGAGGTACGTGCCCACCTCAGAAGAACTGGTAAATGCTTACAGGGCGGTCTTTTCCACCTATTACGCTAATCCAAACGGATCAATGGGAATGGATCAAGCTGTCTCGCGTGCATTCATGCTCGCAGTAGAAAGGGGCTTGAAGAATCCGAGAATAGTCCCTATGCCCGAAGGAGAAAAAGGACAGGCGCTGGAGCTGGTGATCTCGTTTTCGCCCGTTGAGTACGTAGCATCTCCATTCTCCCTGAAGAGTATCTTCATAGAAGGAAACAAGAATGTCGCCGGGTTGAGACTAATCGAGGCAACCGAGCTTGAAGAGGGCACAATGATAGACTCTGAGGCTATCGCTACTGCTCTTCAGAAAATGTACGCAGAATACTCGAAACAGGGGTATCCTTTTACCAGGCTCACTGCATCTACTGAAGCCCGTTTTGGCTTTCTCAGGTTCAAGGCTACCGAACTCACCGTCAATGAAATCGAAGTGGCTTTCGATGGTGATCAGAAGACAAGAGACTATCTTATTTACGACAAAATCGTCATAGAGAAAGGCCAGGTCCTCAGTCTGAAAGACTTCCGCAACACCTATTCTTTTCTCAACGCAACGGGCTACTTCGAATCTGTGCTGATCAATCCCAAGCCGATTTCGGATACCCAACTTGATGTCGACATTATTCTGAAGGAGAAAGAGAATAATGGTAGATTATCGGGCGGTGGTGGCTGGCAGGATGGACTTATGCTAAATCTCGAACTTGGTTTCCTGAATCCGTTTGGCCTCGGACAGGATATATCTGCCATGCTGGATATTAACATCCCTGTCGGCCCGGGCAAGACCAAAGAGACTGACGAAGGAATCCGCACACGCCATCCATCATATGATGTTTCTCTTTCGTACATGCTTCCGCGAGTTATGGGATCACAGTTCGACTTAGAAGCGTCAGTGGGGCTCAATATATCAGGTTACGATCTGCTTTCTATAGATGACGACACAGATGAAGAGACAGAGAGTAGTTACAGGGAGATCGATCTTAGCGGCTCAATAGCTCCAGCGTACAGAATATCCCCCGCTCAGAGAGTGTCCTTGAGACCTGGATATGAATACATAGAGAAAAGCAAAACAGTGGATGGGGAACTGGAAGATGGGCAGATGTTCACCGGTATGTTTGTGATTGGCACTTACAGGTATAGCACCAGAGATGACATCATGCGACCCACACAGGGCACCGATTTCTCCGTGAGACTTTCAACTCGTGGTCTATTCCACGACGGTGACGATCGCTACGGACCTTTCGCAGGTGTTACAGCTGACTACAAGCTCTTCATACCGCTTGATGGTCCTGTTCTTGGTATCAGAGCAGTTGTTGAACACGTAGCCGCTTACAGCGGCGATTATGAAGTATACGAGAAGTACCGTCTTTCTCCCAGCAGGTTCTTGCGGGTGAGTCCGAAGTTCATAGTATCACCGCCCTATCTTACAATGTCGGCGGCCTCACTTCAGCTGAGACTTCCAATAACTGACGTTGCACAGATTCCTGTGGACCTGGTGATATTCGGAAATATCGTTCTCGGAGGAACAACGAGAATAGGCGAGAGTGGATGGGACGCCTTTGGCGGGTTTGTTGCTGCTGATGCGGGACTCAGCGTAGATATAGGAATACCATTACTCGGGACTGTAAGGCTTGGTTACGGGCTGAACACTCAGAACCTTGAAAAGAACCCCTACGGACAATTCTTCTTCGGTTTTGGACCAACCTTCTGATCCTGAAAGACTGAAACCAGGTGAGGGATCCCGATCATGGGATCCCTCACTTTCTTTAGCTCCCCGTGTTCAACACTTTCTCACTGTTGAAGAGTCGTGCGACTCCAAGCACAAGAAGCCCTGTGTAAAGGAGATTGCTCAAGAGCATGACGACAAATCTGCTCCAGAAGAACTGAAGCGTCAGGATATCCTTCATGACAAAGACACTGTTAACGAGTGGCAGAGCATAGAAGTGTATCTGATGAACAGATTCCATATTCATTGTCGCGATCCCTGCAAATATGGCGAGCAAGTAGAAAGGCATGACGTAACCTGCACCTTCCTTCATGTTTCGAGCAAAACTGCCCACAAGTATTATCAATGAGGCTGCAAACCCCGCGAGTGTGAGTAACACAAATAGCAGTGCTATCAGAGAGCCTATACCAAAACCTGCCAGGTTGACCGGTATTTCACCACCAAAAGCCTCAGACCCTC
The DNA here is from genome assembly GCA_964611155.1 of uncultured Thermotogaceae bacterium. GTDB lineage: Bacteria > Thermotogota > Thermotogae > Petrotogales > Kosmotogaceae > UBA9910. The sequence goes on from CAZSXB010000071.1 coordinate 9,768, forward strand.
CCAGTGTGAAAGCCACCATGAGACCGACAAATGTGAAGAAGCTGTTCAATACTGCAACAGTCATCACATAGAAAACCTTCCCCAGAGCGATAGAGCTTCTGGATACCTGGTTTACAAGAATCGGAGCAAGGCTACCACGCTCTTTCTCTCCTGCCGTTGTGTCCAGACCGATGTTCATGGACCCGGCAAAAATGAATATCAACACAAAATACGGCAGCATAATCGCAAGAAACTCCGTTCCCCTTGCCTCTTCCGGTGCAAGATCCTGCATCTCTGTCTTGACGGGGTTCAGGTCATCCAAAGACAATCCCAGGGCTCTCAGTCTTTCAGACATTATCTGCGAAGAGTACTGG
>CAZSXB010000072.1:0-10001 GCA_964611155.1 uncultured Thermotogaceae bacterium
TCTCACCCTCATCCGCAAATATAATGCTAACACAAACGCCTGAATTCTGGGCACTGCACATACGTTTCAGGAGTTCTGATGAGAACAAGCCAGAAGGCGAACCGGGGCATGCTGGAAATACGCTAATCTTCAGCGTGTTATACAATATAGTCTGGAGGTGATCACATAGAACCCAGAGATATACTATTGGAAGACTACTCGATCATTCAGCAGAAGGTTGATGAATATCACGTCGAAAACTCAAAGCTGGCATTTGCGAATCTTTACTCTTACAGGTTTCTCCATAGCCCAAAGATCTGCCTTCTCGATAATGCCCTGGTGGTCTTCTGTACTGCTGATGCGTCCAATCCATGCGTTTTTCCTCCTCTTTGTGACGAGAAGGTATTACCACAGGTCATGAAAGATATCTCGGACTACTTTGAAACAGTTATTGGTTCCAGGGTGCGTATAAGGGACTGTGATGACGCTTTCATCAACAGGCTTTCGGAAGCTGGATTCAGCTTTGTAAGAAATGAAAGAAGAGATCAGTGGGAGTACATATACTCCTCTAAGAAGCTTTCAGAGCTTAAAGGAAGGAGTTTTCACAAGAGAAGGAACAGGATAAACAAGTTTCTTTCTACCTTTCCGGATTACGAGCACGTCAGAATACAAGAATCAGATAAGGAAAGAGTTCTAGAGTTCCATGACTACTGGTGCCATCTCAGAGACTGTGAGTCGGATGAGACCCTTGAACAGGAGAGAGATTCCATAGTTACGCTTTTTGAGATCATGAATACTGTACCTGTGTATGGAAGTTTGATGCTTATCGATAAAGAAGTAAAGGGCTTCCAAATTGGGACCAGACTGAATAGGAATACTTACGTTACGCTTGTTGAGAAGGCAGAGCTTGCTCCCGAATACGACGGGATTTACGCATTGCTGAATCGTGACACCGCAAGTGACATCTGCAATGAATTCGAGTTCATAAACAGGCAGCAGGACATGGGAGTTCCAGGATTGAGAAAGGCAAAGCTTGCCTGGAAACCTGACAAACTTCTTGTGTGCGACATGCTCGTTATGGAGGAGTGAAAATGGTAAAGAGATTCGTTTCAGGACTGCTCGACGAAAACACGTATCTTGTGGAGCTTCAAGAGAGGGTTTTCGTTATCGATCCTGGTGAGGGAGCGGAAGTCTTCATCGATAAGCTTGTTGGGCACAGAGAAGTAACGGTGCTGCTCACACACGCGCACATTGATCACTTCTGCGCACTACAGCGACTCGATTATGATTGTGTCTATCTCCATGCCCTTGAAAAAGAGAGCCTCCTCAGCCCTGAGAAACACCTCGGTTACTACCTTGGCCTGGAAACACTCAGTGCAGAATCTGAGAAGCTTTGCAGTCCTGAGAAACTTCCCGAGCCCTGGAAGTACATTCACACACCCGGGCACACTCAAGGGTCAGTCTGCTATGAGCTCGAAGATGGGATACTCTTTACCGGAGACACGATTTTCTCTGATTCAGTAGGGAGAACCGACCTGCCTGGTGGGAGTACCAGGGAGATGCAGAGGACTCTGACCTCGCTAAAGAAGTACTTCGCGGAAAATCCGGATATAAGGATTCTGCCTGGTCATGGTCCAGAAACCATAGCGAGCAAGATCCTTGTTAGCAATCCCTTCTTCAGAGGCCTCTAGGGTAACCAGGGTTACTGAGGTTTATGACTCAGATAGAGTTCAATGAGATTCTGTTACCGACGTCAGTTTGTCCGAATGCTGGAGAACTCCTCGGCGCGGTCAGTGATTATGAAATCGCACAGGTTCTGAAATGACTTGAATAACTCAGCATCATTGAGCGTCCATAACGCAGTAGCTGTCTTGCTTTTTCTTATGGTGTTGAGAAACTCGGTAGCCTTCTTTTTTCCCAGCTTATTCAAATAAGCGATCGGAAGGTGAACACTATAGGGTTTGATCTTCTCAATTCTCTCCATTACTCTATTCTCAAAACCAGGAGCATCATCATGCTCTGAAAACAATAGCCCAATCCTGGCTTTTGGGTCACTGTTTCTGATCGTTAGTAAACAATCATGAATAAAAGAGGAGAAAATAGTGCGGTCAAGAGCATCAAAACTGTTGACAAGTGGAACAACAAACTCAGCTACTTCTGGATCTTTGATTTCAACGTTGATTATTGCATTGTCTGGAAGCTCAAGATAGACCTGCTCAAGCAGAGCGAGACGTTCTTCATGAATGAGGTCCTCTTCTTTGAACTCCCTGTAAGTAGTCTCCTTAACTTCAATATCCAACCCCAGCGTCCTGTTCAAATCAGGATCGTGAGAAAGGACTATGACATTATCCTTAGTCAGCCTGGCGTCGATCTCTACTCCATCTGCACCTAGCTGAATTGCCCTGATAAGCGAAAGTAGAGTGTTTTCATCTCGTCCTTTGCCAAGCCCTCGATGCCCGAGGATAATACTCACAAGATCACTCCTTCTACATTCTTCTCATATTCATGACATATTTTGCTGTTGCCATCTCTGAGTGCTCTATTCCCGATTATATCAGTTAAGCACGTCTATGCGGGCTCTTGGTAAAAATAGCACCGGTTGATGACTAAGCTAATTGCCCATATACTTGATTTGAAGGACATTATCGGAGGAGAGCACAGTGAGCAGATTGGTAGATCATCCAATAATCGAGTTCAGAAGAGGCAAAGAAATCACCTTCAACTTTGAGGGAAGGGATGTCTCCGCATTTGAGGGAGAAACGATAGCAGCCGCACTCCATGCAGAAGGAATCAAGTTCCTGCGGACGAGTCCTGGTCGGCAAAGAGCCCAGGGGTTCTTCTGCGCTATCGGAAAGTGCTCTTCCTGTCTGATGGAAGTTGATGGTATGCCGAACGTTCGCACCTGTATCACACTCGCCAAGGACGGAATGATTGTCAGGCGACAGAAAGGAAAGGGTGAGTTCGGTGAATAGTCCAGATCTTTTGGTCATAGGAGCAGGGCCAGCCGGCCTTTCTGCAGCAATTGAAGCAGCCAGTGCCGGACTAGAAACAGTCATTGTGGACGAAGGAGTAACGGTAGGAGGACAGCTGGTGAAGCAGACCCACAAGTTCTTCGGGAATGAGGGCTTCTTTGCATCAGTGAGAGGGTTTGAAATTGCGCAGAAACTCCTTAAAGGGCTTCTCGACCTTGAGAATGTCGAGATCCTTCAGGAATCCTCAGTGATTGGGGTGTATGAAGATGGTATACCAGTACTGCATCTACCATCAGACACCACCAGGTTATTCCGACCAAAACGAGTTGTGGTAGCTACTGGTGCTTCGGAGAAGTTCCTTCAGTTTGAGAACAACGATCTCCCTGGTGTCTACGGAGCCGGGGCTGTTCAGACACTGATGAATCAGTTTGGAATCATGCCAGGGGAGAATGTGCTGATGATTGGCTCAGGAAACATAGGTTTGATAGTGAGTTATCAGCTCGTTCAGGCAGGCGTGAACGTCAAAGCGATTGTGGAGATAGCCGATAGAATAGGCGGCTATGAGGTCCATGCTGACAAGGTGAAGCGATTGGGAATACCGGTATTGCTAAAACATACAGTGACCAAAGCGTTTGGTGTTGAAAGCGTTGAGGGAGCAGAGATATGTGAGGTCGATGAGAAGTTCTCACCGATTCTCTCGACTGCAAAGGAACTTGCAGTTGACACAGTTTGCATTGCTGTGGGGTTAAATCCGTCTGTTGAGCTCATAGCCCAGGCTGGCGGTCAGATAAGATATATTGCGGAACTCGGTGGTTACGTTCCTACCCGAGATGAAGACATGCGTACCACAGCAGAGAACTTCTTTGTGGCAGGAGATGTTAGCGGTATAGAAGAAGCAACGACAGCGATGATAGAAGGCAGGATAGCCGGTCTGTCCGTCGTGAGAGATCTGAAAGGAAGCACAGATGAGAACAAAGTGAGCGGACTCAGAAGGGAACTCGTCGGATTTCGTAACGGGCCCACGTCTTCAAGAGTCCGAGAAGGTTTGCAGAAACTTGGGTTCGATGTTTCATCAGGGGAGTCCAGGTCTGGAAACCCCAATAATCCACATAAGCACAGGGGAAAACTTCGTCCGATAATCGAGTGCTTCGAGGCCATTCCGTGTAATCCCTGTGAAACGAGCTGCCCAACAGGTGCCATTATTGTGGGCGATAACATAAACGATGTTCCGGTCATCGATTATGAGAAGTGTAACGGTTGCGGTATATGCATGACCAAATGTCCCGGGCTTGCCATCTTCATGCTTCAGGAACTCCCTGATCAGAACAGTGCACTGATCGGGATTCCTTATGAATTGATTCCTCTGCCTTCAAAGGGAGACCAGGTACACCTGCTAGGCAGACAGGGTGAAATACTTGCCGAGGGAACGGTTCAGAGGGTATTCAGAAGCCCGCACAAAACGAACGGTGTCTATGTAAAGGTTCCGCTGGAACTGGCGGACAGGGTGAGAAGCATCCGCCCGATTCTGCAGGAAGATAATGCGTTTGTTTGCAGGTGTGAAGAACTCACTGTTAGTGACATAGAGGCTGCAATTGACGAGGGTTATACGGATTTCGAAGAGCTCAGACGGAAGCTCAGGATTTCCATGGGTCCATGTGGCGGAAGAACATGCAGGCTCAATGCTTTGAGGATTCTCTCCAGAAAGACGGGTAAGTCGATTGAAGAACTCTCTTTTGGTGTTTTGAGGCCTCCCTCAATACCCTCAACATTTGGTTCAATTGCCAATCAGGAAGGTGCAGAGGATGACTGACAGAGCATCTGTTGTTGTGATCGGTGGTGGAATAGTCGGAACGGCGATAGCATACTACCTTACGTTAAAAGGACAAAAAGACGTTGTTGTTCTTGAAAAGAGCTACCTCTCCAGCGGTTCGACAGGAAGATGTGCAGGAGGGATCAGGCAGCAATGGAGTGAGCCTTCCAATGTCAGGTTGGCTATGAGAAGTGTAAGGCACTTTGAGAATTTCAGGAAGGAACTCGGTGCGGACATCGAATATGTTCAGGGCGGCTATCTTCTACTGGCTTTCAATGAAGAAGAAGAGACGCTCTTCAGGAACAATGTTGAAATGCAGAACGAAGAGGGCCTGGAAGTATCGATCCTGTCTGTTGATGAAATAAAGAAGCGTTTTCCGTACATTGTAGTGGATGATGTGAAATCGGCTTCATTTTGCCCCACCGATGGCCACGCAAATCCTCATCTTGCGAATTTCGCTTACGCCAGGGCTGCGAAGAAGAATGGTGCTCTGATATACACTCATACTCGTGCGCTGGGTATTGAAGTAGAAGACGGGCAGATAACAGGTGTGGAGACAGACAAGGGTTACATAAAGACCGGTGTTGTTGTCAATGCAGCAGGCGGGTTTTCTCACCAGGTTGGACTCATGGCCGGGATCGACATACCGACTGAATCATACAGACATCAGATAATGGTTAGCGAACCCCTTGAGCACATTCTGGATCCGATGATAATAAGCTTTAGCAAGAACTTCTACATGAGGCAGACTGTCTCAGGCAATATAATGATGGGCCAGGGGGACGAAGACGAAAAGCCAAGCTTTAACCACGATCCGAGCTGGAGATTTCTGACCCAGATGAGCAAGAAGATGCCTGGACTATTCCCATTCTTGAAGAACGTCAGAGTATTGAGGCACTGGGCCGGGCTTTACAACATGTCTCCTGATGCTCAGCCCATAATTGACAGAGCAAGAGATGTCTCTGATTACTACTGTGCCGTAGGATTTAGCGGCCATGGTTTTATGCTTGCTCCAGCAGTTGGTGAAGGACTAGCAGACTGGATCGTTCATGGTTCACCAGGAGAAGTAGATCTGTCCAATCTGGGACTTGATAGATTCACAGGAGAAGTTAAGAGAGAGAGAAACGTAGTATAGGGGAGGGATCTTATGCCAGAATCAACGAACTACATGGTAATTCCGCCATTTTCCAACGAGCCTTATATCGATCTAAAGAGCTCAGAAAACAGGGCCGCGATGAAGAATGCGATTGAAAAGGTATCGGCTGAGCAGAAAGAATACTACCTGATAGTTGGCGGAGAAAAACTGAAGACCGAGAAAAAGACAAGGTCTTTGAATCCTTCTAATCCCGACCATATTGTCGGGGTTGTTCCAAAGGCCGATCGGGAAATAGTTGAAAAGGCAATGGATACAGCATGGAAGACTTTTGAGATATGGAGGAACGTCCCAGCAGAAGAGCGAGTAAGACCGTTCCTCAGAGCAGCACAGATTATGCGCGAGAGAAGGTACGAACTCGATGCAACCATTATTCTTGAGACTGGCAAAAACTGGCTGGAAGCCGATGCGGATCTTGCAGAAGCAATTGACTTCCTGGAGTTTTATGCAAGAGAAGCTTTGAGATACGATGCCCCACAGCCGGTTGTTCAGGTGCCGGGTGAATACAACACTTTGCGATACATACCGCTGGGTGTTGGAGCAATCATTCCCCCATGGAATTTCCCGTGTGCTATTATGGCAGGAATGACCACAGCTGCTGCAATTACGGGAAACACTGTAATACTGAAACCTGCAAGCGATGCTCCTATCATTGCCGCCAGGTTTGTTGAGATACTCAGAGAAGCGGGACTACCTGATGGAGTGGTAAACTACGTTCCGGGAAGCGGTGCAGAGATCGGAGACTATATAGTGGAGCACCCGAGAACGAGATTTATCGCCTTTACAGGATCCAAAGAAGTAGGCTTGAGAATAAATGAACTGGCTGCAGAACATCAGGAAGGCCAGTTGTGGGTGAAGAGAGTCGTCCTGGAAATGGGTGGGAAAGATGCTGTTGTTGTCGATGAGACGGCTGATCTTGATGCAGCAGCTCAGGGAGCGGTAACGAGTGCGTTCGGTTTTCAGGGTCAGAAATGCTCTGCAGGATCCCGTATTATCGTAGTTGAAGCTGTTTACGACGAACTGCTAGAAAGAGTTGTGAAGTTGACAAACGAGATTAAGATTGGAGACGTGGCTAACCCGGAGAACTGGCTCGGACCGGTAATCAACAAGAAAGCTATGGACAAGATATTGTCGTATATCGAAATCGGGTCAAAGGAAGGAAGGATCGTCACCGGTGGTGAACGCGCTGAAGGACTGAGCGGCTTCTTCATAGAACCCACCGTGATCGAAGGTGTTGACAGGCATGCCCGAGTTGCCCAGGAAGAGATCTTCGGACCAGTGACAGCGCTCATTAAGGCGAAAGATTACGACGATGCTATCGACATAGCGAACGGAACAGAGTACGGGTTGACCGGTGCTCTCTACTCGGCTGATCTCAAACGAATCGAAAGAGCAAAGAGAGACTTCCACGTCGGCAATCTCTATTTCAACAGGAATTGTACTGGTGCTCTTGTAGGAGTTCAGCCTTTTGGTGGATTCAATATGTCAGGAACAGATTCGAAAGCTGGAGGACGTGACTACCTGTTGCTCTTCCTGCAGGCTAAGTCGATTTCAGAGAAGATAATTTCCTGACAACGAAGTTCTAGAAGCTGTTACCAGACAGGTACCGGCTTCTGTTTTCAGGGATTTGGTTACAAGAACTTCTGGATTTCCACGGTGTAGTGGTTTGGATCCTCCATAAAGAAGTGATAGATTCCGAATTTCTCATTAAACTCAGGTCTGCTGGTGATTGAATACCTGGTAGTGGAAAGCTTTCTGTACACATGATCGACGTCGTCAAAGAGTAGCGTGATAATAGGGCTCTTGTCAGAAGCATTAACCGCAATGTGCTCACAGAAGCCCAAATACCCTCCACCAGCCACTGAATATATGCGGCATACTCCCTGGTCTTTCCAGAGTTCGAGTCCCAGGTAATCTGAGTAGAACGAATGTGTGGCATCGAGATCATACGCTCCAAAGAAGCAGATGCTTCCTGTTGGTCTAGAATCCATAAAACATCCCTCCTCCAAAGAGTTTCAAAAGGATTATATCACTGGGCTACAAGCTGGTAAGCTTTACATACAATATCTGATAAGACTGCCGTTAAGTTGGCGAAGCGAGATGTTAGAATCTTGATGAACTTGTGAGCATAAGGAGGATACCATGGAAGCTATCGAGAAGAGAGAACGGAAGTATTTTTCGCAGGCATTTGAGCCATTAAACTGGGAAACACTGGAACCCGAGATCAAGAGAATCCTTGACAAAGAAGTCTCTTCTGTTGATGATCTGGAAGAGCTTATCTATGAAATGAGCGAGCTTATGGACATCGTTGATGAGGCTCTCGCCTGGCGTTACATAAGCATGACCCGTTTCCCTGAGAAAGAGCATGAAGATGAATATAACCGTTTTTTTGCTGAAGTAATCGCCAGAAGCAAGCCCATGGTCTTCATGACAAGAAGGAAAATATACCAGTCTCCATTCAAGAAGGATCTTGATGAAAACAGATTTGGGAACTATCTAAAGATCCTGAACAATGACATAGAATTGTTCAGGGAAGAAAACATCCCCCTTGAAGTAGAAGAGAAGAAGCTATCCAATCGCCACGGTGAATTGATCGGGTCTTCGACTGTCGAGTTCAGAGGAGAGGAGAAGACCCTGATACAGTTAAAGAACCTTTTGAAAGAGTCGGACAGAAGCCTTAGAGAAGAAGCCTGGAAGGTCCTCATGAACAAACTAGGTGAACTAAAGCCCCAGCTTGACGACGTTTTTGACAGGCTTCGTGCCCTCAGGGATCAGCAGGCGAGAATCGCGGGATTCGATAACTACAGAGACTATATGCACAAAAAGAAAGGACGTTTCTCTTACGGTGTTGGTGACGTTATGAGATTCCACAGGGCAGTTGAAGAAGAGGTCGTCCCTTATCTCAGAGAGGTTACCAGGTTCAAGGCAAAGAAGATGGGACTGGATGTTCTCAGACCGTGGGATGAAGCCGCCGACCCCGATGGGAAAGTATTGAAGCCATTCAAGACAGAAGAAGAGTTGATTGATAAGGCCGTGAGTGTTCTTTCAAAGGTTAGATCAGAGTTTGGCGAGCGCCTGGACACGATGAGAAAGGCAGGACTTCTTGATCTTGAGAACAGAAAAGGCAAAAGACCCGGGGGTTACAACTATTCATTGAGTGAGACCGGAGCTCCTTTCATCTTCATGAATGCTGTGGGTTCAAACGCCGACGTCCGAACGATTCTTCATGAATCTGGACACGCGATGCACAGTTTCTCCACGGCATCAGAAAGGATATCCGAATACAGGGACTATCCAAGCGAAGCTGCAGAGTTAGCCTCGATGGCAATGGAATTGCTCACCATGGATCATCTGGAAGAGTACTATCCTGACAGGCAAGATCTTGAGAAAGCTCTCAGGGATCAGTTGCTCGGTACGCTATACTTCTTGCCCTGGTGTGTTACAGTAGATGCTTTTCAGCAGTGGATTTATACGAACCCGAACCATAATACCAAAGAGAGAGATGATTACTTCTTGAAACTCTCTGAACGGTTCAATACAGGAGCAGACTGGTCAGGTCTTGAAAGAGAAAGGAAACTCCAGTGGCTGATGCAGCTGCATATATTTACCAGTCCCTTTTACTACATAGAATACGGGATTGCTCAGCTTGGATCTCTGGCCATATGGAGAAATTACAGAACAAATACGCAAAAGGCCATATCACAGTATGAAGACTTCCTGAAGCTCGGTTACTCTAAGCCGCTTGATGAGTTATACAAGACAGCAGGAATAGAGTTCAACTTCTCCGGTAATTACCTGTCAAAGCTTGTGAATCTGGTAAGAGACGAAGTGAAGAAGACCGGGTGGAGTGTTTAGGAGAACGAGCAGCGAAAGAGCAGGTTTGAAGGGGCAGGTGTTTCAAGAGCGAGGGTAGAGGGTTCAAGGGCAGGTAGAGGGTGAAAGTCCAGGTTTGAAGGGCAGTTGAAGGTTGAAGGTTAGAGCAAGAAGCGAAAATGCCGACTTGCAAGAAATCCATAGACCTGCGAATGGCAGATGGCTTGTGGCGACAAAATCAAGAACGGGAGAGAGTTTTATGGGGAAGATCACT
>CAZSXB010000073.1:0-9711 GCA_964611155.1 uncultured Thermotogaceae bacterium
TCACTTTGAGGCACAATGGAGTATGTCGTTGCCAGTTCCTGGTTCTCTGAAGTCACCTTCTCGTTGCGAAGCGACGATCCGCTTCACAGCCTGTTCCTGGCTGTTTCGCTTTATGGCCTGAACTCGACCATCCCACTTCGCGGCAAGATCTAAGCCACTCGGCTTCTTGAGCGTTCTTTGCTCAATTCGCTTCTCCGGCGAATTGAGCCAGATCCGCTTCTCGGCTGGTCTTGCCGATCAGCTTCTATTGTGCTCCTGGCGCTTGATTCTCAGTTACGAACTATGTACGACAAACAAGGGCTCCAAATCTATATCCCAGATGATTGCTCCGCTTGATGGTCTGATGCTGGCGTCTCGGCTCTTGTGACACTATCCAGTGTCATGTCTCTTGACTCTCTGGGATACTGTTAGCAGTCTCTGCCACTGCAACCACTTTGAGGATTTCAATTAACTGATACTTCTCTTCTGATGAAAGTTCTTCCCAGTGGTCCAACTGCTTCTGAATATGTGCAATATGACAATTACCGGTGAGCTGTTGACCCGGCTTGATGAAGTACGTGGCGATACTGCCAGTCGTCATCCCAAGTGCTCCGATGCCGACAAGCATTAATACCACAGCAACAACCCTGCCCCCGGCTGTCTGAGGGGAGATGTCTCCATATCCCACTGTAGCTGTAGTTACGATACTCCACCATAGACCGTCAGCTATTGTCTCAATGCCTGGCTCAATAAGCGTAATACTCATGCCTCCAATAAGAATCAGACATAGTGTTGCGATCAGGACATAGCTCAATCCGTTTGTCTTGACAACACCGCGAATATCTCTTGTTACCCTCCATAGAACGGAGAACGACCTGACCACCCTGAGGAGACGTACCAAACGAACAGCACGGAGAGCCCGAAGATAGACTAACGGCATAATAGCAATCAGATCAGTTATGTTCTTCCAGAAGAAGGATCTCCGATCTCTTGAAAGGATGAGTCTTATTAGGTAGTCCGCAGCAAAAACAGCCCATATCACATTGTTTGTAATCAGAACCCATCCTTCTTCTGGCCGCATAAGCAACCATACTACAGCAATCGCCAATCCCGCCATGATGAATTCGTACAACCATTTGTACCAACGCATGAGACATCACCTCTACAACTTCTGTCACTTCAGACACGAGATCGTTCAAATCATGAATGCCGTATAAGTTAAATAACCCACCCCGGCGCTACGCGCCACCCCTCCGAAGGATGGGAATTAGAGCAAGCGCGGGTTTCAATATCAGGTAAAGTTTATAGGTTGAAGCAAAAGAATAATAGCACGAGAGTGCTGTTGTGCGAGAAATCCATGGATCTGCGAATGGCATATGGCTTATGGCTTATACGACAAAATCAAGAATGGGAGAGAGTTTTATGGGAAAGATCACTGATCAGCAACACTGCTTCTTCAAGCATAAACCATAAGCTATGTGCTATCTGCTGCTCTTATGGATCCGCGAATGGCGTATGGCTTGCAGCAACTGTCCGGTCGTTTCCGTTCCTGGTTCTCTGAAGTCAGCTTCTCGTTGCGAAGCGACGATCCGCTTTATGGCCTGAACTCGACCATCCCGCTTCGTGGCAAGATCTAAGCCACTCAGCTTCTTGAGCGTTCTTTGCTCAATTCGCTTCTGCCCTGCTCCTGGCCATTCGTTTCTCAGATCAATTCTGCCTGACTTACTCATGCCCTGAACTCTGAATTTGAAACTAATGTTTGAGTCTGTATCATTTCCTAATAGCGACGGGTCAAGTAACTCCTTCAGATCGCCGTGTTCCAGTAAAAATCAATACTGAAAGCCGAGGACCCATAGTGGAAGGTTTTCTGAGTGAGGAATGTCAATGTCGTCTCGGACTACAAAATCAGCTTCTTTTCTTCTCTTATTCTTTCCGCCAACTTCGATTGATACTCCGTCAACCACAAAATCACAATTTCGTTCATCATTACATGCAAAAACTCTCTTCCCAGAATCTGCAAAAGACTGAACCACAAAAGCTTCTCTCTGGGTGCCTATATTGCCGCCTGACAAGGAGTAGAACGAAGGATCGGCGAGAAGTATCTTTGCACCTTTTGAAAAAGCCTTTCTGTCATTCTCTCTGTACACTACTCTGATCAGACCCGTACCACTCATAACATCCAGTAGTTCATAGAGTTTTTGCTTTCCTACACCCCAATCTCTGCACATACTCTCCACGTTGATCGTAGGTACCTTCGATGCAGACAGAAGCCCCATAATCGCTCGCATAAGCCTGAAATGAGTCTTGGAAATCTGACTTACAAAGAACGGAACATCTCCATGCAGGGTCTTCTCTACTATGTATTCTATTTGTTCTCCATGATCCCAAACAAGATAAGAAGGTCTGAATCCTCTTCTCAGATAATCTTCAAACTCAGCCAAGACGTTGGCAGTATCGAGTACCCTTTTCACATCTGAAGAATCGATACCTGCCAGAGGATCAATAATGGGGAGTTCAGTACCGTCTTTCAGATGCATGAATTCTCTTAGTGATAAGAGCGGGATATTCACTCGAGAAAACCTTCTTGAGAGATCTGCGGTACCACTTCTGAGAACCAAACTGCTGCTATCGCTCGCCAAGATCATCTTGTCTGGGAAGGAATCGAAAATCGCCTTAAGGTGAATACTCCAGTCCTTTGCATAGTGCACCTCGTCAATAGCTATACCTTCGTAGCCTTTCATAAACGCAGCATTTGCGAGCGTCCATAAATCTGTGCTGGAAACAAGAGGATTGTCTGCCGATGCGTAGAAAACTCTCTGGTTTGCAATCTTGCTCAGCATAAAAGTAGTCTTTCCAACACCCCTCGACCCGGTTATGAGAACCGCACGGTTCTTGAGCTTAATTTCCCCAAAATACAGCCGTAGTCTTGATGGAATTCGCATGTTCTTACGATTCTGAATGTTCACAAGCTCTCTGACTATTTCATCGATATTCATCTAACCACCCCACATCTTCGTTTCATATCAGAACGATAATAGCACAATAACGTTCTGCCATAGAACGAAAACAAGCAGATTTCACACGAGGAAGATTACCCACCCCGGCGCTTCGCGCCACCCCTCCAAGGATGGGATTCAAGTTCAAGTGCAGTCTTCAAGTGCAGTTAAAGGTTGAAGGTTAAAGCAAAAGAATAATAACACGAGAGTGCCAACTTGCGAAAACTCCGGCTTGCGACGTGTGGAACAGCAATTGAAGCAGGGTTGAACAGTGTTCAACCCCTACATTACTGTGGAAAAGAGTTTTGTCACTTTGAGGCACAATGGAGTATGTCGTTGCCAGTTCCTGGTTCTCTGAAGTCAGCTTCTCGTCGCGAAGCGACGATCCGCTTCACAGCCTGTTCCTGGCTGTTTCGCTTCATGGCCTGAACTCGGCCATCCCACTTCGTGGCAAGATCTAAGCCACTCAGCTTCTTGAGCGTTCTTTGCTCAATTCGCTTCTCTGGCGAATTGTGCCAGATCCGCTTCTTGACGCGAAGCGCCGATCAGCTTCTTGTGATGTGCCTGGCAGCAAGGTATGCGGTTGCAAACGCTGCATGAAGATTGTAGCCTCCCGTCTCACCATCGATATCAAGGATTTCTCCGCAGAAGTACAGTCCCTTTACCAGTTTGGACTCCATGGTCTTTGGGTTGACTTCGCCAAGGTTCACACCACCCCTTGTGACCATGGCCGAATCAAAACCACCTTTGCCCTTAATCACAAATTCCATATTGCAGAGCAATAATGCGATCTTTCTTCTTTCTTCTCGGGTCAGCTGGGAAATATGTTTCGTGTGGTCTATTTTGGCAAGATCACACAGTCTAAGCAATAGACTCCTGGGGACCTCAAGCTGGCTCAATACAGTTATGAGGTGTCTGCTTCCGTTTTCGCAGGATGCATTGATGAGACATCTCTTGAGCTCTTCTTCAGAGATCACAGTGAAGCTCGCGTTCAAGCAATCACCAGGTTGCGCATATCCAGAAAGATTAAGCACCGCCGGACCAGAGAGGCCGTGATGGGTGATGAGGAGCTCTCCAATCTTCCTGGCAATTGTCTCTCCCTTTCTCTTCAAGACAAGACCAGCGTGCCTGAGACTGACACCGGCAAGCCCTGAAAGAACGAAATCAGTTATTCGCAGATCAGTCAGTGCCGGCTCTGGTCTTATGATTGTATGACCAAGCTTCCTTGCCAGAGCATATCCATCTCCTGAAGAACCCGTGGCTGGAAAAGAGCAACCTCCTGTCGCCAGCACCACAAATCTTGAGACTATTTCGCTGGAGCCGTATCGGGTTTTGAAGAGACCCTGTGGAAGTCTGCTGACTGAGTTTACACGAGATTCACGAAGTATCTCATGTCCGGAAAGCTCGATCTGTCTTCTCAGTGTCGTCAGAACATCTGAGGCTCTCTCAGAAAGAGGAAAAACTCTCCCGTCAGCATCTACTTCTGAAGCCAACCCCATCTCTGAAAACAGATCCAACAGCTTCCCTGAACTCATCGCTCTTAAAGCTGGTCGGAGGAGTCTCCTTCCCGCACCATGGTAATGCTGCAGAAGCTCTTCAGCGCTTCCCCGGTGAGAAAAGTTGCACCTTCCTCCACCTGTCAACAGCAGCTTCTTTCCCAGGTTGCTCGTTTTCTCAACAATGATCGTTCTTACGCTTGCAGGAAGGTTGGCAGCAAGAAACAACCCCGCCGCTCCGCCACCGACAATGCACACATTAACTGTACTGTTCACTGAACTCTCCCGCATTGGACGTTTGTCCAGATAATACCTACTAGTATATTACCGGATTGACCCTATAGTATTCTCTTATGAAGACCATCAGTTCTTGTTCATGGCATACATGATGGTAGAATATTCACATAGAAAGAATCTGAAATGCTTTTCTCTTTTTAGCAAGTGTTATACCCTCACTGGAGGAATACCAAATGGGTATACCCCACATTGATTTCGAGAAATACCTTGATCTTGTTGAGGTAATCTTCGTTACCCTTTCTTCTGACGGGAAAATCACCTATATCAACAGTACCGGTTGCGAGATGCTTGGTTATTCCCGCGAGCAGCTTCTGGGAAGAAACTGGTTTGAAGCTTTGGTTCCGGATAATGAAAGGAAGGACGTTCGGGAGGTCTTTGAAAAGGTAGTTTCAGGGGATGCTGAAGGCGCCCCCTATTATGAGAACAACGTGATTACTCGAACTGGCCAGAAGAGATTGATAGCCTGGCATAACTCGTTTGTCAGAGATGAAAAGGGAAACATCGTTCAGTCTGTCAGCATAGGTCGTGATATCACAGAGTTCAGAGAACTGAAGAAGCAGAAAGACAAGCTCGTTCATGACCTCGAAGAGAGAAACAAGGAACTTAATTGCCTTTTCGAAATACTACTTCTCGGTGAAGAAGCTGAATCTGAACTCGGCGAGATACTTGAAGCCGTTCCAGCTATTGTGAAAAACGCCTGTCAATATCCTGACAAGACTGCTGTGCGAATTGTTCTCGATGAGCAAACGCATGCAAGCGATGATGGCAGAGATGACCAGGCTGCTGTTTCTCAACCAATAGAGATCAAGAATCAGAAGAGGGGTTATGTTCAGCTCGCAGCAATAGAGCACATTACAGATGAACCGTCGTCTGGATTTCTTTCTGAAGAGCAAAGATTACTCAAAGCGGTCGCTGATGTTATCGGCAGGATAGCAGAGCGCTACGAAGCAGAAGAGTTGCTTGAAGAAAGGGCAGAACGCCTCAGCAGGTTGAGCAGGCAGTTACAGGTTCTCAGTGACGCGAATCAGCTGATGGTTAGAGTTGACAGTGAGAAAAAACTGCTCGATGGTGCCTGCAAAATCCTTGTAGAAGAAGGGCACTACAAGTTTGCATGGATCGGATTCGCAGAGAAAGACCACTCAAAAACTGTAAAACCCGTTGCCAGGTACGGAGAAGATGAGGGTTATCTTGACAAAATCAGGCTTAGTTGGGGAGATAGCAAATACGGGAGCGGCCCCGTGGGAACATCTCTTCGTACCCTGGAACCCAAAGTAATAAGAAGTACCGAATTTGATTCAGAATTCAAACCTTGGAAGAAAGAAGCCGTCGAAAGAGGTTTCCGTTCTGCTGCGTTTCTTCCATTTGGCTCTTCTCAAAAGGAGCTATTTGGATCATTGAATATATACTCTTCAAAGATTGATGCTTTTGACGAAGCAGAGATGAGGGTGCTCACGGAACTGGCGGATGACCTTTATTATGGCATCACTGCACTCAGGAATTCACAGGAATTGGAAGAGACAAAAGAGCGGCTCGAGCACCTGGTGGGTGTTCTCTCCGCGGTAAGAGGCATCAATCAGCTTCTTACACATGAAGAGGATCAAACAACTCTACTTGAGAATATATGCAAGGTTCTGTCTAGCTCAAGAAACTATGAAAGAGCTTATGTTCTCCTTGTGGACAAAGAAGGAAAGGCGGCAGAATCAGCGTCATCGACAGTTACTGAGCATTACCGGAAGGTCCTGGAATACACTCAGAAGAGGGGACTTCCAGAATGCTTGAGAAAAGCAGTCGAAGGCAAAAAGCCGCAGCTGATAGTAGATACATCACTCTGTATCAATTGTGATCTCTCAAAAGAGGGGGCTCTGAATAATTCGGTAGCTGTTCCTCTGTATTACAGAGACAGCTGCTACGGAGTAATAATGATAAACGCCAGGAAAACCTCTGTGTTTGATGACGAAGAAATCGAACTTCTGGAAGAGCTCGGAGGAGATATCGCCTTTGCTCTTCACAAAATCGAGCTGGAAAAGGCTGAAGCGCTTTCCCGAAGACTTTTACAGGAAGCCGAAGAACGTTTTGAGCTGTTCATGGATAACCTACCCGGTGCAGCCTTTATCTCAGATCCCAATGGAATATCTCTATACATGAACAAGTATCAGATGCATCTCTTTGAAGCAGACAATAACTGGATAGGGAAGCCTCTTTCAGAAAACCTTCCCAAGGAGCTTATTGATAGCTTCATGGAGAAGAACAGATTGGTCCTTGAAAAAGGATATCTTGAGTTCGAAGAAAGAGTTCGGGACAAACAGGGAAAGATCAGACCTTTTCATACCAAAGTGTTCAAGATAACTCCGCCTGACCAAAAACCTTTGATTGGTGGTCTCTCCTTCGATGTAACCCATGAAAAACAGATTCTGGAGAAGCTGAAAGAAAGTGAAGAGAAGTTCAGAACATTTACAACATACGCGCCAGTTGCGATCATGATTCAGACTGATGAGAAGTGGGAATATGCAAACCCTGCTGCTGAGAGACTCACCGGGTACTCTCTTGACGAACTGTCCAATATGAGTATCTGGGATCTTGTCCATCCTGATTATCATGGATTGGTCAGACAGTCGCGGGAGACACGCCTGCAAGGGAACACGGATGAACTCGAGTACGAGTTGAAGGTTGTTCTCAAGGATGGTTCAGTGAAGTGGGCTTACGTTATCTCAAAACCGGTCGTCTTGGGAAAGAAATCGTCTATACTGCTTTCTGCTGTTGATGTTACGCCTCTGAAAGAAGCTGAAGCCAGGGCAAGCAAGATGAGCGATCAGCTCGCAAGATCCCTGGAGACTCTCATAGAGTCCTTCAGTAGAATAATTGAGATGAAAGATCCGTATACTTCTGGCCACCAGAAGAGAGTCAGCCAGCTGTCAGTAGCCATAGCCTCTGAAATGGGCATGGATGACGAGAATATCGACGCAATAAGAAAGGCTGCTCTTCTTCATGATATGGGAAAGATATACACGCCCTCAGAGATACTGAACAAGCCAGGCAAGTTGTCTGAGCTTGAGATGCTGATAGTCAGAGAGCATCCTTCAAAAGGATACGATCTGCTCAAGGACATCGATTTCTCCTACCCGGTCGCTGACTATGTATATCAACATCATGAAAGGCTTAATGGAAGCGGTTATCCGAAAGGACTACCTGGAGAGCAGATGCTGCTTGAGGCAAAGATCCTGGCCGTTGCAGACGTTGTTGAAGCGATGTCTTCACACAGGCCGTACAGACCTTCCCTGGGAGTTGACAAAGCACTGAAGGAAATCCGGAACAACGCAGGTATACTCTACGACAAAAGCATTGTGGACATCTGCATACGCCTTTTTGATCGTGGATTCGAGTTTGTTGATTAGGAGAATGAAACCTGTAGAGAGACAATTGATCCGTTATCCTGTCTGCTGAGTCAAAATCCTGAGGTGTTTCAAGGAGGTTTGTCTAACGTGAGAAAAGTAAGGTTTGGTGTACTGGGTATATCGAACCACTTTGTAAAAAGGGTGCTGTTCCCGCTGAAGAAATCGGAGGTAGTTGAGATATTTGCCGTGGCAAGCCGTTCTGAGGAAAAATCCAGAAGCTTTGCAGCAGAACACGGTATTCAGAAGTCATACGGATCTTACGACGATTTGATCGAAGATCCAGAAGTCGATGCGATATACATACCGCTACCGAATCACCTTCATGCAGAGTACTCCATGAAAGCAGCAAGGCTGGGTAAACATATTCTCTGCGAGAAACCATTGGCAATGAATTACGACGAAGCCAAAACGGTTGTCGATGCAGCAGCAGAATCTAAAGTATTGCTTATGGAAGCGTTCATGTACAGGTTTCATCCGCAATGGGTAAAAGCAAGAGAGCTGGCCGTTTCCGGAGAGTTGGGCAGAATCAACTCAATTATTTGCCACTTTGCTTACGATAACAAGGACCCAGAGAATATCAGGAATATCAAAGACTATGGAGGCGGTGCATTGCTGGACATAGGAGTATATGCTGTATCGTCTTCCAGATTTCTAATGAATGCTGAGCCAAAAAGAGCCTTCTGTCACATTGATCGCGATCCAGATTCAGGTGTTGACATTCATGCTACAGGGATTCTGGATTATGAGAGTGCTCGATCTGTTTTTGTTGTCTCCACAAGGACTTTCCCGGATCAAAGAGTTCATGTCTTCGGTTCTTCCGGAAAGCTATCCGTAGAAGTCCCATTCAACATGTACCCGGACATTCCTGGCTGCCTTTGTGTAACTACGGGCATTGGAACTCGGGAGATCTATACTGAGACTGCTGATCAATACAAGCTACAATTCGAGGCATTTGCAGACGCAATAACGCACGAAAAACAGTTGCTTATACCACCTGAAGACTCACTGGCAAACATGATGATAATCGATTCCCTATTCGAGTCGGCCAGAAAGAGCCGTTGGGTAGAGCTCTGATAATACTCCGGCTCTTATGCACTAATTGGTGCTTTCGCAAGTAACCCGTGAAGTCAATACGCTCTATCTTTCACTTGAAGTGTTTCTTTGCCAACTCTAATTCAGTAGCATGGAACCTGCGCAAGACTCTCTAGCCACTTGAAACCCTCTTATGCGAGATAACGTACCAACCAGAACAATTGGGAAAGGGAGTGGTTACGGTGTTGCTACTGGTACTTGCTTTCATTACACCGGTTCGATCGCTGCTGGAGAGACATGTATCAGCAATGTTTGCTGGCTTCTGTCCCAAGATTCGTTGGACCATGTTCGAAGGTCTATCGGTGTACACGAGTATCAACTGGGCGAACGACCTTGTGCCTATCATACGATAGATTCTTTGACAGTGCTCGGTGCTTTTTCGAAATCTTTCATCTTTTTTTGACGAAGATAAAGATTTTCTTTCCGTTGCTGTGCGTGTATTTCGCTTATCTCTTCCAC
>CAZSXB010000074.1:0-9650 GCA_964611155.1 uncultured Thermotogaceae bacterium
AATTGATCGCTGCAGTGATTGCTGTTTTTGCTCTCTTGTCACCCGTTGTTATGGCAGATGATAATGCCCTCGAGATAGTTCAGAGCAGAGTAGATGATGCAAATAGCATGTTCATACATCTTATCAGCAAAGCTCAGGAAGAAGCAGAAGTTCTCAAAGATACCTATAAGAGTGGACAGATCAGCAATGGTCAATACCGGTCTGGTGTAGCTGCTATAGCAACCACCCTTGTTACCACAACAAACAGTATTTCCCGTGAGACTATTCAGTTTGCTGCAGACCTTGGAATAAGGGTGAAGTGTGAGCGAATTGTCGTAGATATTGGATTCATGAAGATCTCTGTTGATCCTCTGATTATCTGCGATGACTGATGCAATAACCTCTCAAGAGTTTATCGGAAGACAATGAAGGAGAAAGCCAGGGGTTTCTTCTGATACATCTCTTGGGTAGTCTGGTCCATGTAGTAAATCACCATTTAAAGCTATACTGCCGCCGATCTATGGTGGCAGTTTGTTTGACACGACTCTTCACAGCCTGTACAATTGAAGTGTTCTTCGACCGCTTTCTTTCCTGGAAGAAGATTGATCAAGGATACATGGAGGCAAATACATGAAGAGAAGACTAGCGACAGCTCTTTTGATTATATCAATGCTTATTCTTGCTTCAACTGCTCTGGCAGACACCGATTCGCTAGAACTCGTTCGACTTGTTGTAAGTCATACCAACAGTGCTATCGAAGAGCTCATAGCTGAAGCAAAGCTCATAGCTGGTCAACTTGAGAAAGAATACCTTAACGGTGGTATCGATAATGGCACCTATAGAAGTTCAGTTGCGTTTATTGCGGGCACACTCGTTAAGGATACCCAGAGATTATCTTGTGCTGCTCTTTCTCTTGCCAGAGAACACGGTATCTCGGTGAAGTGTTACAGGGTAACCGTAGAACTTGCGTTTATAAAGATATCAGTTGATCCACTGATAATCTGTGACGACTGAGACCTCATAACTCCCCAATCTCTATCAGTGACTGCTTGAGCGCTTCAACAACCTGAACGTCGTATTTCTTATCTGATAGGCTTCCCAGTTCATCAATTGCCTGGCGGGGGCTCATTGCAGATCGATAAGGCCTGTCAGAAGTCATGGCATCATAGCTGTCTACCACGGCCAGTATGCGTGCCTCCAGGGTCACTTCGTCTTCCTTGAGACCTTTCGGATAGCCTGACCCATCACTTCTTTCGTGGTGCTGTTCGATAATCCGAGCAGTTCCTTCCAGGAGTGTGCCCTCAACCATCTCCGCACCTTTCTCCGCATGGGTCATTATTACCTTGAACTCCTCGGCAGTCAGCGGACCTGGTTTCTTGAGAATTGACTCAGGCACTCCCGCTTTTCCGATATCATGAAAGAATCCTGCAAAAGCCAGGTTTTCCAACCGATTGCCACTCAAACCAAGCTTCTCTCCAACAGCAAACGCGAGATCCCTTACTCGTTTTCCGTGACTGTGTGTGTAGACGTCCTTTGCTTCAACCTTCTCCAGAAGCTCTTTCAGTTCCTTGATCTGCCTGCTGATGTAATGGAATACTGGTTCAGAACAGACATACAGTAGCTCTGTGTCTTCAAGTGTCAGAAGAGAGACAGATTCTTCCAGCTTGTATGCATAGAAGGAATCACCGGGTTTGATAATGGTGCCTTTGCCATCCGAGACCTCAATACAACCCTTGATTACACGAAAAAACTCCATCAGATCGTTGGAATCCCCTGGTTGCACAAAAAAGCGCGTGCCTGCCCTCAGTTCCTGTACAAGAACTTCCACAGAGCCACCCTTTGCAACAAGGCTTAGAGTTCCTGACTTCTGGCACACTTTCTCTATTGAAGAACCCTCTTGACAGATCTTGAATCCTTTCATGTCTTCTCTCCGGCTCAGAGACGATGTATATTCCGTATTGGGCAATATGAAAAGCTTTCTTCATTATACCACTACCGCACGTTACTACAATAAACTGAAGATAAACACAGAGAGGGGTTAAGCGCTTAAGTACTTGGAAGCAAATCATCGTTCTCCATAAAGCCAGCTTGCAGATAAGGTTAGGTCTCAGTGAGCTTCATGTTCATCAAACTCTGTTTTGTAACAACGAGGTCCCGAAACAGCCCTTTATTGTTCTCGTACAAAGTCTCGAAGATTGGTTGGTACATCTGGTAGAACCGGTGTTTCTCAACGTCAGGATGAAATACGTGTTCGGTCTTGAATAGTGTATCACTCGCTTCGACAATAGAGCACTTCTTCAGGTGTGATATCGCGTATATTGCAGCTCCAAGGAGTTCAGAATCCTTTACTTCAGGGACCTCCACGGACTTGCCCAATACATCTGCCTTAATCTGATTCCATAATCCATTCAGGGCCTGGCCACCTGTTGTACGAACGTTATCAATCTTACAGCCAGCATTCTCCATCTTTCCTATGATCTGGGAAATGCCGTGGGCGACGCCTTCCATTACCGAAACAAGAAGAGTTTCCGCGTTCGATTCAAGACCAAGTCCAAAGAACAGGCCACGAGCATTGTCATCCCAATAAGGGCTTCTCTCTCCATTGAGATAGGGTAAGAAGATTACCCCGGTTGGCCGCTTCTCAGACAGTTCGCTTCCCAGAGAATGCCTGTGCTTGATTATCTCCTGTAACCATTCAAGAGCCCTTCCGGTAGTATTCATCAGACCACTGATTTTCCAGTGGTCGTCTATGAAGAACGGAGTTGTGAGCAATCCTTCAACTTCTGCCTTTCTTCGACTGCACAAGGTGATACCCTGAGAAGTGCCCCCTCGATCACAGAGGTCTCCTGAACGAACAGTATTTGTTCCTACAAGTGCAGCTGCAAAGTCAGGTGACCCCGAAACAACTTCAACATCTTGCGGCAGACCTGATTCATCAGCAACCTTCCGCATGATCTTCCCAACAACTTTTCCTGATTCGATCAGCTCTGGGACTCTAAAAGACTGATCCAATTCGAGTTTCTTGAGGGTGCTCTCCTTCCAGGGAAGGAACCCTTCTGTTCCGAACGAGCAGTTCGCTGTCACACCAGTCAACCTCAGATTGATGAAGTCAGCGGGCTGGAGGAGAATTGATTGATCCGAAGTATTCCTCTCGAGAGAAATAAGTTTGCATAGAACTCTTGCCAATTGTTCATCGGGCTCTGCACTCAGTGCCTCTTCAAGATATTGAGAGCCGCGCCGGTCCATCCAGGTTACGGCTCTTCCCAAAACAACTCCTTCGTTGTTGACAAGAACGATTGTGGGTCCCTGTGCGATCGTCGAAACTACGCGGATTCTGTTCCTTAGAGTCTTGTCAATACCAGAAAGTGAACTGCATATCGTCGTCCACCATGATTCCGGATCCGCCTCATAACGGCCAGAGTGGTTTATCACCCTGGTCTTCTGCTGCCTTCTCCAAATGAGTTTCCCTCCGCAGTCGAATATTGCGAGTTTTGTGTTTGTTGTTCCTATGTCAATTGCGAGAATGAGCTCAGATGACGCCACGATCGCCTCTCCTCTTGTAATTAATAATCTCTTCGAATTGTCTGTATGCACTGGCAAATCTCTCTCTATCCATTTCGAGAAGCTTCAAGAAGAGAGAATCAACCATGAGTAACTGAATATACCTGGTCAGGATACCTCCTTCAGGAAGAATCTTGGTCTTTGAGTAAGTGGGAAGCACAACATCGCTTGCTGCGGCGATTTTTGATCCAGCTGCTGCTATAGAAATAACCATCGAACCAGCCCTTTTCGCGTACTGAATGGAATCCAGGATATCTCTTGAAGAATGACTGCTTGATATTGCAATGCCCACGCTCTGAGAAGTCATATGATAAGCTGAAATGCTCTGCATAAAAGGATTCTCATAGAAATTGCATTGAAAACCCAGCTGTTTCAGTTTCACAAAGAGGTCGAGTCCCGCAACTGCATCAAATCCGAAAGCAAAAATCTCTACCTTGTCTGCAGGTAGTAGCCCTCCTGCAGCAATCTCAAGTTCTGAGGCACTGAGTGAAGAAAGCGACTCAGAAGCACTGGAATATATGAATTCAACGAGATTCCCGGCAATTCTGGAGACACGCTCAAAGTCGAGCGTCATCGATTCAACCAGCTCGATTTCCTGAGCAAGAGAGATCTTGAGATCACTGAATCCTGCATATCCGAGTCTCTTACAGAACTCAACGACGGTGGAAGCAGCGGTTTTAGTTGCATGAGCAAGTTCTGTAACCGTGAGCTTCATGGCTACTCTTGGTTTTTCCTTGACAAAAGTGGCTATCCTCATTTGAGCAGACTTCAAGTATGGCATCGTATCCTTCAGTCTGTGAAATAGACTATCATCGTTGTTCAAGAGAGTCATTCCTCCTGACAGCGTATATGATCATGGCAACAAGTGTTACTACGAATGGAACAGCAAGGAGGAGCTTTGGGGGAATGTCCGTGACCGCCTGCAGCGTATTTGACACCGCGGACGCTGCGCCGAATATGAGAGATGCAATCAGTATACCGAAAGGATTACCTCTTCCAAGAACTACAGCAACGAGTGCAATCCATCCTCTTCCACCCGTCATCCCCCCGACAAAGGCTCTTAGAGGAAGTGACAGCGCTGCTCCTCCAAGCCCGGCAAAAACACCACTGATAATGAAAGCAACAAATCGATGCTTGTATACTGATATTCCAACACTCTCTGCTGTTCTGTGGTCCATTCCTACAGAGCGCAGATGATAGCCGTAGGAAGTTTTGAAGATCACAAAGAAACATACCACCGTTAGTCCCAGCGCAAGGAAGTCCATTATGCTGTATCCGGTTAGCATTCTTCCAATTACTGGGATATCTCCCAGCAAAGGAATATCTATCCTGCTCAACCGCGGAGCTTCATGGAAAACAATCGTTCCGCGTGTCCCCACCAGCCAGCCACTCAAGAAGACTGTCATCCCTGCAGCCATAAGATTTGTAGCAAGTCCGACCACAAACACGTTTGCCTTGAGGTTGAGGCTGAACACTGCCATAATTGCGGCAAGTAGACAAGCTGAGAGCACCCCTGCAATAACACCCATCAGGAGACTACCCGTTGCGTTTGCCACATACACTGATACAAAGGCCGACATCAGCATCATGCCTTCGAGACCGATGTTCAGCATGCCACTGAGATCTGTAAATAGTCCCCCCAGAGCCGCAAGCAGGATCGGCGTCATCATTACGATTGTGGTATGCATGAAGCTGCCAATCATACTGTCGCCTCTCTTCGCTTCTTGAGAAACGCGAGAAGTCCTTCTGCGGTCACAAGATAGAAGATTGAAGCCTGGATTATTCTCGCAATCTCCGGACTCATGTCAGTGAAGAAGGAGCTGACTTCAGCTCCGCTAGTCAAAAAAGCAAAGAACAGAGCTGCCGGAATAACCAGAACTGGATGTCTTCTGGCAATTAGCGCGACTGCTATTCCATTCCATCCATACCCCGATGAAAAACCTCTGATGACTCTGCTGTGCACACCCAGGACATCAACCATTCCAGCGAGTCCTGCCAGCGCGCCACTGATTGCCATGGCGAGAATGACTACCTTGCGAACGTGAATGCCCCCGTATGCGCCGAACGATATATTGCTTCCAGTGATTCTTATCTCGTAACCAAGCTTGCTGAATCTAATCGCCAGAAAAACGAACACTGCTATTGCCAGGACCAGGAACAAACCAGCATGGAGGTTCGAGGGCATCAATATGCGGGGAAACCTGACTGCCGAATCCAGGTAACCGCTAGCAGCCAGACCGGCGCGAGGATCCCTGAAAGGTCCTTCCAGTAAAGCATCTCCTACGTTTATCAGTGTATAGCTTACTAAAAGGGAGGAAATCAGTTCGTTCACCTTCCACTTTGCCTTGAGGTATCCTGAAAGAGCCGCAATACCCCCTCCGACAGCACATGAAACGATAATGACGGTTATACAAGTTAGCCAAACAGGAGTTGATCCCATCGTAAGTCCTAACAAGGTACCGCATATTGCACCGAAGTAGACCTGCCCTTCCAGCCCAAGGTTAAATGCGGAAGCAGAAAAAGCAATACTGGCAGCAAGTCCTGTCAAAACCAACGGTATTGCTCTTGTGATCATGTTTCCAAAGAAGTAAGCATTAAGGAACGGCCCGGTGAAGAAATATCTGAGTGCTTCCCTTGGTGCGCTGCTTGTGAGAGCAATCGCCAGGACACCTACTGCCAGGGCAATTGCCACTGTCGTGGCAGATATGAGGGTCTTACGCATGCCTGGTGTTCATCTCCGTTCTCTTGAACTCTGGTTGGCAAGCTATACCCATCATGTACTCACCTATTTCGCGTCTCGCAAGAACTCCGTCGTTACTCAGCGACGCGACTACTCTTCCGCCACACATCACGAGTATCCTGTCAGCAAGAGTCAGAATCTCGTCGAGATTGCTTGAGACCAGGAGAACTCCCACGCCTTTTGCTTTCATCTCGTTTATTCTGTCGTATACGAATTTGATACTCCTCACATCAAGACCCCATGTGGGTTCGCAAACAACAAGAATCGAGGGAGCTGAAGTGAACTCTCGTGCCAGTATTACCTTCTGTATATTTCCACCTGAAAGAAGCCCCACAGGGAATTGAACATTGGGGGTCCTGATATCAAATCTTTGAATCATTTCCCTGCAATGACTCCTGGCGGACGAGTACCTGATCCACCCAGCTCTTGAAAAGTCTGGCTTGAAATACCTGTCGACAAGAATGTTGTCAGTTATTGAGGCAGAGACTGAGGTTCCCAAGGTGATTCTGTCTTCAGGTATATATGCAAGTCCTGCTTCCCGTCGTCGTCTTGTGCTCTCTTCTGAAACGTCCTTGCCGTCAATCAGCACACGCCCCGAAGAAAGCTTTCTCAATCCAGTCAGTCCTTCAACAAGCTGGAGTTGGCCATTTCCAGCAACACCAGCTATTCCAACGATCTCCCCTCTCTTAACGTCGAAACTAACACCCTTAACCACTTCTGCAAGTCCACCCCTGTCATGGATACGAACATCTTCAACTTGCAGGGCCAACTCATCTTCCGCCGCTTTCGGACGCCCAGTTCTGAGTTCGACGCTCTCACCAACCATCAAGTATGAGATCTTCTTAGCATCAAAGGAAGAAGTGGCTCCCCTGTCAACTGTGATCCCTTCTCGGAGAATGGTTATTTCTTCCGAAATAGCCATCACTTCTTGGAGTTTGTGACTTATAAACACAACCGTTTTTCCGTTTGCCTTTAGTCTGCCAATTGTCTGGAAGAGGTCCGCGATCTCCTGCTCTGTGAGAACTGATGTCGGTTCGTCAAGAATCACAATATCTGCTCCTCGGTTCAGCACTCTCAGGATCTCAACTTTCTGCCTCTGGCCAATCGAGAGACGCGACACCTTCTCAGAGGGATCGATTCTGAGGCCGCTACTGTCAGCGAGCGCCTCAACTTGTTTTCGAGACAAATTCCTGTCTACAATCCCCAGGCTTCTGCACGGTTCCGCTCCAAGAACAACGTTTTCAGCCACGGAGAAGTCTTCTATCAGTCTGAAATGCTGGTGAACCATTCCGACTCCAAAGGCAAATGCATCCCTTGGATTCTTTATAGTCTCTTCCTTGCCGTTTAAGATTATTCTCCCCGAATCAGCTCGCTCCAGCCCACAGAGAATCTTCATCAGTGTGGTCTTCCCTGCACCGTTCTCTCCAACAAGTGCATGTACGGTATTCCTCTTGACTTCAAATACCGCATTCCTTAAGGCTCTGACACTGTTTACCTCGTAAATCTTGGAGATTCCGGTCATCACAAGAACAAGATCATCCACATTCGTTCAGCCTTTCACGAAGAATAGGGTGTGACCTGACGAGCAGGTCACACCGGAGAACTCTTATTGCAGTGGATCAATTTCGTCGCGCTCAAATGCAGCAATGACTTCTTTCAGTTCTTCTACCATTTCGTCTGTGACATTGCCAAGGAAGTTCGGGTCATCAAGTGTGAAGCCAAGCACACCTTCCTTGATTCCCCACCTATCGTAGGAACCAAATTCCAGCTCTCCTGCTATACCCCATAGCAATACTGTTTTCATCGCAATATCCGCGTGTTTTATTGAGCAGGCTAGTACAGTGCCCGGGGCAAAATGGATCATATTCGAGTTTACACCAATGATGTATTTGTTCATTGCAACTGCTTTCTCAACAGCGCCAACCCATGAGCCTCCTGCAATTGTGTGTATAACATCTACTCCCTGCTCAAACTGTGCTTGAGCCAGTTCGCCACCCTTCGCAGGGTCTGCCCAGGAACCCACCGCGGAGAATACCAGTTCTATGTCAGGATCGACAGCACGAGCACCATTGATATAGGCGGGTCTCATTATGTCTGTCATCGCAGGATAAATATCACCTGCAAGAAGTCCGATCTTCTTCTGCGGGTTTGCGCGGGGAAGATCGCTGGTTGTAACCAGTCCAGCAAAGTAGCCAGCAAGATACGTCATCTCTTCGTCACGAAACCCGAACGAATATACATTCGGCGGAGCATCCTTGATAACTGCTTCCATTAGAACAAATTTCTGATTGGGAAACATGTTTGCAGCTCTCACAACACTCGCCGGCATCCCTTCGGAGAACGTTACAACCAGATCATACAGCCCGGTCGAAGCAAGGCTTATGAGAGTTGGTTCCCAGTTGGCAGGATTATATCCACCTTCTACCACCCGAAGACTGAATCCAGCTTCTTCGGCCGCTTTTTCGGCACCAGCAACCATCATCTCATATATCGGATTTCCGCCGACCTCACCCGTGATCATCAGTACAACTGAATAGGAGAAACCTGCCGTTGTAAGAAGGAAAGCTAAAAGAACTGTTAGCAAAACGAATCTTTTCATGTTGCACCTCCCAATTATTGGAGCATTGCGGCAGCTTGCTCAACTGAGGCACCTTCGTGAATGATCCTCCTCAATGCAGCTGTCATCAGCCCCGGTTTATGGTATCCCCATATGTTTCTTCCTATTGCAACACCTGAAGCACCCGCGTCGATCGCTTCCTTAACCATAGACAGCAGCTCTTTGGGATCATCAGAGCGCGATCCTCCGAGCACGACAATGGGCCTGAAGACTCCCTGAACTGTCTTTCTGAAACTGTCAATATCTTTTGGATAGTCCGTCTTGATGAAGTCTGCTCCTAGCTCCACTCCCATTCGTGCAGCTTGGGCTATCAGTTCAGGAGTATGAAGCTCCTTCTTCATGAACCCACCAGGGATCATCTCTGCCATAAACGGAACATCCCAGACATGCGCTTCAGCTGCGATTTTAGACAAATAACTCAGAGTGTTCGGTTCATCTTCTGTTCCGGGAAACCCCATACAAGCTACTGCATCTGCGCCCAGACAGAGGGCATCTTCTACAGTAAACAGCTGATTGTAAGCCTTCCCTTCTGATCTGATCGAAGATACACCTCCATCGAGCCTCAGGATAACCCCTGTTTCTTTCATTGCTGGCCAGAACTTCTTCACGATCCCGAAAGTCGTCAAAAAAGCATCTGCACCATTTTCAACTACTTCTGTGATAATCCTTTCAGTATCCAGGAGATCTGGAAGAACGTTCATCGTGCTTCCGTGATCCATTGCAACAATAAGGCTCTTCTGGTCTTCTCTGAAG
>CAZSXB010000075.1:0-9322 GCA_964611155.1 uncultured Thermotogaceae bacterium
AAAAGATAGAGCAGGAAGCGAAAATGCCGACTTGCGAGAATTCGGACATCCGACTCCCGAAACCATTAACTGAGGCAGGGTTGAACAGTGTTCAACCCCTACATTACTGTGGAAAAGAGTTTTGTCACTTTGTGGCACAATGGAGTATGTCGTGCCAGTTTCTGGTTCTCTGAAATGAGCTTCTCGAAATGATCTTCGTCGATCCGCTTCGGACCCGATTTTGATCTTCACCTTCGC
Organism: uncultured Thermotogaceae bacterium; assembly: GCA_964611155.1. Lineage (GTDB taxonomy): Bacteria > Thermotogota > Thermotogae > Petrotogales > Kosmotogaceae > UBA9910. The sequence goes on from CAZSXB010000075.1 coordinate 238, forward strand.
CACTTTTTTGTGGTTCCGCTTCGTGGCAAGAACTAAGCCACTCCGCTTCTTGAGCGTACTTCGCTCATTCCGCTTCTCCAGCGATCCCTGCTGGACTAGCTTCACGCAGTGCATTCCTGCGTTCGGCTTCTCATCGCAAAGCGATGATCCGCTTCTTGAGAGTACTTCGCTCATTCCGCTTCTCCAGCGATCCCTGCTGGACCAGCTTCGCGTGATGTTCTTTAGCGCTTCCCTTCTCAAATGTTCTCTGCTCGATTACTCGTATGTTTCATGCTTTATTCGCAGCAGTACTTCGCGGAACTTCTCAGGCTCACTCATGAATGGCGCATGAGCGGAATGCTCGAAGACGATAAGCTCCTTCCCCATGGGAGAATCGAGATATTCATAGTACTCTCTAACAAGCTCAATAGGAGTGTATAGATCTTTTGAACCAATCAAGAAGTATACAGGGAGTTTCAGTGACTGCGCTTCAGCAAAAGCATCAAACTGAATGGACTCCTCCCACATTGCCTTGAGTCCTTTGAGATAGCCGGCAATATACAGCGGATAGTCTCGCAGACGATACTCTGAGGACTGCAGTCCCAACCAGGCAAGTTTCAAATATCCAAAGTCTGTTCCGCCATCGTATTGTTGTGCCATTCCTCTCAAGACAGTGTAGTCTTTGTGTTCTAAATACGGAGGCTCGCCTAGCATTTCCAGTCGAGTGATGTCTCTTTCATTGTCTTCCTGTTGCGCCTTTTCCATTATACGGCTGAAGGTAACAACATGATCCTTGATGGGACTGACGACCTGACCCAGTGATATGAGTGCATGGTAGTCTTCGGGGTACCTTGCTGAAAGCCTTATTCCTATCCTGGAACCCCATGAGTAACCTATAATGTAGATCTTCTCCTTGCCGAGCTTCTGCTTAAGGTAGCTTGTCACTTCGTGTGCATCCTGAACATATCTTTCGAGATTCAGCTCGTCATAATCGAAGCCCCATGAATTGGACTTGCCAGAACCTCTCTGATCCCAGTGAACGACAACAAAGTCACTCAGAAGTTCGTCATCAAAGCACCATGACGCCGGCATGAGAGATGATCCCGGACCTCCATGCAACCACAGAAGAACGGGATTTGATATGTCCTCACCCTTTATCAGCACCCACTGACCCATACCACCGATCTCAACCTCTTCCAGAACGGAAATGGCTTCAGGTCCATTAATAGAGGACGTGGTCTCATTATGAAATAAGATCCCCGACAGCAATAAACACGCCACGACAAATCCTATGGCTATATGTACCCAGTGTTCCACTTCTTCCTCCCTGCGTTATCTTCTGCCAGGCATGCGTCACGAGCCAGCATAGCCTGCCTCATATATACAAGAGTATAAACCCTGTACACAGGTATTTCCTTTGTAGCATTTGTTGCATAAACATTTGTTTGGCTTGTTCACAAAGAGACTATTCTCTCAATTCAGCACTTCAATCAGTTCTTCATGACTCCCAATGCCTTCATCTCCAATATCGAAAAGTGTATCGTTGAACACGAATTTGACTCTGCTGCCAAGAGCGCAGACCTCCATAATCCACGGGTCAATCTCAACAAGCTTGAAGTAGGCCTCACTGAATACCTCCACCTTTACTTCCTCCAGTTCATTGATTCCAGGATGATCATGAGTCCAGATTCCATCGACAAGGCCAAAAATCTCCTGACCAATGAATCTCAGATCTGTCGCGACGACTCCTGTTATGGCGTCCTGTTCCATCTCTGCAACAGACTTGGCCGCCATCACAGAGCCAATACCATCCGACGCCAGGTCAAAGCTATCGCTGAAACTCCTGCTGATGTTCTGCACTTCAGGAGCGATGAGAAAAGAAGTGAACTCGTTGATGATATTGAAGCGTTTTGATAGGGCAATGATCTCATCAGATATCTCTTTTCTCGCTTCTTCGCTCAGCCCCTGTTCATATCTGTACCTGTTCGCAAGCTGTGCTATTCTCCTCTGGGCCCATATTCTTGACACAAATACGTTCTCCTGCAACTGATCAATATCAAACCTGTAGATGTAAGTATAGTGTTCGCCGCTTCTTTCACCTTCGACCCTGACGCGCAGTTCTCCTCCTTCGAGGAAGATGCCTGATAACCTGAGCGCGCTTCCTGAGAATAATGTGTAAGGACCTTCTGGAGTAATGCTGATGGTAGGAATTCCGCTCAGGTTAACCGTGACATTTTCCAGTGCGGGCGTCTCAATTGATCTGTACAGATCCGCCACTTTGGCCTCAATCGTTTCGCCCTCAACAATATAGCTGACCCTGCCAGCATTCTCCTGCACCAGGCGATCAAGCAACTCTGCAACTACACTTGTTCCAATGCCGAATGAGAATATGTGCACTCCCTTCTCCCTGGCAACACTGGTAATGTCGTTCACAATCCTTCCTGTTTCTGTAATACCAGCAGTAGGCTCTCCATCGGTCAGAAAAAGAAGAACCCTGAAACGTCCTTCCGTCCCATCAAAAACGCTCAAACCAACTTCAAGAGCATCGTATATGTTGGTAAGACCTCCTGCCTGGATTTCGCGAACCCTGCTTACCCACTCTGTTTTCTGATAGGCTGGCAAAAGCTCTCTCGTAAGGTTGTATACATTTCCGTCAAAAGTCACTAAGGCAAATCTGTCTTCATCTCTCAGCATTTGGAGTGTTTGTTCAAGAGCTTTTCTTGCCTGCTCTATCTTGGCGCCGTACATTGATCCTGAAATGTCGAGCACGAAGACCACATCCTTGGGTATCACAGTCGCTTCTTCGAGCCTCGGGACCAGAGATAGAAGAAAGTAGCCATGATTCAGTGTGCTGTCCCAATGCGTAACCATAGATGATGGAATCTCTGTGCCTCCAGTGCTCAGAACTAACGTAACATCTGAGTTGGGACGAAGATTCTTCGCTTCATAAATGTAAGACTCATATCCATCATTGTCCATTAATCTGAACGGGTGGCTCGGTGAAAACACTTCTGCGATATCATCAGAAACTTCTACGACGATGCTGACGCGGCCGATCGGTTCAGAGAGAAGTGATTCGATCTTGAGAGGATAAGTGAATGAATAGGCATTACCCACCAGTTCAAGAGGTTGTGAGTAATTCAGAGAAAACGTTCGCTTCTCTCCAGGCTCAAAGGGAAACACGCTGAGACGAATCAAACCAGAACCCACGTACTCGAGTAATGCGGGATCTCTCATTGCTGAGACTATCTCCAAATAGATGGATCTTGCTTGCTCTGCTGACAGGACTTCCCCTGAGAAGATATCATCACCAACTTTCATCTTGAAATCGCTGATGACTGCGTTCCGAGGAACCGGGAAGAGATACACTGCTTCAAGTAAAGACTCAGAGATATTCTTAAACTCTTCTTCAATACTTACGTGTGCAATTCCTTCATCGATAACAATACGTACATTGTGATACGTCATAGCAAAACCTATCGTTCCAGCATCAGTCTGAACTGCCGGAACAACTACTCCATCAGCACTCAAGACTGAAACCAATCCAAACAGAACAGTAACAATAAGCAATTTCCTCAAGACTCTCGCCTCCTCATGCCATGCAGATATGACTTAATGGTTGAAGAGGAAGTTTCGAATGAGTCAAGTATTCTGTGGACCAACTGATGAGATCTCTCCTTCATAGACTAGCGCAGCAGAGTGTATAGTACTCTGGATAGACATATAAGAGGAGGCCGATTTCAGTTCATGCAGATCAAGCTTTCCAGAAGTGAAGCAAGACGACTAATGCTGAAGTGCCTTCATCTGTATCCTCCAAGAACGCTCGAGGGGAATGAAGGTGTACTGAAGTTTGTGAGAAGCATCAACAGTATTCAGTTCGATCCTCTTGACAAAGCCGGACAGAATGCTGCCCTTGTTCTTCAGTCGCGAGTCAGGGGATACCAGACAAAGTATCTGAACCAGCTGCTTTATACTGACAGAAAACTCATTGACGGTTGGGACAGAAACATGTGCATTTACCCTGTCGAAGACTGGCCGAACTTTGAAAGATTGCGTAAGGTCTACCAAGAAAGACAATTCGAAAACAATCACATTGGAGAAGTTCTCCAGCATGTTCGTAACGTACTGAAGAGGGAAGGCCCGATTTCATCACTCGAGCTTGGATTGAATAAGAAAATAGGGTGGCCCTGGGGGCCAGCCAGAATTGCACGGGCAGCGCTGGAGAGCATGTACTGGTGCGGAGAGTTGATCATTCACCACAGGAGTGGAACGAGAAAGTACTATGACTTCTCGAGAAAACACATTCCGCAAGCACTACTCAATGGACCTGACCCAAACACAACGCTGGCGGATTACCATGACTGGCACGTCAAGAGACGTATCAAGAGTGTTGGACTATGCTGGGCACTTTCAGGAGATGTCTGGTTGGGAATCATCGGTTTGAAGAGCAATGAACTAGCAGAATCTATCGCAAGACTTCTCGATAAACAAGAGATACTTGAAATCAGTGTTCAAGGATTGAGAGCACCGCTATACCTGAGCAAAGAAAGCGAAAAGGAGCTGAATGAGATCCAGACAATCTCAGAAAGCCTCTTCGAAGCAGCAGTGATAGCTCCGCTCGATAACCTTATGTGGAACAGAAGGCTGGTGCGGGAGCTGTTTGATTTCGACTATGTCTGGGAAGTCTACAAGCCCGCTCCTAAAAGGCGTTATGGTTATTACGTTGTACCGATCCTGCTAGGAGATCGCTTCATTGCACGCTTTGAGCCAGTTCGGGATTCAAGAAACAAGACCCTGATAATCAAGGGCTGGTGGTGGGAAGATACTGTACCAGCCTCTCTGGATTACATAAATCCTCTGAAGAAGTGCTTTGAGGAGTTCATGGCGTTCCTGAATGTTGAGAGAGTCGTTCTTGAAGTTGATGAAGAGACATCAAAATCAATTGAATGGATGAAGACTATATCGGTAGGGAAAAAACCAGGAACTGTCTGAACTCACTATTCCCGAAAGCATTTCTTGGCCAGCTCTATCCCAAGTCCGGGGAAGGTCGTCTAATCATGCTGAACATCCATGCTCATCAAGGCTTCTCTGACTGCTTCCCTGATTCCTTCCCTGGGAGCTTCATACCCCCAAAAAAGCTCTCTCCCGTTTATAAAGATCCCTCTAGAGAGCTCGAACCTCTCTCTGATACAGTGATTATCTGCGCAATGAACGTTCAGGAAGACCTTGTCTCCAAATTCCTCGGCGACCTCTCTAACCCTCTGTGCTTCAATATCGCTAGTTTCACAGAACGTGTTGAAGAAGAGATCTATGACCACCTTCCCGGTGACCGGTGTATAGCGATACCGGCTTACGAACTGAATCGGCACAGTAGCATCATTGGCAAGTTTCAGCCACATGAGCCTTTCATCACCGTTCTGTGAAATCTCTTCGAATCCGAATTTGACGAAGAAGTCCACTGGCAGAAACCATTCTGGTTCAGAGAAACTAAAAGCTACCAGTCCCTTCTTACCCGAAGAACGTGCAATATCAACAGCCTTCTCCATCAGAGCCCTTCCGAGTCCTTTGCCCTGGAATTCCCACTTCACAAAGAGACAGGGCATTACCAGAAGGTCCTTCCCTTTTGGTCCCCAAGGAGAGTTTTCAATGGGAAAGACGTTAAGACAACCGGCCCTCTCACCATTGACGAAACCGACAAGCGATATCAGTCCGTCCCACCACTGTTTCTTAAACCAGCTAGTCTTTCTGCTTACGGAATCCTGTATTTCTTTGTCTTCTTCTGTATGACCACATGCAGCCAGAAAAGGAATGTCGTCAACAGAAGCCACTTTTACAAGAACCTCCATACAATCCCCTCCAAAAGGTGTCAGTATGGCACCTGGAAGCAAGTAACGTTACTCATTCTCTGAGCAGAGCGATCTTTTCTTTCACGACACACTCTATTTCCCGAGAGGCTGTTACCACGATTTTCAGTGGATCTGGCACAAAGGCGTCGGAGGTGCACAGATCCTTGATACCTTGCGCGAAAACATGCTTCAGTTTTGTGCCTACATTAATCTTGGCAAAACCGTATCGGGCTATCTGCCTCAGATCTTCGTCTCTTACGCCACTGGAACCATGAAGCACCAGTGGAACGTCAACACTTTCGTGAATCTCTTTCGCCAGGTCGAGATCAAGATTCGCTTCCTGCTTCTGCATTCCGTGTGCACTACCTATTGCAACGGCAAGAGCATCGACTCCGGTGCTTTCATAGAATTCACTGGCGGAATTGGGGTCGGTAAGTATTTCTCCAACATCTTCCCCTTCCTCCGACATGCCAACCCTTCCAATTTCTGCTTCGACGCTCACACCAAGAGCTCTTGCAACACTCACAACAAGTTTGGTGTTTCTTATGTTTTCTTCGACGTCTAACAAGGACCCATCGTACATAACCGAAGTAAACCCATCCTTGATTGCTTGAAAGATGGTTTCTAGATCTGTTGCATGGTCCAGATGAGCAACAACCGGCACCCTTGCTCTTTCTGCCAGAACTCTGATGGTGCTGGCAGCATAATCTACTCCCAGGTGTTTGATAGCTTTGCCCGAAGCCATAAGGATAACAGGACTATCCACTTCCTCTGCAGCCCTTACAATTGCTGATGCATCTTCATACGTGTAGAAATTGAAGCCTGCTATAGCGTAACCATTTTCGTATGCATTGTTCAGCACCTCGGCAAGCGTTGCCAGTGGCATTCTTCATTACCTCCGTTTCATGATTGATTCTCTTGATATCATATGGCTCTATATGACTGCGCTGCCCGAATTCTTACGGTTACTCCTTCTGAGTGTTCAATCGGTGTCTAACACCAGCAACATGACAATGAGTTCTTAGAAGCTCACAACAGCTTTCAAGAATTCCGACGTCGCCATTTCTCCTCGAATAACACTCCTCGCTTCTTCAAGAGACAGCTTATTCGCAGCAATTCCTGAAAACAGTTTCTGGTAATCCGAGAGGAGCTCTACCGCCCGACCCATGGTAAACGGATTGACAAACGAACCGATAATGCTAATTTCTTTGCGATAGATGTTGTCAAGAGGGACCCTGCCAATAGCATCTTCAACAGGAACACCAAACTGAATCAGCCGACCACCTGGTTCCAACATTCGTATCCCTGCTTCGAAGGCTTCTACACTTCCACATGCTTCAAACACCACATCAGCTTCTCTTTGAGGCGTTGTGGCGGTTATGCTCTCAACTCCTGCAGCCCTCGCAGCACTGATACGTTCCTGGCTGATCTCAACAATACAAATATCAGAGACACCCATTATTGTGTGCAAACACTTATATATCAGTACCCCTATGGGTCCTCCTCCAAATACGACGACTCTCTCTGAAGGAAAGACCCCAGCCTTGTCCAGCCCGTGAAGCACACAGGACAGAGGTTCCCCCAGTACCGCCACATCTTCGGGCACATCTTCGGAGATTCTGTAACACTGCTTAACGTTGACCCTGGCAAACTCTGCAAACCCTCCGTCCAGATTAACCCCCTGATTGATCATACCGTTTGTGCAATGGTTGATCCTTCCTTCTCTACAAGCTTCACACTGGAAGCACGAAAGGTTCGGGTCGACAACAATCCTGTCTCCCTTCCTCAGCTTCTCGGCAGCTCTCTTTCCAACATCTTCTACAACACCACAGAACTCATGACCAGGTATGACGGGGTACTTCGCTGACTTCAGCCCTCCGAGAATGTGTATATCTGTTCCGCATATCCCGCACGTGGTAACTCTTATAAGAACGTCATCATCCTTCTTGATTTCAGGATCAACTACTTCACGTACTTCAATACTACCCGGAGCCTCAATGACAAGTGCCTTCATCACCCGCCCCTCCTTCCTGACAGGATCAAAATCGCATAAGCAAGAATATCTGCCAGTACCATTATGCCAGCTTACCAGGAGCTGTCAACGATTTTCGGGAAACAGAGAAGCCAGTATCTTGCTTGACCTTTTTCCCTCATTCCCGCGAGAAACGACGTATGCTTCGCAGCAATACTCTTATCACAGAATTCCTTACTCGATTCTTCTCTCTGCATGAGAATTCTCTCTATAAGACGTACATACTCTCGGAGTTTTGCAGCTCCTTTGTTTGAGAAAGAGATCTTTTGTATAGAGTCTATCCAGATCATTGTAATCGGAAATGAAAAGCCTAAAATCATAATACGGTATAAATTATCGGGTTATGACCCGAAAAGAGGTGTCATATATGAAGAAGCTTCTCTTTCTTGCAATGGTAATGCTTCTGGTCCTATCATTTTCATCGTGCTTCCTGATTGGTAAAGTTCCTATGACCCTGTTGATTGATGATACTCACAACAACTCCTACGATTTTGATGGTTACGGGTCAGAAGACTTCTTTGAAAAGTTGGAGGCAATTGCATTAGCCGAAGGCTACTCAGTTAGCTACTCATCTTCTGCAGGTTTTTCGCCGGAGAAATACGGGGTAGTGTTAATTGCGGCCCCAGCGACTTCGTACACTACACAGGATAAGAGCAAGGTCAAGAGCCTCCTGGATAAAGGCGGTAAGGTGATTCTGCTGGGCGAGTGGTACTGGTACTACGACAATACCCTTCTGAATAGCATAGCTTCTTACGTGGGATCGAACATCACATTTGCCAACTACCAGCTTAGTGATTCAACAAACAACTACCAGTCTACTTCCAGCTGGTTGACAACAACGGAAATCACCGCACATGCAGTAACTTCGGGTCTGAACAAGTTAGCTTTGTTTGCATCCACTGCGTTGAATGTGTCAGGCAGTGCACAGATTGTTGTTCACGCAGAGAGTACCGCAGGAACAGCATCTACTTTTTCCCTTGATGCTGGCTTCCAGGTTACTAGCGTTCTTTCTTCCGAGGTAGACGTCGCTCCCTCTGTTACGAATCTTGGTTTGGTAGCTGTTTCTGAAGTTGGCGACGGAAAGGTTGTCGCAGTAACAGATGCCACTCTGTTTGCAAATGACGTGTATAGTCTGATAACAGGCGACTACATCGATGTTCATGACAATGCTGCTCTATTCAAGAACATCCTGAACTGGTAAGCTTTCTAACACACATAAGAGGCCGGT
>CAZSXB010000076.1:0-9083 GCA_964611155.1 uncultured Thermotogaceae bacterium
TTCCTGAGTCCTGTGTCAGCACCTGATCACCATGGTGAACTAAAATACGTGTGTCGGAAATCGTCTTTTCGAGTTCTCTCGGGAGTTCGCTGAGACCCATTACCATAAGATCGACTTCTGAATCACAGTTACCACGAACTCCGTAAAGAATAGACCCTTTGCTTCTGATCAGTTCAGCCAATTGTTCCGGGGCGTAACCGTCAGGCATGGGATTGCGAGGGCCATGGTAAAGATAATCGCCAGCGTGTATGATTGAATCAACCTCACCTGCGAGCGAAAGAACCTTCTGGAATTTGCTGTTGTCACCGTGAGTATCCGAAACTATCAATATTCTCATACATTAGCCCCCTGCCTTCTGAGTGAGATAGACTTAAGAAACAGCTGGTGAACTCTAGAATCATCAGTGAGTTCTGGATGAAATGTTGAAGCAAGAATGTTCCCCTGTCGTACAAGAACAGGCTTTCCTTCATGTTTGGCAAGGATCTCCACTTTCATGCTGGAAGAACGGATGATTGGTGCACGAATGAAGAAAGCACTGATTTCTGTCTCAAAAACAGGTGCGTGCACACGCGCCTCGAAGCTCTCAGTCTGACTACCGTAAGCGTTGCGCTCAACCTCCACGTCGAGAACACCAAGAGTGGGCTGTTCGGGATAGTTGGTGACTCTTCTTGAGAGAAGAACAAGGCCAGCGCATGTTCCGTATACTGGCATTCCCTTCTCGATCAGCGACTTGAGTTTATCCCAAAGTCCAAATCGTTTCATCAGTATCGTCATCGTTGTGGATTCACCGCCCGGCATTATGAGCCCATCAAGTTCGTCCAGGCGCTTGGGATCTCTTACGAGTAGAGGGCTATGGCCAAGTCTTTCTACAGAATTCACGTGTTCCCTTATATCGCCCTGTATAGCAAGAACACCTATCTGCATTAGTCTCCTCTTTCCTGCAACCTCGTTTCGAGAGAAGCAACATCCAGTCCTGGCATCGCTTCGCTAACATCTTCGCAGATCTCTACAAGCTTCTCAGGATTATCGTAGTACAATACACCGTTGACGATAGCTCTTGCCATTGTCTCCGGAGCCTTTGACTTGAAGATACCAGAACCAACGAAGACTCCGTCGCAACCCAGCATCATCATTAGAGCAGCATCTGCGGGAGTGGCAATACCTCCAGCAGCGAAATTCACAACAGGCAATCTTCCGAGTTCTCTAATCTGACTAAGTATTTCAACCGGAGCACCTATCTCCTTTCCAAAGTTAACTAGTTCCGCATCATTCATGCTACGCAGTCTTCTTATCTCTTCGTTGACAGTTCTCATGTGCCTTACTGCCTCAACAACGTTGCCTGTGCCTGCTTCACCCTTTGTTCTAATCATGGCAGCACCTTCTGCGATCCTTCTGGCGGCTTCACCGAGATTTCTTGCCCCGCAGACAAAAGGGACTTTGAAATCATGCTTATCAATATGGTACTTGTCGTCTGCTGGCGTAAGAACCTCTGATTCATCAACGAAATCAACACCAAGGTTCTCCAGGATTTTCGCTTCTGCAACATGGCCGATTCTCACCTTTGCCATGACAGGTATAGAGACAGCTGCAACGATTTCCTTGATAAGCTTTATGCTTGCCATGCGCGCAACGCCGCCCTCTTTCCTGATATCTGCTGGCACGCGCTCCAGGGCCATTACTGCAACAGCACCCGCTTCCTGAGCTATTCTTGCCTGTTCGGGGGTAGTAACATCCATTATCACACCGTTCTTAAACATTTCTGCGAAGCCCTTCTTGACTGTCCATGTACCTTTCTGTTCCATACTAAATACCTCCTGTATTTTATCCGTTGTCGTTCCAGTATTCTTTCTCTACGATAGAAAGGCGAGAAGTATCTCCCTTCTTCCTTCCGTACTTTGCACAGGGTCTACCCTGTACCTCAACGATATCTGCAGTGTAGTCAAGTTTGTCCCTGAGCAGGTTCGATCCCACTCCGTAAACATCAGCCGGCACTTCCAGGTTTTCGAAGAGTCTTATCTTCTCATCATCAAATCCGCCACTCACAACTATCTTGAGATCCTCCATGCCACTACTGTCGAATGCCTGACGTCCTTTCCAGACCAGTTCGGGACAGACACCCAGAGAGGATCTGTCCTTAGGAACAACGGAGAAGTCCCTTAGAGACCCGGAAGTATCGAATCGAACGCCCCAGATCTTCCCTTTCCCGGGTCCGATAACAATTGAAGGATCAGAAACGCCGCGAACAAACTTCTTTCCTGTGGTTACCTCGTACATAGCCTCAGCAACCTGGAAAGTAGTTTCGATGACGTCGTTGTCCCAGTCCACCAGCACTATTCTATTCACACCGGGATCAATATGCCTGTCAAAAGCTACTGCGGCGTCGACCGTGCTTCCTTCATAGGCAGCAATTAATGCGTGAGGAATAGTCCCCAACCCCTCTGCTCCCCAATAGTCAGCGTTTGCATCCGTGGATACCCCGAATGCGCCTGCTTTGAACGCGGCATAGCCATCCGTTGCCTGTGTCCAGAAGTGATCAAACCTCGCGCTGAAGAAAAGGATCGGCTTCCCACGTGCAGCTGAAACAACCTTCTTGACAGCTGTTGCTGTAGAGCTAGCTCTTGCAAGCACTCCAAGCAAAACCGTCTCAAGATATCCGAAATACCTGGGATCTCCGCGGATTGTCATAACAGGCTCTGAATCGACCGCTTCGTCTCCGTCGAAAAGGGCGTGCACTTCTATCTCGTTCCATTTGTCTATCCAGAGGTCGTCGAGTTTAAGCTTCAGGTCCCACTTCCTCGAAGAGAGATGCGTGAGCCCTTCACGGTCCATATCCCATGCAGCGAACTGAATATGTCGCTCAGTTTCCAGAATCCTCTCAAATAGCTGCATTGCCTCAGATTCATTGGCGTAGAATCCTGTACCAAACCGAAGAATAGCAAGAGCCTCGTCGATACCAACAATCACGGCATCTCTTCTGGGGAAATACTGGTAAAGGACGTCTGATGAGCATTTGGCCTTCTTCAGGACCTCAACGAATCTTGTGAAGTACTTGTCAGAATAGTAACCTGAACGAATCTTGTCAATTGGTACCTTGAATACACGAGGATCCAACCTCTTTTTCATCTTCGTACCTCAGCGCCCAGGACTTCTTCGATCGTTCTTATTGCGAACCGGTGCATCTCCGGATCGTTTGATGCAGTTGCCTTTTCATGAACAACAGACCGGTAATCCCTGTTCATCAGTTCCTCGACAGTGAACATCACACAGATGTTTGACAGGAGCCCACAAATATGGATCTCATCGATTGCATTCTTCTTAATTATATCCTCAAGGCTTGTGTTGTACATTGCGCTGTACCTGTTCTTTCTTATGAGAAAGAGCTTCTCGTAACCGCTTATTGCTTGTTTGATTTCGTCCACAAGTTCAACACCGTCGGTGTTTTTGACACAATGGGCAGGCCATCTTTCAAACTCTTTGTCGTCTGGGGTATGATAGTCAGTGGTTACAATAACAGGCAAATCCTTCGATTTGAACTCCTCTATGAGCTTCACCGCTTCAGGAACCACTTTTTCGATTCCTGGAGTGTACAGTGCCCCGTTCTGTTCGACAAAGTCCTTCTGGAGATCGACCGCAATCAGTGCTTTCATTGTCTATCCCCTCCCATAGTGCATTCTAACTCACAAAGGTCGTTACTTCAATGGATGAAAAAGGGCCGGAGAGAATACCCCGGCCCCTCAAAGCTTCAGAAGTCTGAGTTTACTATATCCAGTCGATAGAGATCTTTGACATGTCTGATTTGATGAAAACCTGGCAGGTGGTTATTGCCTCGTCAAGGTTATCAGAAGCATAACCCTTGTCACGTGCTACCAGTCCTTCAAAATCTCTCCAGTTAAGGTCTCCTTCGTGCACGACAATCAGGCCCACGTTCTTGGGGACCCTGAAGTTCACTGAAGCAACATCACAGCGGATATCAATTCTTGAATCTCGAATCTTTGACGGGACGACTGATAACCTTGAAAGGTCTGTCTTTATCGTTGCTGTATCCAGGTTAACATTCGAGAAATCCATCACCGTATCTGATCCATCAAGACGGGCGTCGATGGAGACAAGAGGCTTGCTATTGAGTTCCAGGTTTAGCCTTGACTTGGAAAGAACGCTGGAAACACCTGAACGTGCCTTACACCTGGCTTTCACTCTTGCCTTTCCGGAGTTCTTATCGTAGTTCAGGTTCCCGGAGAAGCAAGTCTTGTCGAAGAAGAGATTGGCATCAAAAGCTTTCTCAGAGTCCTCGGAGGTACTCATGAGAAGAACTTTCGTCAGATCGGCTTCAATATCGACTTCATATGTCTCTGCCTCAAGTGGTCTTGAGAGCGTCAATTCCTGCCTGGAAGTTTCTGAGATATGCTTTGAACGAAGGATGCCCCTTCGAAAGATGGATACTATCCCGTAACCTATCATGTAAGAACCTATCATCGCAACGAACAGCTGCCAGAATCCCCATGACGCTCCCCAGATATTGAAGAGCCTGATAATCAAAATCACTGCAAAGATTAGACTTCCCAGGTACTGGCCGCGGAACCGCCTGAACACTTTCAGTCCATCGTAAAGGAAAATCGCGGCAAATATTATCCCAACGGCGAACCAGAAAGTAACAGGCAGAATGTCCATCACGGAGATGATTATCAGTATTCCGAGGAATAATGCAATAAGTCCTCCCAGCTTCACCTGGCTTCACCTCCATCACTGTCTCTTGAGTCTCCTGGTGTTTCATCGACTTCCTTCATGATAATCTGGTCTATTTCTTCCTTACTATAGCCTATCATCTCGAGCATTTGCTTTGCGTACTCTTCGGTCAGCTTCCCTTCTTTCAGTAGCTTGAGCACCTTCTGAGTCTCTTCATCCATTATCTCTTCGTCAAGACCGAGCTGTTCCTTCACGTCTGTTTCGGGGGAGCCTCGTCTTCTTGGCTCTTGAACCCGACCAGCGGGAGATCCTTCTTTTACCCTTATGTTCACGTCTCCTGAGACGGTGCTCATTACAAGGTATTCTTCCGGTGAAGATTCGGAAGTGACATAGTGTCGCTTGTCCCTTTTCATCAGGGGAACATCAGCGTTAACATCACCGCTGACTGCTGAAATTGATATGTCCAACTTCGGCTTGGACGCGTATACGAGTGTGACATCACCACTCACCGAAGACAACTTCGTCTTTCTGGCCATCGGTGAGAGATCACGAACCACCATATCTCCTGATACGGTCTTGAACACACCATCCCGGTAATTCGAGCCGCGAATGTCACAATCACCACTAACAGTGTGTACGGAAATGTCGTTGCTCAGAGTAGAAGCAATCATCACATCTCCCGAGACCTGAGTTATCTTTACAGAATCAAGATCCAGGTCCTTAATACTGATTTCACCCGATGCTGTAGCAAGAGAAACGTTCAGAATCTTCTGAGGTATTCCTATCTTGACACTGTCCACCCTTGGACCTCTCTGGAATAGCTCGTTCAGGAAGGGTACATCAATGACAGCACCCTGAACGCGCTTCTGGAATCTGAGTGAAATGGATTTCAGACTCTCCTCCACAATCGGTGAATAATCATCTTCAGGAGTATCAACTTCGATTTCGATCTTCGAAGACCCGGAAGGAAAGACAAGGATGTCAGCAGATGAAGTACTTGCAGATAGCTTCTCGATTTCCTTGACGTCATATTCGAAAGTCTTTATCATATGCACCACCTTCCTATCCCACAGTTTTGATAACAATCGAGTGCTCGTCAGTTTCAATTTCGACCGGATCAGGCGTTCTCAGAGCTTCTTCAACGAGAGCTTCTAAATCTATGTCGAGCGGTTTTCCGTCGATCTGAATCTTATCGGCTTTCGATCCCAGCAATTTGATTCCCCATTTTGCCAGTTTTGCGGGAATAGTCATATTGACTTCTTTCTTTCCTCGGAGTTTGTTGTATACTTCAACCTTGATTTTCGAGCCATGTTTCGTGCCGCTATCGTATCCTCCAACGATTTCTTCAATGAGGTCTACTCCTTGTTCCGGGCTTATCTTCCCTTCAGAAACCATCGTCAGTATTCTCATCGCTTCGCTTCTGTCCATCAAAGAACCTCCTACCTCTTCTTTTTGATACTTCGGAGCATCTCAAGAGCTTCATCTGGCTTTAGCTCGCCACTCTCCAGTTTTTCCAGGATATGAGAAGCCTCCTCTCGCTCCTTATCAACGACTTCATATCCCATAGCTCGCACAATATCCTCGAGTCGGTTTCTGGCTGTTGGGTAGGAAATCCCCAGTTCCTTCTGCAATTCAGACAGATTACCTTTGTTTTTGATATAGTACTTAAGGAAACTGAGCTGTTCCGGGGAGAGCTTCATAATCTCATCAAGCTCAAACCTGCCGCGAATAGTTGTGCCGCAACTGTCGCAGCGGTATTCAGTGATTGTCATCTTTCCACTGCATACTGGACAGTTAGTCAGGTTATGTTTCATGGTTTCACCCCCTGCATTTTTTTCATTAATCAATCACGTATGTTGATTCTTGGTTTGATTATACAGTTTTGAATTCTAAAAGTCAAGTTTAGTGTTAAAAAAATTTAGTAGAAACCCGTTTTTTTGTTATGATTATCCAGTCGCTGTCATTTGTCCGGTCTGGGGCCGAATATCGCGGTTCCGATCCTTACCATGTTCGCCCCCTCCTGTATTGCGATCCGATACGAATCTGACATTCCCATTGACAAAATGGAGAAGTCTGGATTCTCGGGATTCAATCCTCCGAGTTCGTGGTAGAGGTCGCGAGTTATCCTGAAGTAAGGTCGGATCTCTTCAGGGTCATCAAGAAATGGTCCCATGGTCATTAATCCTCTGATCACGACATTTTCAAGACTATTGATCTCTTGAATGAGAGCGCGGCCATTTTCTGGAAACACTCCACTCTTTTGGGGCTCTCGTGCACTGTTGATCTCAATGAGTACAGGGAATCTAATTCCTTCATTACGTGCTCTTTTGTCGATCTCCCGTGCAAGACGAAGTGAGTCAACAGTCTGTATCATATCGAAAACGCCTATGGCATGCTTCACTTTGTTTCTTTGCAGGTGTCCAATAAAATGCCATGAAGCGGGACAACTTACAGCTTCCTTTGCACGAACTGCTTCCTGGACATAGTTTTCCCCGATATGGTCTATACCTGCCGCGATTGCCTCGGAGATCTCCTTGGGGGTGCGAGTCTTTGCAGCAGCAACAACTGTCACACCTGGTGGGATTTCTGAAAGGATTCTGTTTACGTTGTCTCGTATAGACATTTGATCACTCCATTGACTTGCGATCCTGCCAGATACCTTCAGCCTCTTCCAGCGAGATCTGTGTGTTTTCGAACAGCCAGGGTTTTCTCCAGGATATCTTGTTGGCTACAGCCCTGAGCACTGAAGACGGGTTGCAGTTATTATCTCTGCAGAAGATCCATACTGCAAGCATTGCATCATAGAGGACGTCTCCCAACTCTGCTGCTATAAGCCGTTCCTGCCTCGTTGAAAGCGCTTCTTCGAGTTCATCGATTTCTGATACCAGGTCTGAGACAGCCTGTGAGAACAGGTGCCTTTCAACCCAGGGACAATTATCAATGCTTCTCTCAACGATAGACTTCAATCTTAAGAGCTCGCCGGAAGTGTTCTTCTGGATAAGCGACAATATCCCGGCAGGTTCGACAGTTACCTCTTGGAGCAGAGAGAAATCGATCAGGGTGAGATTCTTGCTCAGAAGATCCTGGCTGAGAGTCGCAAGGCATTCCACGCTGTATAGAAGATACAGATTCCTTTGCTCACGATCAATCATTGTCCCATGGACTTCATTTACAAACACCCTGGATTTCACGGCTCTGGCCAGGTGTCTTTTCAGTAGTTCTTCCGGTGTCAGATCATCCTCCAGTTCTACACAAGGGAGTGAGAACACGGAGGATTCCTTCTCAAGGACGATTCTTCTATCGTCACACATGACGGCACATGCTCTGACTTTGAACATCTGGCACCTCCACAGCTTGGGCTAATCACGTTGCCTTCTGTTGAGATTATACGTGATATGATCATGGCGAGGTGATTCAATGAAGAGGCTGAGAGAATATGCAATCAGCATTGGGAGCTCTCCCCCAGGTTCTCTGAACAGACTCTCAGATGTATCAGGCTTCAAAGTAGGCCACTTCACCATTGATGAAATCGAACCCACTAGAGTATTGACAGGTATAACGGTCATAGACATTGAAGACGTTATCGAAAGGCCGGTTTACGCAGCATCTTATACCATGAACGGTTTCGGTAAACCTTTCGGCTTGTCTCAATTGGAGGAACTCGGTGTGGTCGAAACGCCGATAGCTTTGACGAATACGCTGTCTGTTGGCGCTGTTCACGAAGGTATAGTGAGTAGCGTTGCAAAGATCCGTCCTGGTGTCACCACTTTGAATCCTATTATATTCGAGTGTAATGACTCAAAGCTTAATGATATCTCTGCGCTTGCGATCAAACCCCATCATGTTCTTACAGCGCTGGAGAATACTGGTAGTGAGTTTCAACTGGGAAGTGTGGGGGCTGGAGCAGGAATGACTTCCTTTGGTTTCAAATCCGGAATCGGGAGCTCTTCGAGAATTGTGAGTGCAGAGAGCCTCGACTTCACAGTCGGAGTACTCGTCTTATCGAATTATGGCAGAAAGGAAGACCTCTTCAGAAATCCTGTTGAAGCCCCTTCGATTCTTCCTGAAGATGGTGATGGATCAATCGTGATAATTGTTGCGATTGATCTTCCACTGGTTCCTTTCCAGCTCAAGAGGATAGCAAGGCACGCGGTGCTTGCACTTGGGGAAATGGGAACTGCAGGATATCATGGTAGCGGAGATTTTGTGCTGGTTACCTCTACACTGAGAGCCGATCCGGAAGTAAGCACTTTAGACAAGGTCTTTCTGGAACTGCCTGCACCAGTTTACAATATGATCTATAGAGCGACGAATGATGCAGTGATGGAGTCAATACTTGATTCGATGCTCTGTTCTCCTGCGACAAAAGGTCACAAAACGAGTGTTGATGCACTCAGAAT
>CAZSXB010000077.1:0-8691 GCA_964611155.1 uncultured Thermotogaceae bacterium
GCAGGTAAACAGCAAATAGTCTACCTATGAGGAATTGAAACCAGATAGAGTGCGCGACTTGATAGAGGAGGCGGAGTGCAAATAGTCTACCTATGAGGAATTGAAACACGCAGACCTTCTCGCAAGCAAGCTCGTGACTGCTGGCAAATAGTCTACCTATGAGGAATTGAAACTTTGCGGGGGATTCCCGTGTCAGCCTTTTTCTTCGGCAAATAGTCTACCTATGAGGAATTGAAACTGCGTATGGCGTATCGTTTTGCTACCATCCAGAATGGCAAATAGTCTACCTATGAGGAATTGAAACACCCCCAATATGGCGGTGAAGTCACACAGCAATGGACGCAAATAGTCTACCTATGAGGAATTGAGATTGCATAACCATTACCTGATAGAAGAAGCAGATAAGAGGGTCTGATAGGATGAACACGTCCAGATTCACTCTTGTCGGGAGCATCGATCCCTGGTAGGTCTCTGAAAACTTGACTCTACTGAAATGAAGGTGTAGAATTCTAATACGTACGTACATTTGTATCGGAGGCGATTACAGTCACTCCAAAGTACAGGGTAATTGAACGTTATCTACTCGATGAACTAAGATCCGGCAAATATTCGATTGGGGACAAGTTGCCAACCGAGAAAGAATTGATGGAGAGGTTCGATGCGAGCAGGGAAACTGTCCGAAAAGCTCTGGATAGACCTGTACTGAAAGGTTTCGTTGTGCGCAGACCTGGTTTGGGAACATTTGTGAGCTCTGGAACCGATAATCATCTTGTTGGTATCCTCGTGCAACAGATAACGAGTTATATCTTTCCTTATGTTGTTCTTGGCGCCGAAGACTACCTGTTCAGGAATGAATACAAGATGCTTCTGGGAAACGCTGCAGAAGATCCCGTCAAAGAAAGGCAGATACTCAACGAATGGATAGAATCCGGAGTGAAGGGTCTGATGATTGATCCTGTATACAGTTCCACCAAGAGATCCAATAAGGATCTCGTAAGATCTATGGCAAGTTCAGGAGTGAAGATCGTTCTTGTTCATAGCCATTGGGATATTGACCAGGTTAGTTGTGTGATTCTTGATGATGCTTATGGTGGTCAAAAAGCTGCCGAGATCTTTCATGAATACGGGCATGAAAGAGTTGCAGTGATGTATAAGTCCACCCATCTACCCAGTGTAACAAGGGCCAGGAGTTTCGTTGACAGGTGCAATCAACTGGGATTTGACAGAATCTACGAGAAAGCATTTAACGTCTCGGAGTTCACTGGAGCACCCATGCAGATTGCTCATGAGTTACTGGGGCTTCCTGAAAAGATAAGACCAACAGCCATTTTCTGCTATAACGACGCCACAGCGCTTCAGCTTCATCTTGTTGCAAAAAGGCTCTCTCTTGATATACCGCATGATCTCTCCGTGATCGGTTTTGACGATGGACCCATTGGCGACTTTAGAGATATCCTTACTACTTTTGCTCATCCCAAGGAGGATGCTGGTAAAAAAGCTGTCGAGATTCTTCTTGAAATGTTGAACGGAGCCAAACCACGCAGACTTGTTATGAAGCCTGAACTAATAGAGAGATCCTCAGTTTCAGAAGCAAGATAGGGGTGGTAAGCATGTTGTACGAGAAGGAGAAGCAAGTTCTGCAAGAAGCTCATCTCATTCTTGAAAGATACAACCTGGTCGCGTACACTAGTGGAAATGTAAGTATGAAAATCGGTCAACACGTAATAATCAAGCCTTCAGGCATTCCCTACACAAGACTGATGTATGAGGACATGGTAGTAGTCGGCATGGACGGTGAAATCGTTGAAGGCAACAAATCACCTTCTGTTGATACTGCAACTCATCTCCACCTCTTCAACCACATCGATTGGGCGCGCTCGATTATACATACACATTCAACTTTCGCCACTGTATGGGCGATAATGCAGAAGCCGATTCCTGTCCTTTGCACAGCACATGCAGATGTCTTTGGTGAAGAAATCCCGATAGCTGAGTATGCCCCAGTAGGTTCTGAAGCAATAGGAAAGTCAGCACTAAAGGCTCTCGGGAAATCAGGAACTGTACTGCTTAGCAAACATGGTGTCCTGATCGTCGGCAAATCAGTTGATGACTCACTCAAGAAAGCGATTTTTCTCGAAGAAGCTGCCCGAATCAGCTATTTCAGTCTTGTTTGGGGAAACCCCTCATCCTTATGCAATAGTGAAGTTCAAAGACTCTTCGACCAGTACAGGAGTAAATACGGTCAGAGATAGCACATTATCTCCGAAAAAGGCAGGTCCTTCACTGTTTTGTACAGACGTATTTGCAGACAGAAGTCCCAAAGTATAGACGCTTTTGTCATCATAGCCCGTATAGTGAAGGATATTTGCAGTAATGACCTCTGTGTCTATTCCAGAGTTCTAGCTCCTTTCTGGATTGATTTGGAACGAAATCTCTCTTCTGATAGAATCTCTGATAAACATGACTTAGTTCTTGCTTGCTCAAGATGGCTTAGGTAATAGAGTATCGTTGAAGACACCCAACCGGCTTGATTGTTTGATAAACTGTATATATGTACGTACCTATATAAGCTTTGTTTCTCTTGTTGTCTTTACCCATTTCTGTGCCTTAGAGGATGTAGTTGTGATAATGTCTCCGAGTGGGAAATCGAGGGGGGGAGATATTTGCATACTGAGATTCGATGGAGACAGCTCTCAGTATAGAATCTTTGTATCACAGACCAAGGCAGTCCCGGGTCCTTTTAACAGAGGAACTTACGTCTGGGTGAAATTCAAGAATTGGCCTCGTATTGAAGAGAAGCTCATCTACGGACCTTACATTCATCATGTGGCTGGAGTTCATGGTAAGATAGCGCCGGTCATTCTTGAAGCTTCGAAGTATATGAACGGTGTTGAATTTGACGCAGGAGAGCCTGAAACAGAAGAAATCAGATCCTGGCTAAGATGCGAAATAGACGAGTTGTAGAAGGTGGTATATGGTATGTATCTTATCGGTTGTGATATTGGAACTCAAGGGACTAAGAGCGTTCTGGTTGACAGGTCAGGGAAGGTGATTGATCAGGCAGAGAAGGGCTACGATGTTATAAAGCCCAAACCTAACTGGGCAGAACAGTGGCCGGACATCTGGACAAAAGCTACGTTTGAGACAATCAAAGAAGTCATCGAGAAATCCGCCATTCCCAGTGAGAAAATCGCAGGAGTTGCGATCAGCGGTCTGTACGGCGGCTCTGGTGTCCCCGTCGACAAAGACATGCGGGCGTTGCGTCCCTGCCTCATATGGATGGATCGCCGGGCAACGACTCAGACCGACTGGGTTAAGGAGAATGTCCCGAAAGATCTGATTTTCCCGATTACCGGAAACTATGTTGATTCATACTACGGGTTCACCAAGATCATGTGGATCAGGGACAATGAACCAGACATCTGGAAAAAGATATACAAGTTCGTGACTCCCAAAGATTTCGTGGTCTATCAACTGACAAATGAGCTCGCAACTGACTATTCTTCTGCGGGGAATATCGGAGGCGTGTTTGATATCAAGAAGCTGACATGGTCAGCAGAAATGTGTGACGCATTGGGTGTACCTGTCGGCTTTCTGCCAGAGAGAATAACCAGGTCGAGCGAGATCGTTGGAACTATCACCAAGGAAAGCTCCAGGCTCTGCGGTCTACTTGAAGGGACACCGGTAATCGCAGGTGGAATAGATGCTCCTGTTGCACAGCTCTCCGCAGGAGGACTTGATGAAGGCGAGCATGTTGCTATGGTTGGAACATCAACCTGTTGGGGGACTGTTCATGATGGTGAGAGAATGCCATTCGGACTGGTGAGCTTTCCGTACGTGGTTCATGATACCGAAAGAATCTACTCTTTCGGAGGTTCTGCAACAACAGGTGCTCTCGCAAAGTGGTTTAAAGACGAGTTCGGAGAAAGCGAAGAAGCGGTGTCACTCAGAATGGGAATGTCTCCGTTTCAGCTACTGGACAAGGAAGTTGAGAACATTCCTGCTGGTAGCGACGGGGTCATTGTTCTTCCTTACTTTATGGGTGAAAGGTCACCCATATGGGATCCTTTAGCAAAGGGAGTCTTCTTTGGAATAACGCTTTACCACAAGAGAGCACATCTTTATAAAGCATTGATGGAAGGATCGGCACATGCTCTCAGACATAATATGGAAGCGGGAATTGAAGCAGGACTGAAACTGGATGATGAGTGTTCCATAGTTGGCGGAGTCGCCAGATCGTCAGTGTGGGACAGGATATTCGCAGATATCACCGGTTTCAAAATGAAGCAGGTCTCAAGCCTTGTTGAAGCCCCTTTCGGGGACGCTTTTCTTGCAGGTCTTGGTGTGGGATTGATCGATCGACCAGAGCGGATCAAAGAATGGGTTGTACATAAGGAGCCCATTGCCCCGGATCCTGATAATCAGAAGATTTATGAGAAACAGTATGCGATTTTCAGACAGCTCTACGAAAGAACTAAGGAGCTGATGTGGGAAACGGTATAGGGCGGCTTATAGCTTACAGCTTGTAGCGTATAGTCAAGAACAAGAGCAGCAAAACAGACATAGAACGGCTTATGGCAGAAGTGCAGTCGTCAGACCGCAGTGATTAGTGGGAGATCCGGTAGGATCCGTTGCAAGTTGATTGTTGTTGGTTGTTAGAAAAGCATTGCTTTCTGGACTGAATATGCAGCTTTGCTCTTCGGAAGCTATACGTCATGCGCATATGCCATTTGCTAATCTTCAGTTTCCGGTTTTCAGCAACCAACAACCAGCAACTAGCTACTGTCTTGCCAATCTGCCAATCTGCCAATCTGCTAAACCTGCTAAAATGCTGCATCTTCACAAGTAAGAGCATTGACCAGAACTATCTCAGATAGCGAGTTCTTGAGCGGACAGGGCAACACCAACGTTATGTGTAGTAGCAAAGCGGCCTGTGCAATGATGGTTAGACGGCGTGGGGTGGATTGCTTATAGTTGCAGCCTGGTGCATTAAGAACCAGAAAGGGTCAAGGATCGAGCTAAGAAACAAGAAATGCCGGCCCTATGTGGGCCGGCAATGTCTTTTGTCTATCTTACAGAATATACGGAAGCGAGATCTTTCTTACTTGTGTTTTCACATTCTCGATCTGAAGGTCCATATCTTTGCCGGTTCTCAAAATGTCTATATCTACATTTCTTCTCCTTCCTTTCATAATCATCCCTCCTTATTGCTTCTTACTCGATAATATTCCTCTTGATTACAAAATCCAACAATTGTTGAGACTCATTCTCATTAAACTTTGTTGTCTTATAGATTAAGGAAAGATCATGACTCTACAGCTCAATTACCTCTCTTGCGGGAACTACCAGAAGTAAGCGGTGGCAAGTTCAAGAGTCTTTCCTGCATCAGAGAGACTCTTCAAAGCATTATTTATGGAGCCGATCAGAGCTTCGTTGCCCTTCTGAACAGCAATTGCAAAGCGAACACCGGTTTGTACGATTCCAGAGAACTCAAGTGCACTATCTCCCGGAAGAGCGTCTGCTATACTCTCATCGATTAACACAGCGTCTACAAGCCCTTCTTTCAGGGCAGCCATCGCTATGTTGTGTGTCGCATATCTTATTATGTCTCTTTCTGCCTCATCCGAGGCGCCTCTTCTCTCACTAATCCATAAGTCACCAACAGTTCCTACTTCAACCCCGATCCTTCCGCTTTCCAGGAGTTCGTCAAGCAATTTGCTAGATGATCTACTTGAGATCACGTACTGGTCTGCTGACCAATAGGGATCGGAGAAATCAACGATTTCCCTGAGTTCTTGAGTGACTGCGATATTAGCTATGACTATGTCCAATTCACAATCTGTAAGAGCGGGTATCAGAAGATCTTTTCCCAGGTTAATGAAGGCGACTTGAAACCCTTCTTCTACCGCAATAGCTGCTATTAGCTCCATTTCAAAGCCCAGATAATAGCTACACACTCTATATGCAAACGGTGGGGAGTCTTCTGTTGTACCTACCCTTAAAAGGACATCATAGACTGTTGATCCAAGTAAAAGCAACCACAAACACGCTACCACAAATGCTCTTTTCATAACAGTTTCCCCTTTACACTAAGAATAAGAACTCGAACCGATGAATAGGATAATATGCTACTGTTATGTGATTTGCTCCCTTAAGACAGAAGAGGTAGAGAGTTAAGCTGGCAAATGGGGCTAAACGTAATCGATGAGTCTTGGAAGAGTTCTGGCCATGTTTATCGTTCCCTGAACACTTTCCAGAAGGGGTGAGGAGCCTTTGAAATCTGTCTGTGCCATGAAATGTTTGAGGACTTCCATAAGCTCTTCCGGTTGATACTCAGAAAGAGCCTCTACCGTTTCTATGCCTGCATCGAAGAAGAGCCGTGCCCGGATGCTCTTCACCCCAGGGAGTCTTGAAAGATCTGAGAGCTTAACCAGCTCAAGTATCACATCTTCTGGAACACCAGTTCTGCTTGCGAGTTCCTTTCTCGCTCCTGGGGTCTTCCCCTGTTCAAGGATGCTCCTGTTACTCTTGATTCCGAAAGCTTCAAGTGCTGAAATATGCTTAGGGTCAATTCCCCGAAAATCCCTCAATCTGAATGCTCTCTGAATAGTACTCGCAAGTCTCTGAACTATTTCCCTCGCAAGAGCTGCGATCTTCCCTCTTCCAATGGAGCTGTAGTATATGGCCAATCCTCTCATCGCGAATCGGATATTGCTTGAATCAATCGCTGAGAGGTAACTGCTCAGGCGATCTTCAGTTGCTTCTTCAAGAGTCTCCCCGTAGTTGTCTCTCAGATATGTCTCAAAAAGCGCAACGCTTAGAACCAGTTCGTCCATTACTCGTTGCTTCTTTCCCAGGCTTCTGAGAGTATCGCGAAAGTCTTTCTCCCTCATCAAACGTCTCCCCATAACAATAATGAACACAAAGGACCAAGAAAGATATCATCTCATAAGTTTAGCACTGATATCCTTCAAACTGCAGAGATGCTTATGAACTATACATGAATGTATGAAGATACCAAGAACTTGAATACGTCAAACACTTCATCAGGCTTAGAAAAGGTCGTTAGTGACTGGTATAATTCATAGATCTTAGGCCGGACCTTAAGAGAGGAGACGAATCCGTTGGTCAGAGTAACCGTTCTAATAACGATATTGATCCTTGTCTTTGGGATCGCTGCTTCTTATGACTTTTCAGTGAACAAGATCGGAGGTTCTATCGGGATTTGCTCGATCTTGCTGATGCCCAGCTTCACTGCCGAATTTCACTATGAAAGAGGCTTCAGACTATCCGATTCCTGGTCAGTGGGATCTGTAGACCTGACGCAAGCATTGCTTTACATAGGTCCCGTTATACGTTTCGATTCGCGGCTTTTTGGAAGAGGTCTGGAATTTGGCATTAGCGGCAAGGCTTTCTCAGGAATAGAAACGCTTTCCTTCAGGCTCTGGGGTAATACTTACATGCCAACAATAGGTGTGAGAGGATCATTTACTTTCTCCCTGAAGACTTTCACATTTTCAGTTCCCAGGATCTATCCAGCTTTAGGAATTATAAACATCTCAAAGATGACACGCGGTACTGATTTCTCGGTGTTCATGCGGATGCTTCCTCTGGAATTGGGATTTGAACTATTCTTCTAGGACGAAGTATCCTTGAGTTAGTTTCATAGCCGTCAGAGAGTTATTTCGATTTAGCATTCCCTGACTCATATGGTAGACCTGATTTACATTATGAGAAGCTTTCGAGTTCATGTGGCAGTGTCTTCTTCATTATCTCTCATCTTCTCCTCTTCTTGCCTGACCTTCACAGTTAACTTTGCCCTATGATTACCAAACGCGATTAAATGACCAATGCTTTACTATTCGGCTCAAGCCTAACAGTTACATCAGAGATATACGCTCCTGATGCACTTGGAATGCGGAATAGAAAACCTTATAATGCTTAGTATGGTTAGTTAGGTTATTATTCTAACCAATCATGAGGTGATAGTAGTGCAATCTTATGGAATTGCGATTATCGGGGCCGGCAAGATGGGAATTACTCATTGCGGAGCCTTCATGGAACAAGAAGCTGCAAGAGTAGTCGCTGCTTGTGATCTGGATGTCACAAAGCTCCGAGTGCTAGCGAATGGCCCTTGGCCTGAGATTGAATACTACGAAGATGAATTCGAGAGACTCTACGAGGTGGAAATACTGAGCACAAACATATGTGAAGTTCTTTCGAGAGAGGATATTGATGCTGTGGTCGTTTCTACTCCAAACGTCTCACACTATGATATAGCTAAGGCTGCTCTACAAAGCGGCAAGCACGTTCTTGTGGAGAAGCCCATGACTGTTGCGTACAGACAGGCCAAAGAGCTTACTGAAATTGCGCAAAGAAAATCGCTTATCTTCTCGGTGGGGCAGTGTTGGCGCTTTCATCCCGAAGTTGACTATGTGAGAAATATCGTAGTTTCTGGACTGATCGGAGAAGTCGTGAAAGTGAAGGGTTACGGGATACACGAGAGCTGGATGCCAGAATCGAGCTGGTTTGTGAAGAAAGCTCTTGCTGGGGGTGGAGCACTCATTGATATGGGAATTCATCCCATCGACACCATGCGCTATGTTCTTGATGCTCCAAGGTTTTCTCATGTGCATGCTGAAATGCTAACCAGTTATGGAACATACGATGTTGAGGACATCGGAACAGCCG
>CAZSXB010000078.1:0-8630 GCA_964611155.1 uncultured Thermotogaceae bacterium
CTGGTTCTCTGAAATGAGCTTCTCGACATGATCTTCGCCGATCCGCTTTACGCAACGGTTTTCTGCGTTCCGCTACGTCGTGATCTTCGCGGCCTCGCTTCACAGCCTGCGTTTGGCTGTCTAGCTTCGCGCCCTTCTTCTTGGCGCACAGATGGTCTTTCTTGTGCTGACCCGCCTGATCCTGGCGGAACTGGCCGGGTTACATCTGCTCCTCTTCATGGCCTGAACTCGGCCATCCCGCTTCGTGGCAAGAACTAAGCCACTCCGCTTCTTGAGCGTTCTTTGCTCAATTCGCTTCTCGGCAGGTTTTGCCGATCCGCTTCA
Source organism: uncultured Thermotogaceae bacterium (assembly GCA_964611155.1). GTDB lineage: Bacteria > Thermotogota > Thermotogae > Petrotogales > Kosmotogaceae > UBA9910. The sequence continues at coordinate 325 of CAZSXB010000078.1, forward strand.
TGCAGTGTGTTTCTGCGTTCGGCTTCCCGGCTGTTCTTGCTGATCAGCTTCCCACCTGCTTCATTGGCTTCATCATTATTTATACCAATCTTCGAACTTACCTTCCTTTTTCTTGTCGTCTTTCTTTTCCTCACTGGACCGCTGAACACGAATGTATTCCATTATCCCTTTCAGTCCGAGAAACAGTCCCGCAACAGACGCTCCATAAGCTACAAAACTAAGAGTAAAGCTCGCAGGGATAATCCTTATCGCCATCAGGAATATGACAATCCAGCTGATGGCAAGCAACAAGAGCCCAATGACAATCTGCCTTGATGTTATTGAGATTATGATCAGTCCTTATCTCTGTAGAGCCAGCATTCGACTCTGTGGTTTTCTTCCGGAAAGAAGCCTTCGGGTTCTTCCTTTTCGCAAAGCCCGTCGATCCTGAACTCGCACCGAGGATGGAAACGGCATCCCGGAGGGGGATTAAGCAGATTCGGCGGTTCACCACCTGGGACTTTCTTGAAAGTCTTCACGTTTTCACCATCAGGATCTGAAATAGCTTCGAGTAAAGCCTTCGTGTAAGGATGAAGCGGGTTCCCAAGCAACTGGTCCACAGGAGATTCCTCGATGATCTTCCCTCCGTACATTACGATTATCCTTTCAGAGAAATAGCTGACAGTCGAGAGATCATGAGTGATATATATGACTGCCAACTCGTGTTGCTCTTGAAGCTCCTTCAGCAACTCCAGAATCTCCACTCTTACAGAGGCATCGAGCATGGATACAGGCTCATCAGCAACAATCAGTTTTGGATTCAGAACCGTGGCTCTGGCAATCACAATGCGTTGCTGCTGTCCTCCGCTTAGCATATGAGGATACTTGCCGAGAAAATCTTCGATCGGAGTCATCTTCAGTTCTGTCAGGGTTTCACGAATTCGCTTCTCCTTTTCTTTCGGATCGTGGATACCATTTATAACCATAGGTTCTTCAAGGATCTTCTTTACTGTCATGAATGGTGGCAACGCGCCATAGGGATCCTGCTGAACATATCCTATTCTCGCCCTGTACCATTTCATCTCTTCTTTCCCCATGTGACTAACATTCTTGTCGTCAAAGACGATTTTTCCGCTTGTCGGTTCAACCAATCCCAGAATAGTCTTCGCCAGAGTGCTCTTGCCACAACCACTTTCACCCACAACAGATATTGCCTCTCCCTTCTTAACACGGAGGGTAACACCGTCAACAGCACGCACCGATCCAGCGTTTATGAAGCCCCATCTTCTGAGTTCATAGAAAGTACGAAGGTCTTCTATATTAAGGAGCTGGTTATTCTCCATCTGCTCCACCTCTCTCATAAAGCCAGCATTTTATGAATCTTCCCCTTTCTGCTTCAACGGTTGGCGGGTTTTCTTCACACTTCTCAAACCTCTTTTCACATCTCTCAGCAAAACGGCATCCAGTTGGCGGCTTGAAAAGGCTTGGCGGTTGCCCGGGTATATAACCCAGTGTCTTCTTTTCTTTTAGAGTGGGAACGCTGGCCATAAGCTTCTCTGAATACGGGTGAAGAGGCTTCTTGAAGAACCTCTCTGCATCAGAGAATTCAACAATCTGACCGGCGTACATAACGGCAACATCGTCTGAGACCTCACTTGCTGTTGCAACGTCATGTGTTATAAGAATATACGTCAGTTCGAACTCCTTCTTTATCCTTTTCAGAACATTCATTATGTTAGCCTGTGTGAGGAGGTCAAGGGCAGACGTGGGCTCATCCAGCACAACCAGATCGGGATTGGTGACCAGAGCCATTGCAATAGCAGAACGCTGCCTCATCCCTCCGCTCAGCTCAAAAGGATAGCGCTTCAAGAAGGCTTGTGGAATCCCTACCTTCTGGAAGGACTCTTTCGCTTTCTGAAGGGCTTCTTCCTTTGTCTTGACTCGTCCATGGATCAACAACGGTTCAGCTATCTGGTCTTCCACCCTCATCACGGGATTAAGAGCATTCATAGCTGCCTGAGGGACAAGAGCTGCTTTGACCCACCTGACTTCCCTTCTGAAACGTTCGTCACTCAGCTTCATGACATCTCTGCCGTTAAGGAATATCTGGCCTTTATAGGTGTGTATATTGGTTGGTAGCAATCTCAAGATCGCCTTACTCAGCGATGTTTTTCCGCACCCCGATTCTCCTACTACAACCACTGCGCGACTTCGCTCAAGTGAAAACGAAACATTGTCAACAGCCTGTACTGCACCATATGTAGTTTTGAAGTAGAGTTTGAGATCTCTTACGTTCAGTATTTTCTTGTCTTCTGCCATATCACAACCGCCTCAATCTTGGGTTGAAAACTCGGTCGAGAGCAAATCCAAGCATGGAAAAACCAAGACCGGTAATTATCAGGAGGAACGAAGGCATGATAACCCAGTAATACTGCCCCATATAGAGCGCTCCGTTATTCTGGGCATCGTACAGGATCTTCCCCCATGTAGGAAGAAGCGGGTCCGCAAGGCCGAGAATGGCAAGAGTGGCTTCAAGAAACACGTAAGTAGGTATGAGTATAACAAACTGTGGAATCAGCATTGGTATGATTCTCGGAACCATATACCGGAAAATTATCCTTGGACTACTCGCTCCATATGCCCTCGCAGCTTCTATGAAAGGAGACTCCCTGACCTGGATAAACATAGCCCGATAGATCTTCACCTGGGCACTGAACATGCCAAGAAGGATGATCACACCCAGCATGGTCCAGAGGCTACGAGAATACAATATACCTATCATAACCAGAATCGGTAGCAATGGTAGAATCATAACTACCTCGGTAATACGCTGAATAAGTCCGTCAACCCATTTCCTGTACCAACTGCCGATAGCAGCATAGGTCATCGTGAGGATCGTTGAACCTACAGCAGCAAAGAATCCAAACATGAGTGCTACCGGGGTGCCCCAAAGCAGTGCAACACTTATGTCTCGCCGTCTGTGATCTGTGCCGGCTACACCGTGCACCTGCCCGTAGGCAATCATCCTTGCATCCAGGTCCGCATCTTGCTCAAAAAACACTGCTTCTATAACCAGTTCGTATGTTCCTTTGAGTGGTGTCGGAACTTCGGCATTTGGATCCATGAACAGTCCACGATGCGGCACTATGTTGCCAAGACGTCTTGTTAACCTATTATCCTGGGAAATATAGTAGGAGTCCTGTCGCCTAACAGACTGATCTCCCAGCTGGATTTCTCTTCCATCCGGAGTGCGCCACAAGAAAGTGACATATGGATTCTCCGCCTCAAAAGACGCAGAAAGAAACACTGTGAGCTCCTGGGGAAAACCGTCGTACTGGTAGTCGAAATCCAGAGTAACGATCATCTCGTTTATTTCATCGGTTAGGGGAATTATCTCCTTTGCGTCAGGATCATCTCTGGTGTCAACTATGATGTTCCTTGGTAGCCTCTGGGCAGTGAACCAGTCCATCCATACAGGGCGAGCAGTACGCGGGTTTTCAATCCACATAGCTTCTGCGCCCCTCCAGAGCCTTACGGCTTCCGAGTAGGGGACCGCGATAACCGCATAGAGAGCAACTCCAACAAGAATCAGGATGATAACGCCGCCAATTACAGCTGAAGGATACTTGCTGATATCCCTAAGCCTTGCCATGAAGTTTCTCATCGTCTCGCCTCCTCGGCGCCTATCTTGACACGAGGATCAAGTATGGCATACGTTATATCGAGAACAAACACTGTAATCGCCAGGAGATAAGCGTATATTACAACTGAACCGATGATCACGGGCGAGTCAAATTGGCCTATGGCCTCAAAAATCAGTGAGCCGATTCCAGGCCATCTGAAGACCATTTCAAGTGTTATACTCCCCATCCACTGGGTAATGAGAGACAACGCAAATGACGTAACGATGGCTGGCATCGTAGGACGAAGGATGTAGCGACGTTCGATCATTCTTGAACTCAATCCTTTGGCTTTCGCCATATCCACGTAATCCTCGCTGGAGTAAATCAAGAAGTAAGTTCTCCAATTGTAAGTAATAATGAATAGCCCGCTAATAACTATCGCAGAAACCGGCAAGATCAGGTGCCTGAGGACGCTCAGCGCATAGCTCAGCGTTTCAGCAGGAGGAGGACCCTTTACCATGCCTCCAAAAGGCAGGATTTTGAACACTGCAGCAAAAATCAGTATCAGGAAAATACCATAGAACCAGGCCGGGGCTGATGAAGTGGGTGCCATGGCAATCACCAGTTTGTCCAGGAAGCTACCATAACGTCTGGATAAGAACAGGGCGAAAAAGAGTCCTGTGAAGAAGAGTATGAGAAAACTCGTCATCATAAGTAGAAGCGTAGGAACAAGTCTCTCAAGAATAATGAGGCGGACCTGGCTCGACCCGCTGTCACTTGTTAACTGCTCTGCCCGTCCAAGATTTAGGGTCAGAGCTTGATGAAGATATATGAAACTCCTCAGGGGAAATGGCAAGTCCATTCCCAATCGCCTGAACTCAATCTCCTCAAGCTGCCTGATGTACTCCCGCTTCTCCTGAACGGTCATCTCCTGGAACGTCCGGTCGCCTCTCATCTGTATCGCAATCTGCTCTCCGATTTGAGCCTTGCGTATATCATCGACAGCTCCACCCATATTCGCTATCAAGACTGCAATATAGACACCAATCACAACCGTGACGAACAAAGCAATAAGCCTTAGAAGCAAAAACTTAGCTATTCTGATGAGATTCGACTGAGGTTTCCTGGTTTTTGTCTCAGGAGGTTTCTGAACTTGTCCGGGCTTCTCTTCCATTGGACCACCTCTTAGAGTGAATTTTCTAGTTAGAGCATACTAAAGGGGCTGCGATGCGTCAAGTGCCCCGCAGCCCCTCAGTGATGAAAATCAGACTATATCCTCTTCAACATCACCCATTAGCGGAAGCTGTCATTAATGGGCAACAAACTCGGTAGAGTCGAAGCTTGGAATGGCTGTAAGCACGGAAGTCACTGCCACTTCGAGCTTGTTGACACCAACAAGAAGCTTCATGGTGTCTTCTGTGGACAATTTCAGTCTCCACAGACCGTCCTCTATTGCTTCGGCATCTCCTGTAAAGAGGAGGTTGCCTCTTGGGTCAAATACCAGGTACACAACATCCATTATACTCTCAACCGGGTAAGGAGCACCGTGGAGAGTAACCTCAACGTCGAAGGTTGCCTCTGATCCTCTTGGTACTCTGCGTGGTCCTGATATATCGACATCCGCTATTGCAGGTGCTCCGAAGATTTCCCACTTGTCAGAAGGATCAGGATAATCCTCGAATCTCTTCAGCTGGACCATCTTCTCAACAGGGAATGCTCTTTCCATGTAGTAAGGTCCAAACGATACCCAAAGGTGTCCTTTGTCGTTGTACCAGTTCTTCAGATTCTGGTACTTCGTTACAGCGTCTTCTGTAGAGAGGAATTGACCAAGCGTCGGCTCATATGGGATGAAGCCGTCTTCAATCGCCCTGTCGATGTGTCTTGCCATAATCTCCACTGTTGGACCTGCAACATAGTTGATTCTGTCAACACCGAGATCATCGGCCTTTGCAGGAGTAAATGCGGCTTCTTCAGCAACTTCAGCAAGTAGTCCTATTGCCAGCTGATGCCATGGTCCAGAACCCAGTGTGTAGTAGGGCCAGAGGGCATATGCTCCCTGGTAAGCATTCTGCTCGGCATCAAGATAGACCAGCGTGCTGTAGTACTCGAGAACTGCCGGATCTTCCTGAACAATCCTGAATCCACGGAAAGTCCTTACGAAACTCTCATACGCAGGAACCGAAGCGGGATCGTAGTAAATGCTTTCTTCGCTGGCCCTGTCAAATGTGACGATGATTTTGAAGATCAGGTCTGCCATGTCAAAAGTACTTCCGTCATGCATCTTTCTATCAAACAGGTCGTCCTCAAAGTGGACAACAACCTTACGCACAGCTGTTAAATCTTCATCAGGATACTTCTCTTCAACCGTGATGAATCTCTGTTCAACAGGGTCCCAGTCAATGTACGCGTCACGCGGCACAACGATCTCAGGTTCGAATTTCAGGTCAACCCAGTCAAGTGTCTTGCTTACAGGTTGGCCTTCAACGATCGTAACTTCTGCAGCTTTCAACCTCTGCGGGTAATACAGACCGGTGAAAGGATCTGGAAGGGCAGGGAAGTCTGACGTTCCACGGATCAGCATCATATCGTATATCCAGTTTCCGCCACCAAGAGCGTTCCAGGGTTCTGTAAGGATGCTGGGCATGGCAACGTTCATGCTGCCGCCTTCTTCTCCATCCCACCTGAGTGTATGCGCCCACATGTAAGAACCTGCAATAGCACCAGCAAGGTCAGCCGCAACAGAAACGTTAGCAAGTCTCGGGGAAATGGAGATGTTGTCAACTAACCAGAGTCTCACAGAATCCTTCATGGACATGACCAGAGCTTTCTCAAACAGTTCTGCCCGTTCTTCCATGGTCCTGAAGTCTCCACCATCAAGTCTCTGGGCAACCTCGAAGAATTCGGGATCAGGATCATAAGCCATCCACAGCGGGGAAGGTAGTCCCTCTGAAGTGTAGAAGTAAGCGAAATTGTCGGCGTCGTCACGACTCACGACCGTCGTGATCCAACCACCGGTGTAGATGTGATACCTTCCATCTGCAGGGTCTCCTGAGTACCATATCGGTGATGCTTCGGCAGAGGTTCTGTAATCTCTCCTTGTCTTGAAACCGATACTCTCAAGAAGATCTGCGACATAGTCTCCCATTTCGACTCGTTCATCTTCAGTTCGGATAAGAATTATGATCTCTACAGGCTCACCGTTGTAGTTCCATACTCCTGCACGCTTCTCCGCTCCAAGCTCGCGCATCTTCTCAGATATGACCTGTTCTGCCCTTCTGGGGTCATGCGCGTATTCGGCTTCGAGTCTTCGAGTTACTTCGATGTGCCTTGCGTAGTCAGGGAAAGCGCTGTTCAGAGTGGTTACTTTCGGAACCGACATCCCTCCGTAGATCTCCCTGACAATATAATCGCGGTCGATAAGCCAGTTCATTGCCTCTCGGATTTCTTTGACGGCAAATGGATTTAACTTACCGGTTCCGGGAAAAATCGGACCTGCCGGGTTGAATGTCAATTCGTTGTAAGAACCGTAAGACATCTCGAACTCGATGCTCGGATCTGCCAGAATAGCTTCGTAGATCTCAGGGTCCGAAACCGTGTAAGCATACACATGTAGTTCTCCAGCCTGCATTCGTGTTAAAGCAGCTTCTGGCCTGACTTCTTCCGAGATAATCACCTCATCCAGCCAGCCACCTGTGCGCTCTGCAGTTACAGTTGCCGCGACAAGAAGGAAGAGGCCCAACACAAGCACACTTAGCAGTTTGAAATTGCTTCGCATCAAAATCTCACCACCCTACTTAAGATTTAGGTACTATCCAAATTAGTTACACCGTGAAGCAAAGATCTATGACTAAATAGAACAAAGAGAAAGAATAAGCTGAATCCTCTCGGTCGAAGGAACCACTCGAAACCGCGGTGCATACTGACGTACGCTCTATGTAAGATATGATATGCACAAGAAGACGTTTTGTGCATATTCGTCGAATTAAACGTGATATTCTCGCTTTCGAGTAGCTGCCTTGCCGACTCTGCGCGTACATATATCACTCTCATATTCGAAATACCACAATATAGCTTTAGATAAGGCTTCCACCCTGATATTATATCGTACAGAAGACGTTCAGTCAAATGAATTGAGAAGACACCTAAGTGATCTTGCAAGTCCAGCTTCATCTGCTTCTGGGGCAATGCTATCTGCGGCGAACTTCGCAGCAGGAGTTGCATTACCCATTGCCACAGCATAACCGCAGGCTCTGAAAAGTGGAACGTCGTTGTCATTGTCTCCAAAGGCTGCCGTTGCTGCCAGATCAAACCCCATTACCTTCGACAAGAGAACCAGTGCTTCACCCTTGTTTGTACCTTTCGGCACGATATCGAGGTAGTTCGTGAAGGACTTGAATGCTTCAATACCATTGAAATCCTTCTCCAGGAAAGTTTTCAATCTTGCAAGAACATCGTGATTGTCGATAACAAGGAGTTTCATTGTGTCGTTGTGTTTCAGAAAGTCAACTAAGTCTTTTTCCACCCTGAATCCGACACCAGAATGCTCAGCATATGCCCTTGCCTCATCACAATCAGCTGGAACGATCAACTCATCATCAACGTATGCCTGTATATAAAGCCCCTTTTTGAGAACAGAGGCTGTTATACCAGCTGCAGCATCTCTTTCAAGGGATTTTATGTGGCAGGTGTTCCCGTTCACAGTAA
>CAZSXB010000079.1:0-8514 GCA_964611155.1 uncultured Thermotogaceae bacterium
CAAAACAACCTCTACGATCTGCCGATAATCCCCAAACACCTTTGGGAAGGCCGTACAAAGGAAGCAATACTAACAGGAGCAAACGAGAATCCTGTCGGTTCAGGCGCGTATTTCGCAGACTCTCATGCTTCCGACAGGATGGTGTATGTGAGGAACGACACCTGGTGGGCAACCGATAAGTTGGGTCTAGTTCCTGCTCCCAGAAGAATCGTGTATGTCGTGATCTTCAGCAATAACGTAGCTCTGGGAATGATTCTGCAGGGAGAGCTTGATGTCAGCAACTTCTTCCTACCTGGAATTCCCACCCTTAAGCGAACATATGAGGGTATCCATACTTGGTTTGATGAAGCTCCTTACATGCTCTCTGACAACACTGCTTTCCTGTTCATGAATACCACGAAAAAGCCTATGGATGACGCTGCGTTCAGAAGGGCAGTGGCTTTTGCGATCAACTCAGCTGATATCAAGAGAAGAGTTTTCGAAGACCAGGTTCTCGTATCTAACCCACTTGGTTACCTTCCGATTGACGCATGGATGCAGTACTATAACCAGGAGATCGTTGACATGTACGGATTCAGTTACGACCCTGTAGAAGCCAGAAGAATTCTTGCCGAGGCTGGCTATAGAGACATCAGTGGTGATGGCTTTGTGCAGATGCCCGACGGTTCGCCCATAAGACTGTCAATAATCGTTCCTTTTGGGTGGACTGACTGGATGGAATCGATCAGGATCATCGCGAGCAATCTTAGAGCTGTGGGGATCAATGCAGAGGCAACATTCCCAGACTTTGGTCGGTATCAGGACGAGCTGTATGACGGTGTATTCCACATGGCTATCAACAACTTTGGATCAAATGCAAGTAACACTCTATGGACATTCTACGACTGGCTATTCTATGAACTCGGCGAACGTCAGACTTCCGGAAACTTTGGTCGGTATGATAACCCTGAGGTCTTTGCACTTCTTGACCAGTTCAACAGGACACCTTTTGACGACCACAGAACAAGCGAACAGATACTGAGCAAGATGCAGGAGATCTTCCTGAAAGAAATGCCCGCAGTACCTCTATGGTACAACGGCATGTGGTTCCAGGCCAGCACACAGGTTTGGACAAACTACCCCAGCGAACACGGTCCATATCACTATCCTTGCACCTGGGGCGGAAGATGGCAGGAAGGCGGTCTGCTAATGTTGACCGATCTGAAATCAAGACAGTAAGATTCAAAGGGGGGCCCGCGACAGCGGGCCCTTGTTTCCCCCAAAGGAGGAAACACAGTGGGCCGATATTTTCGAAGGAAGCTATTTATCTACCTTCTCACCTTTTTCATGGCAGTAACTATCAACTGGATGATCCCAAGGCTGATGCCCGGAGATCCAATCAGGACACTGATTGGTCGAGCCGCACTGAGAGCAGAAGCCGCGGACAAGGTAGCTGAATATTTCGCCAGGATCTACGGACTCGATCAGCCCGCCTGGAGGCAGTATCTGAGTTTCTGGACTTCTCTCTTTAGGGGAGACTTAGGAACTAGCATATACCTTTCGCCCAAGCCTGTGACTCAGGTGATCCGTGATTCAATACCCTTTGACCTGGGGTTGCTCATTCCTGCGATCGTCTGTAGCTGGATTGTCGGCAACAAGTTCGGCGCTTTCGCTGCACGTCGTAAACGTCTTGACGGAATAGCCTTGCCGATCTGGTACGTCTTCACTGCGACGCCCTATATGTGGTTAGCGATTCTGCTTGCGTATGTTTTTGGGGTGGTGCTTAAGATCTTTCCCATAGCAGGAGCCTACAGCTTTGCTATCTCACCAAGCTTTTCAGTCGGTTTCATCCTTAATTACCTCAGGCACTGGTTTCTACCATTTCTCTCGTTGTTCATTGTACAGCTGGGGGGCTGGGCCATAGGTATGCGTAACATGATCATATATGAACTTGAAGCAGACTACTCCAGATACATGGAAGCACTCGGCGCACCCAGAAAACTGATCAGAAAGTACGCCTTCAGAAACGCAATGCTTCCTCAGATAACAGGACTTGCACTCCAGCTGGGCGTGATCGTTGCAGGGGCCGTTGGAACGCAAGTTGTCTTTTCTTATCCGGGAATCGGTTATCTGTTGCTTCAAGCGGTCATGAACAATGACTATTTTCTGATTCAGGGATGCTTTCTGTTCATAGTAATTGGCGTGCTTATTGCGAATTTCGTTATTGACGTGATATATGTCATTGTAGATCCCAGGGTTCGCCATGGGATGGGTGGTGAGACGGCATGAAGAAGAACGAGTTTCTCTTCTTTGCTCTCAAAAACACACGGATGAGAATTGGCCTGGGTATCGTGCTCTTCTTCCTTGCAGTCATGATTGTTGGCCCTTTTCTAACCGATTACGATCCGAACGAGTATACTGGCCCCGCCTTTGCTCGTCCCTCTGGAGATCACTGGCTGGGCACTACATTCTTTGGTCAGGATGTCTTTACCCAGGTCGTTTACGGATTAAGGGCAACCTTCATCGTAGGTGCTGTTGGAGGAGGTCTTGCAACGCTAATTGGACTGTTTGTTGGTTTCATTGCGGGATACAGAGGTGGGATCGTTGACGAAGTCCTCAACATGCTGACGAATATCGTAACCGTCATCCCTACGCTTGCCCTGCTGATTATCATTGCTGCGTATCTTCCGTACCGAGGAGTTGTTGCACAGAGCATTATTATTGGATGTATTGCATGGCCCTGGACTGCAAGGGCGGTAAGGGCACAAACATTCTCGCTGAAATCGAGAGAATTTGTCGACCTGGCCAGAATGAGCGGCATGAGTTCTATGAAGATAATCACACAGGAGATTGCCCCGAATATGCTGTCATATCTTTTTATGGCGCTGATTCTGCAGTTTGGGGGGGCCATTCTTGCAGCTGCGACTCTCGATTTCATTGGACTTGGCCCGAGTGAAGGGATATCTTTAGGGCTTATGATGCAGAATGCAGTCCTATGGAGTGCGATTCCCTTGGGAATGTGGTGGTGGGCATTACCCCCAGGGATGATAATTGCTGCAATTGTGAGTGCTCTCTATTTTATGAATACCGGGCTTGATGAAGTCTTCAATCCAAAGCTTCGGGAGATGTGATCTGATGGCTGTATCCGTCAAGAGCCTGAAGGTATATTATCAGACACTACGTGGGCAAGTGCAGGCAGTAGACAATGTCAGTTTCGACATCAAGGAGCACGAGATCCTCGGCATGGCTGGAGAATCAGGGTGCGGCAAATCAACTTTCAGCAACTCTCTTGTTCTGCTGAAGCCTCCCATGAAGCATGTAGGCGGTCAGGTTGAGCTAGACGGAGAAACCCTTCCACTATCGGATTTCAAGAAAATGAACAGGTTTAGATACACGAAGGTCTCGATAATTCCCCAGTACGCCATGAACGCTCTAAACCCAACAAGAAAAATAGGAAGGATGATAGCGGAGCTTCTTGAGTCAAGGGGAATGTCAATCGCAAGAGTTAGTAAAGAACTCGACAGACGCCTGAAACTGGTTAACCTGGATAGGTCAGTTATGAAGATGTACCCATTTGAACTTTCTGGAGGAATGCGTCAGCGCACAGTAATGGTCATCGCCACGCTTCTTAATCCATCACTCCTGCTGGCAGATGAGATCACTTCAGCACTCGATGTTTCAACACAGAAAGCAGTTGCGAAAATGCTTGTTCAGTTCAGAGACAACAACCTTGTAAAGAGCGTGGTGTTCGTAACCCACGATATCTCAATACTCTACCAGATCGCTGACAGCATATTGATCATGTATGCAGGGAAGATCGTAGAGATTGCCTCCACAGAATCTATTACGAGAGAGCCGCTTCACCCATACACCAGGCTGCTGATATCCTCTCTTCCAGACGTCGGCGTGAAGTACACAGACAGGAGACTGGCGGGGATCAAGGGACGACCTCCGAGTCTTCTCAACCCTCTTCCGGGTTGTCGCTTCAAAGAGCGCTGTCCTGTCCGATTTGATAAGTGTGACGAAGAACCACCGCTGGAGAAAATATCTGAGCAGCATCAGGTTGCCTGCTGGCGGGAGGTTAGAGTCGATGGTTGAGCTCAGGAACGTAACGAAGGTCTATCGAACAGGTGCTTTCGGCAGGGGTAAACTCACTGCAGTCGAGGGTGTGACTTTCAAACTGGAGCATGGAAAGGTTATCTCCCTGATCGGCGAAAGCGGAAGCGGCAAGAGTACAATAGGCAGGATGATATTGAAACTCATCAGTACAACGAGCGGGCAGATAATGCTTGATGGTAAGGATATCGCGGCTTTGAAAGGAAGGGCACTGAAGAACTATTACAAGTCCGTGCAGGGGGTCTTTCAGGATCCTTTCAGCACTTACAACCCTATCTTTAAGGCTGACAGGATTTTTGACATTATCAGGGCCGAGTATTTCGGGTCCATGAAGAGTAGGAACTGGAGGGAAAAGGTGAACTCATCACTTCAGTCGGTCGGGCTGGCTCCAGAGCAGGTGCTCAACAAATTTCCTCACCAGCTCAGCGGCGGGCAGCTGCAAAGACTCTTGATAGCTCGAGCTTTGCTGATGGAAGTGGATATTCTGATTGCAGATGAAATAATCAGCATGCTGGATGCTTCGACAAGAGTTGATGTTCTGAACCTGCTGATAGAACTCAAAGATCGTGGTCTTTCGATCTTGTTCATTACTCACGATCTATCTCTGGGATACTACATTAGCGATTATGTTGTAATCCTTTACAGGGGTTCAATAGCTGAGATGGGTGACACTGAACGGGTCTTCTACAACCCGATTCACCCTTATACGAGGATGCTCCTGACCTCCGTTCCCAGGCTAGACAAGAAATGGGGTGAATCCGAGGCAGAGTTTGCAGAGACTCAAGAAAGCTCCGAGGAGTTACTGCAAGAAAGGTGTAAGTACTATGATAGATGCCCGTTTGGTGATGAGCGGTGCAAACAAATGGTGTTAACGGAAGTAGAAGAAGATCATTACACCACATGTGCCAGGAGATGATTAGAATGATACCAGAAGAGTTCCTGTTTGGCGCATCTCTTTCCGGATTTCAGTTTGAAATGGGAGGAGACCGCGAAATCATTGACGAAAACACTGATTGGTTTAGATGGGTACATGATGAGATGAATATCCTTACGGGTGTTGTTAGTGGGGATCTTCCTGAAGACGGTCCCGGTTACTGGAGGAACTTCAACGCTTTTCATGATCTGGCAGAAGAAGCAGGCATGAATAGTCTCAGGATAGGAGTTGAGTGGTCCCGTATTTTCCCGAAGCCCACCTTTGATGTCGATGGAAAATCGCTGAGAAAAGTCTGTGACATGAATGCAGTTGATCACTACAGATCAATTATGTCAGACATCAAACAACGGGGCATGAAACTCATGGTAAACCTGAATCATTTCACCCTCCCCATTTGGTGCCATGATCCCGTCGCAGTCAACAGAAGACTCGACCTATCATGCTCAGGATGGCTTGACAAAAGAACCGCGAACGAGTTCAGCAAATATGCTTCGTTCGCTGCCGAGTGTTTCGATGATCTCGTAGACTTCTGGTCTACTCTGAATGAGCCAAACATTGTTGCCATGCTTGGATACTTCTCAAGAGAGTCTGGTTTTCCACCTTCAATCATTGCGCCTGACCTGTGGAATTCCGCTCTTGAGAACCAGGTCGATGCTCATCGTCTTGCTTACCGCGAAATCAAGAAGATATCAGCAAAACCTGTTGGTATGCTCTACGCAACCGTCTGGCTCGATGGCGACAGCTCGAAGGAGAGGGCAATGGATCTTCTCAACTGGAATCCTCTTGATTCTTTCTTGAGCGAGAGCGACTTCCTGGGCATAAATTATTATTCGAGGAACGTGGTAGAAACGGTTCCAGGTATCGTAGGAGATAGCCAGTGTCCTGTCAAATGGAAGATACTTGACGGTTATGGCTACTCCTGTACTCCAGGCTCCCGTTCAAGATCGGGAAACCTTTCTACGGATAATGGCTGGGAGTTCTATCCTGAAGGACTTTATCGAATGGCTTCGGAAATATCCCGGAGATACTCTACCCCGCTTCTCATAACTGAAAACGGCGTTGCAGATGCCCACGATATCTACAGACCAAGATATCTGACATCCCATTTTGATGTCATAGAAAGACTTCTTGATGAAGGAGTTGACTTGAGAGGTTATTTACACTGGTCTCTCACGGACAATTATGAATGGGCACTTGGAATGAGCATGAAGTTCGGACTAGCGGGCCTGGATCCTGTCACTGGAGAGCTTGTCCCTAGGCCAAGCCTTTACCTGTACCGCGAGATCATCAGATCCCGTAGCGTTAGTCGTTTTCTGAGCCAGAAGCAGCAGAAGCCAGGTGAGGGTTCTATGGAGGTCAGTGATGGTTACCATTAAAGATGTAGCAGAAAGAGCTGGTGTATCTATCGCAACCGTGTCAAGAGTTACAAACGGCAGTAACCAGGTTCAGGATGAAACCAGAAAGAAAGTACTGAAAGCCATAAAGGAACTCGAATACAGACCCAGAACACTGTCTGGTCGGGGAAAAAAGCTCTTCAGAACCATAGGGATGCTTGTGCCTGATCTCAGAGGATACCACTACTCTGATATCATCACTGGAGCAGAAGAGTTCTGCTTCAGCAGGGGATTCGACTTAATGCTCTCATTGGCAAGAGGGTTTCCTGAGAAAGAGGAAGAAGTTCTTGAGGAGTATTTTGACAGGAAAGTAGATGGCATTCTTGTTTGTACTCTCCACTGTAGCGAGAAGTACATGGAGCCTTTTGTTAAGAGTGGCATACCAGTTGTCGCAATTGATTACAGTGTTGATGAAGTGAAGGTTGATTCAGTCAACATTGATAATGCATCAGGCGCCTACTCAGCTGTGCGTTACCTTTACGACAGCGGTCATCGAAAGATCCTTTACATAAGAGGACCTGCAAACGTTTACTCCTCTGTTGATAGAGAGCGAGGACTCAGAAGATTCTCCAAGTCTCACAAAGATAGCGAAATCGTGTTCGGCAAGATACAGGGCTTTGATCCAGAGCATGGTTACCTTAGCATAAAGAAACACCTGAAAGAAGAGGGAATAAGCTTTTCTTCAGTGTTTTGTGTCAACGACTATGTTGCTATGGGCGCAATAAAAGCTCTCTTCGAGGCTGGCCTGGAACTCCCAGCATGTGTTTCTGTCATAGGATTTGACGACTCGCCTTTTGCACCTTATGCTTATCCCCCTTTGACCACAATTGCACAGCCTCGGAAAGAAATGGGGAAGGTGGCCGCACAACTCCTCATCGAGAGACTGAGTTCTTCCAAACATGTTGTTTTCAGGAACATCGTACTGCCTACCAGGCTCGTCGTCAGAAAATCCGTCATGCCCCTTAGCAGAATACATACTGAATGAGGAGGTAAGCATCGTGACGGCAAAGCGCACAGATCAATCAGGTTCCAAAGGACCGGTTATACCGAATATCCCCTGGGAAGAACATCCCGCTGGATCCACAGAGCCTCTGTGGCGTTACTCAGAAAATCCAATAATCGCAAGGGATCTTGTAGCATCTGCCAACAGCATATTTAACAGTGCGGTAGTTCAGTTCGATGATCGTTTCGCGGGGGTTTTCAGGTGTGATGACCGCCGCCTTGCGATGCGATTGCATTCCGGATTCAGTGATGACGGAATAACCTGGGAAATATCCCAGGATCCTTTCCGCTTTGATTCTGCTGACCCGGAGATCGGCAAGTTCGTCTACGGTTATGATCCCAGGGTGGTGTGGATTGAAGACAGGTACTATGTTACCTGGTGCAACGGCTATCACGGACCGACCATAGGGTTGGCATACACAATGGACTTCAAACGCTTTCACCAGCTGGAGAACGCCTTTCTCCCTTACAACAGAAATGGGGTTCTGTTTCCAAGAAAGATCAACAACAGGTACGCAATGCTCAGCAGGCCCAGCGATACCGGGCACACTCCTTTTGGAGATATCTTCTACAGCGAAAGTCCGGACCTCAGGTACTGGGGAAATCACAGACATGTCATGTCTCCTGCAAAGGGCTGGCAGAGCACAAAAGTGGGAGCAGGCCCTGTCCCAATCGAAACAAGTGAAGGTTGGCTACTGATATATCACGGTGTCTGGACGTCTTGCAACGGCTTTGTCTATGGAGCCGGTGTTGCATTGCTCGATCTTGAAAGACCATGGAAGGTCTTGCACAGAAGCAACGATTACCTTATCTATCCGAGAGAACTCTATGAAAGAGTTGGAGACGTTCCAAATGTTGTTTTTCCGTGTGCTGCGCTCTTGGATCCTGATACAGGCAGGGTGGCTATCTACTATGGAGGAGCAGACACCGTAACTTGCCTTGCGTTCTCTCGTATTGATCTACTGATCGATTTTTCGAAGAATCACTGATTACCTGGGCGCTCTTCATCGAGAATAGTCTGCTCAAGAGCAAGTGATTGTGTTGAACAATCACCACATAACGTTATAATATTGATATTGTCGCAAAAAC
>CAZSXB010000080.1:0-8070 GCA_964611155.1 uncultured Thermotogaceae bacterium
CTATCAAGATAAGCACTTCATCAACAACAGAAAACTGGGCGCTGAACGCCCAGTTCTCATTCTTGCTGTTTTCTGCTCTCAGTAACGCTTGAATAAGGTCTGCTTCTAGCAATCGTGGCGCCACTGCAAAGTAGTCGTTAACACTGGTGGCGAGGGACGGAATCGAACCGACGACACACGGATTTTCAGTCCGCTGCTCTACCTACTGAGCTACCTCGCCGCCCTGGAGCAACTTGGTGGAAACGACAGGGTTTGAACCTGTGACCTCCTGCTTGTAAGGCAGGCGCTCTCCCACTGAGCTACGTTTCCTCCTCTGGCGCCCCCACGGGGATTTGAACCCCGGCCGCCGGCTTGAAAGGCCAGTGTCCTAGACCGCTAGACGATGAGGGCGCGACACCGTAGAATATATTACACTATAAAGGTGGGGCGGTCAAGCGGAGAGCTGAACTGAGGTTTCGCTTTCCCGCTTGTCTTCAGGTTAGTTGACGCTTTCGTGTTAGAATCTTCCATGAAGGGAGTGATCCTGTGGCAGTTGACTTCAGAATGACGAAGAAAGGGCTTGTACTGCTAATTGAAAACTATCAGACTATCGATTCATTAAAACAGGAGATAATGACGAAGTTCAGTGAAGCAGACGACTTCTTCACTGAAGGTGATGAGCTTTCATTAATGCTTTCCCAGGATACCAGCAAACCCGACGATATTGTTAAGATCGTATCACTCCTTGGCGATATGGGGCTGAAGGTCAAAGACATTCTTGTTGCCGGCAAAGGGGTGCAGGATGAAGCAACTGCACAGAAATACGATCTGGTAAGAGAAAAAGTCACTGAAGTCCGCGGTGCCCAGGTTCACAAGAGAACGCTGCGGTCAGGACAGATCGTCGTTCACAACTTTGACGTGATTATTTTCGGAAACATAAACCCTGGTGCAGAAGTCATTGCTGGGGGCAGTGTTATAGTCTTCGGTGCAGCAAGAGGTGTCTTGCGCGCAGGATACTCTATAGGAGATTCTTCAGTGATCGCGGCCCTTGAACTCAATTCTCCACTCATTCAAATCGGTGGGCTGATCTCCCAGGACTACACAAGGCTTGATGTCCCGTCAGTCGCTCACATAAGGACGGGAAGAATCGTCGTTGAGCCAGCAGAAGAGGCAAGATTTGAGTCTAAGGAGGGAAGAAGTTGAAGACACAGGACCTGTTAATTGAACTCTCGAACAGCTACGGACCAGTTGGATATGAAGACGACGCGCAAGAGGTAGTGAAGAAATGGCTTAAGCCTTATGTAGAGGAGTTCACCAAAGATCCTATGAACAATCTGATCGCAAGGTCACCTCACAAAGGTAAGAAGAAAGTCGCTGTCTTCACACATCTTGATGAGATCGGACTTGTTATCACCTCTGTTGATGAGAGGGGTTTTGCGCGTTTTGACACTCTGGGTGGAATTGATCCCAAAGTTCTGATCTCCCAACGCATCAGAATAAGATCAAAGGACGGAACGATCCGGTGGGGGATAATCGGGATGCTCGCTCCACATCTACAAAAGGCAAGCACAAGGGGAGATGTCCCTGATTATGATTCTCTATTCATGGATGTTTCAGCTAACAGTGATTACCAGAAGATCGAACCAGGCGACCTCGGTTTGGTTGACTTCACTGCATTTGGAACACAGGGAAAGGTTATAGGAAAGACTCTTGATGACAGAGCATGCTGTGCTGTATCTATACTTGCTGCCAAAGAAATGCAGCGATATTCTGTGCTTCCTGAGACGTATTTTGTTTTCACCAGTCAGGAGGAAGATGGCGCTTCGGGTGCAAGAGCGGCTGCAGAAACCATCCAACCAGATGTAGGAATAGTTATGGACGGAACACTCGTCTCAAAGGAACTGGATATTGAACTTGGAAAAGGCCCGGTGATAACTTCCGGTGGCATCATTGTGAGTAAGAAGTACGTTAAGCTTCTTGAGAATACAGCCAAGGAAATGAACACAGAGTGCCAGGTATGGGCGGCTCCCGGGCGTTCTGGGACTGATGCCGATGCAGTTCAGATGTCTGGTAAAGGAATTCCGACGCTGCTTCTGGAGATCCCGATGGTGTTCATGCACAATCCTGTTGAGGTTGTTCAGATCAGTGATATTGAAGCAGCTTCAAAGCTGCTTGCAGCTTTCCTTAACAGACTGGAAGAAGGTGCAGAGAATGAAGCTTGAGCGACTTAAGATACTAACTGAGATTCCAGGTATTTCGGGTTTTGAAGAGAAGGTCTCAGAATACATCTCTGAAGAGATCAAAGGAAAAGCTGATAGTTCCTGGATAGATAACATGGGTAACTTGATTGCGCTGAAAAAGGGTACTGACGGTGATAATCGAAAGCTCCTCCTCATGGCACACATGGATGAAGTTGGCCTGATTGTGAAAAGGATCAATGATGATGGATCCTTAGCTTTCTATACAGTTGGTGGGGTCGATCCGAGAGTGCTTATTGGCAAAAAGGTTTATATCGGCAATGATATGCTACCTGCAGTGATAGGCTTCGAAGCAATCCACCTGCAAGAGCAGTCCAGCGTTTTGAAAACTCCAGACCTGAAGCAACTCTCTGTCTATGCAGGGTTTTCGAAGAAGGATGAGGCAAAGAAATCGGTTAAGGTGGGGGACCCGGTCTTCTTCTCAACAGAATACATGCAGGTCGATGGCCGTGCAATAGGGAAGGCTTTCGATGATCGAACAGGCTGTGAAGTTCTGTTAAGCGTGCTTGAAGAGCTTTGTGATAATCCTGTTGGTTATGACGTGTACTTTGCATGGGTCGTGCAGGAAGAAGTCGGTTTGCGCGGTAGTGGTGTGGCAGCCAGACAGGTCGAACCAGATGCCTCAATCATATTTGAAGGAACGACGGCCGGAGACAACCCGGAGTTACCTGAACCTAGATGGTCAACAAGAATTGGCCAGGGTCCTGTACTGACTTATGCTCATAGCGGCCTGGTTCTTGACAGAAGGATATTTGAGACAATCCTGGAAACCGCGAAGTCGAATAAGATACCCTTCCAGTTCAAGTCGAGACTG
Organism: uncultured Thermotogaceae bacterium; assembly: GCA_964611155.1. GTDB lineage: Bacteria > Thermotogota > Thermotogae > Petrotogales > Kosmotogaceae > UBA9910. The sequence continues at coordinate 3,052 of CAZSXB010000080.1, forward strand.
GTCGGGGGAACAGATGCAGCAAGAATTGCCAGAACCGCATCTGGCTTCAGGGCAGGAGTCATAGCAACTCCTTCAAGGTACATACACTCACCCGTGAGTATGATAGATATCAAGGATTTTGAAAACATAGTTCTGCTAGCAAAAACTCTCGTGCGCGAAGGGAAGGTGCTTTCCAGGTGAAGGATCTCATAAGACGACTAACAGATGTCAGATCACCCAGTGGTAGAGAAGACAGTATCACTGAAGCGATCAAGAAAGAACTGCAGGGACACGTAGATGATATGCGTACAGATAACCTGGGCAATCTTATAGCAGTGAAAAAAGGCAGCTCAGGAAAGAAGCTTCTTCTGGACGCCCACATGGATGAGATTGGTTTTGTAGTAAGTCATATTGACGATAATGGTTTTCTGAGAGTAGAAACCGTTGGTGGTGTTTCCCCTTATATTATGCTGGGTACAAGGATTATTTTCGATGGTGGAGTCACGGGCGTGGCTGGAATGGAAGCTGAATCCATGAAAGACACCATTGAAAACATAAAGAATCTGGATCTTGATGTTCTATTTGTCGACATAGGTGCCCGAAGCAAAGAAGAAGCCGAAGCGCTCGTATCGATAGGTACTTTCGGAACATATGAGCCCGGATTTGTTGATGCGGGAAATCGACTCATATCAAAGTCAATGGACGACAGGATTGGTTGCGCTATTCTGGTCCAGGTAGCCAAAGAGCTTGACAAACCAGAGGATGACGTCTACTTTGTCTTCAGCACCCAGGAAGAAGTCGGACTGGTCGGAGCGTCCGTAGCGGCTTTTGACATAATGCCGGATCTCGCAGTCGCTGTCGATGTTACCGCGGGCCCGGATACTCCGAAAGGATCCAAGAGAATGAAGTTCAAGTTGGGTAAGGGCCCAACCATAAAGATAAAGGATAGAGCAAGCATAAGCTCATCTTTCTTTGTAGACAGAATGACAAAAGTCGCAAAAGACCACAGTATCCCCTTCCAGTACGAGGTGCTACTGTACGGCGGCACCAATGCAATGGGATACCAGTTAACAGGAAGAGGTATCAGAGCTGGTACAGTATCAGTTCCTACCAGGTATGTCCACTCTCCTCATGAAATGGTAGACCTTGATGATGTGCTTGGAGCTGTCAAAATGCTGAAAGCACTGGCAGAAGAAGGGGTAGGATGAGATCCATTGTCATCAGCAGCTCAACACAGAGAAAGTGCACAGTCAAAATCGCTGATGACTTCTCTGATCTTCTTCCGGAAGCTACTTGTGTTGTTGATTCCGGTGTTGCCAGAAAGATAGCAAGCACACTATCGATTCCCTTTCATACCATACAGGGGGGAGAACAGGCTAAGTCGATCGACCATGTGTTCGAACTCTACCAGTTGTTCAAGACAAAAGAGAGCCGCCATGTCTGTGGAATTGGAGGAGGCTCTCTTGTGGAAATGGTTAGTTTTGCTGCCACCACTCATGCACAGGTCAAGGAGCTCAGACTCTTTCCGACCACTCCCGTTGCGCAAGCTATGCCTCCTATAGGAGGTAAATTCGCAATCAACTACGAGTTTGTGAAAAACACACTGGAAGTATCTGGACTGCCAGCTAGCCTGATCATTATTCCTTCAGCAAGTTATGAACTCCTCGCGAAAAATGGAATCAGCGACCTTCTGGCACCGATGTTGGTTTCTATGAGCTTTGACACACGGCTTTTCAGTTACCTGCGTAATGTATCCGCCAATGGGCAGGTTGACCTGGATACCTGGAGCGATATCATCTGGGCATCACTGAAAGCTTACGTCAGCGGTGTGGAAAAGGGTTGTAGAGTAGTTGGCGAGTCAATGGCGGATGCCATACAGAGCTCTTTGAGATTGCAGGTCAGTTACTCAGTGGCTCTCGCTTTTGGCTCGTTACTGGAAATCTGGTTGGCGTCGACGCTAGACCTGATATCGGAGAGAACAGCCCGTGCATATAGTGGACTGATCCTTTCCATATGGAACAAGGCATGGCCTTCCAGAATGGACATGAGTTCGCTGACTGATTACATAGGACAGCGTGAAATGCTTGAGTTTACTTATCCACTCGACGGTAAGACCCAGAATCACAGGTTTTCTTCGAGAGAGTTCAAGAGAGTAATAAGGGGCACTCCTGCTGGAAGGATGGAGAGCTTCACGTGAACGACGCCAGCCTTAGAAACATGGTAAGGATGCTTTCAGTTGCCTGCATTGGCCTGGCTGTAATGACGCTTCTGATTGCTGGGTATGCATATGTTGTCAAGACAGATAACGATCGTCTCAGAATGGTTGTTGAGGAGGTAAGATTGACTGCCTCCCCAGCAGAGATCCCTCAATTGGAGCATCGCGTCAATGCAGGAGTGTTGCCCGCAATTGAAGAGACAGAAGTCCCCAGACCTCAGACTCCAGAGGAGGAACGGCCAGCTTTCTTCATAGAGAGCTTTGACTACAGAAGACTCATCGATTACTCCATTGAAATCCTTGAAGAAGGAACTCCCTTCGGCATATCAGTGATAGACGAACTCACCGCTTTCAAACTTTGTGTTGAGGCGGAGGAAAGGAACTATCTGATAACCAGGTTAGAAGAAGCCTACGCGGTTTTCTTCATTGGAGAGTCACCACTTGAAGGGATCTTCTCCTCAAGGGTTGCCTATGGTGTGCAACTCGTTACTCATACCTTTCTAGAGGGTGTGGCAGGACAGGTATCGCGCTTGAGATCATCAGGATATCCTGCGTTCATTTATCGCAGTCCTACGGAGGACGGCAGGGTGTTCTACACGGTTCAGCTTGGAGCCTTCCCCGACAGCGCCACGGCGAGGGACTACTCAGACAATCTCAATGTAAGAGAAGTAGAAACCATAACAGGATGGAACATATCCGGGAGATATGTTCGAAGGCTGAGATGAAGAGAAAGTTCTCTGCAAGGGAAATGCAGGTTCTTGGTGTTCTTCTGTTTATTGTCCTCCTGGGGATAGTGGTCTCTTCTGTAAGCAGAAGAAGCGCCGGCACGGTCACATCAAACGATCAGGAGAGACAATCAGTCGTCTTCCCCATAGATATTAATCGAGCTACAGCGGAAGAACTGGTGCTGCTGCCTGGAATAGGTCCGGTCAAGGCAGATGCCATAATACGTGAGAGGGATAGAGTCGGTGCCTTCTCAAAGATTGGCGATATACTTCGAGTATCAGGAATAGGTGAAAAGACCCTGGAAGGGATTGCTGACTTCATCACCCTGGGCGAGTCCGACACGTCTCCCGATAGCTCTGCAGAAACCTTGTTTGACCTGAACAGGGTAACGAGACAGGAACTCGAGACAGTTCCAGGGATAGGTCCGGTGAAAGCGGCAAGCATTACTGAATTTCGAGATCTGAACGGAGCGTTTTGTTGCTTGGAGCGACTCCTGGAAGTAACGGGTATTGGTGAAGCGACGCTGAAAAACATCCGGAGCTACTTCTTTGTTGATGCTGTAGAGTGTAATCATGGATCGGGTAGCAAAATTAACATAAACACTGCGGACAAAAACGAGCTGACAAAGCTTCCTGGGGTTGGCCCGGTGATCGCTTCTGCAATAGTTGATCACAGGGAACAATATGGTTCTTTCATTGACCTTGAATGTCTTCTCGACGTCAAAGGTATAGGCGAGAAGACATTGGAAGGTATGAAACACATGATAGAGTTCTAGTCTTCTTTATGGAAAGGGTGTGGGCAAGTTGAACAGAGACAAGCTGGAATCAATTGCTACCAGGGTAGAGAGCCTGGGAGAAGACGTTGGATTGCTGATGCGTCTTGCAGATGCCAATGGGAGGTCCTACGGTTCGCCGCTTCCAGCGGAAATCCCTGAACTGATAATCGCCCTGGCGAAATCGACCAGATCAAGGAGTTCAACCACAATAGGAAAAGATATGGTCTACGCATTGCCTGTCTTCATAGAAGGCGAGACGTTGATAGTTATCATATACGGTGAGGTCAGAGAGGATCACTCTTTTCGTCTCATCAAACATGTTTTGGAAAGGTCGATGGTCTAGACTTGTTCGGGCAGGATATCGTTCCTGATGTTCCAATTGATCTGGATGTGACGCTTGATTGTGGTCAAACATTCAGATGGGAGAAGTCCGACGCCGGCTGGAAAGGCATCGTGCGAAACGCTGCACTGAAGCTTTCCCAGAAAGATGGGGTCATTACAGCAATCTCCTCTTCTCCCGCTTTGATTGGAATGGATCTTCGAGACGGGCTTTCAACTTATCTTGGCCTGAACGATGATCTTGATGTAATACACTCTCATCTTATAGAGATCAGCAAAGACTATGATCCCCGCTGCCGACAGATCATCGAAGCAGCACTGGTAGAAGCCAAAGGACTGAGAATTCTCCGTCAGGATCCCTTTGAGACAACAATTGCTTACATGATTTCTGCCAGGAACAGCATCCCTGCCATAAAACGCTCTGTAGAAGCTCTGGCACGGTATTTTCCAGAGAATCGCGTCGTACTGGACGGAGAGGCTTTTTTCTTGTTCCCAGGACTTGAACAAATGAAGCTTCTTTCGGTGAAGGATCTGGAGAGGCTGAACCTGGGGTTCAGATCTCAATGGATCTACCGCCTGGTTCAATCCCTTGAAGATGAGCGCTTTTTCACGAATATGACGAAGATCGATCTTGACGGTAAGTTGAATACACTGATGGGGGTTTACGGCATTGGTTTCAAGATTGCCAGTTGTGTGTCTCTCTTTGCGTACGGCGAACTGAATTCATTCCCTGCAGATGTATGGATCCTTCGAATGATGAAGGATCTTTTTGGGATCACGGGCACAACTAAAGCAGTTACTGAACTGGGGATGAGAATGTTCACACCGTATGCCGGCTACATGCAAGAAGCTCTCTATAGATACTACAGAACAAACAAGATAGGAAGGACCTGATGAATGGAGATAAGGGTTATTGGAGGGGGACTGGCTGGCTCTGAGGTCGCCCTGAGTCTTTCAGAGATGGGGATAAAATGCAGCCTCTTTG
>CAZSXB010000081.1:0-8069 GCA_964611155.1 uncultured Thermotogaceae bacterium
AAACGCCTGTGCAGCAATTGTTGCAACACGTATCGGGGCGGCCAACGCCATGCCGGAAGAAGATGAAGTAGCTCTTTTTATTGATAGACACCGTTATTGAGAGTTCATGTTTGCAAAGAATGGAAGACGCTCCTTCAAAGAGCAAACACTGGATATGAAAGGGGGTTGGGCATCTAGATGGTCGAATGGTTCTTTGGCATCATGGTAGATTATGGTTTTGGAGAACTCTCTGCCAGGGTCTTATCAAACATCCTGACCGCTGGAATGGCAGTAGGTCTGGCGTTCTTGGCAAAATATGTACTGTACAGAGTCTTCCTCGTACCCTTCTCAAAAGCAGCACAGAAGGCAGCTCCAAAGATGTCAACGTATGCTTTCAGGGAGCGAAACCTGAAGCGATTTTCTCACATTGCTTCTGCTATTGTTTTAACCGCGTTTGCCTCCTCGTTCGTCGATTTTGAAGCAGCTGTAACCAGACTGGCATCTTCTTATCTGGTGGTTGCCATATTCCTTATTATCGATTCCGCTGTCGACACCTTTTCGGAATACTATCACAGACTCAAAGCAGCTGAGGGAAAGCCGATCAAAGGCTTCATTCAGATGACGCGCTTCTTCATCGCACTGATTGGAGCAATTCTGATTGTCTCGATACTGATGGACAGGTCTCCATGGTATGTGTTGAGTGGACTCGGTGTACTCTCTGCCGTTCTACTCATAATCTTCCGTGACCCTTTGCTTGGCCTCACAGCAAGCGTTGTCATTTCGACCAATGATATGGTCAATGTGGGTGACTGGGTGGAAATCCCCAAGTACGATGCAGATGGTTCTGTAATAGATATTTCCCTCACCACTGTTCGGGTACAGAACTGGGACATGACAGTCACCTCGGTTCCATCATATGCACTGATCTCAGATTCCTTCAAGAACTGGAGGGGAATGCAGCGGTCCGGGGGAAGACGTATAAAGCGGTCTATCTACATTGACATAACCTCGGTGGAGTTCTGTGACGAGAAGATGATCTCAGAGTTCCGAAAGATACAGTATATTTCGAATTACATAGACAGAAAGATTGAAGAGATCACAAAATACAACAAGGAGAACAAGGTTGACACAAGTTCTCTGGTTAACGGCAGGCATCTCACCAACCTCGGCACCTTTAGAGCTTACCTTTCTGCCTATATTAGCAGTCATCCTCGACTTAACAAAGAGATGATAATGATGGTCAGGCAGCTCCCTCCGGGAGAACTCGGTATACCGATCGAGATCTATGCTTTCACCAACACCATTTCATGGATACCTTACGAAGACATACAGGCAGATATTTTCGATCATGTGCTGGCTATAGTTCCGGAATTTGGCCTCAGAGTATTGCAGGTGCCTTCGGGATCAGACATCAGGTCCTTAGGCAGGCGTTCTCAGAGCTGACCACCTCTAGAATTACACTGCTGAAACCCACTTTCCTATGTGCTATTCTCTCTATGGAAGGTGATTTCGATAAAATGCATAGTTATCATATCAATGATTGCTCTGTCACTGGTAGCTTGCGGGCCAGCTGACAACCTGTCTCTTGAAATCAAGGAGATCATAACTGATCTGACAACCATAAGAGTTGTGTATGATTTCACTCCTTCGCGCGGACGGAACCCTTCTCTCCTGGTAACTGTGGGGAGAGTTCCCCAGTCGACTTCAGATGGGACTCTTCTGGACGGTTCAGATCCTACTTTCGATCTTACTGAAGCCGGAAAGTATGATCTATACTTCACGCTGGTAGAGAAAAACAGGTTTGTCTCTCCTCCTGTCAAGAAAGAAGTGAGAGCGTTTTCCGATAAGCCTGAGAGACCGGATCTCGAGTTCAGCATCCAATCAGGAACTCTGAACGTTCAACTCACCAGCAAAGATGATTCCATTACCAGTTACGTAATCGACATCGCTGGGTCAGAGTATTTCAGCCAGAATGGTCGATTCTCATATGAAGTCACGCAGGGGGAGGAAATAACCATAACGGCATGGTCGGTTAGGCAGGATGGTTCCCCCTCAGACCCGGTTGAGGAGATCCTCGATCTCAGTATAGACAGTCCGCCTGATGTCTCACTCAAAGTTCCCAAGCCTTACGTGGGCGATGTCATTCAGGTTGAACTGTCAGACGACTGGGATCAGCCTGAAGACCTGGAGGTAATTGCGAGTTCCGGGGATTACAGATTCTACTTCAATGAGGGCGTTCTTTATCCTGAGGTGGAGCTTCCCGAAGGAAGTCACTTCGTCGTCGTATCTGTTATTGACTCATCTGGTAATATGACAAACAAGACCACCCCTGTCTACGTAACGAAAACTCCTTCACCCGAAGTCCCTGAGCTGCTGATCGAGGAAGGGACCTTCAGACGTGCTATATGGCAATTTGAGGATGCTTCAATAAAGCTTCAACGGTTCTGGAATGGTGCATGGATAAATCATATCGTGCCACAACAGGGCGTTTCTTCAGTCGTGATTCCCCGAGAAGGAATGTCTGAACGCGGCGACTTCTACAGACTTCATGCTAGCAGTCCTGAGAGTCTTTTCATACCATCGATACCTGTCTTCGCAAAAGAGAGTCAGTTCAGACGCTTCACTGCAGAAAACGTTGTATCGTTTATGGGAAGCGATGCGCTGCTTAGCACAGGAAACACTTTTCGACTTGTAGGTAACCTTACAGTCTGGCAGGGAACCGTAGTGAGGATCGAGCCTGGCGTTGAGCTCGTTTTCCCCCGGGGAAATAACCTGATCGTCAGTGGTGTTCTGGACATTGATGGAAGGCAGAACAGGGTATCAATAAACTCACCATCTGTCATGGGAACGATCTCTGTCACGCAGGGAGGATCGATAATCGCCAGAGGTGTGGATTTCTCCAGGACTCGCCTTGTGGTAAGAGGAGCAAATATCGTCGTTCTTGAAAACTGCGTTTTGTCTGATGGCCTGAGAATCGATGGCGCAAGGAGTGTGCAGATCTATTCTAGCAAGATTTCCGGTAGTTTTTTCATCAATAACGCAGATGAAGTCTTCGTTGACGGTTCCATCGTAAACGCCGAGACAGTTACACTCTCGCACTCTGCATTTATCTCTATAAGCCGCTCTGACATAAGTTCTGATGAAATCGTGATTGAGCAGAGTAAGTTGAGGTTCCTTGATTCTTCGATAGAAGCTCGATTAGTAGCTACAGAGCGTTTCAGCGCTGTGTTGATGGCGAAATGCTCGCTATCAGTAGGAGCGTTCAGAATCTTTTCTGGAAGTTCCGTTCAGATCGAGAATCCGAGGATTATGGTGGACGAATCTCAAGTGAGTCTGGCCAATTTCTCAAAGTTCGTCTTCAGTGAGGACGCACTGGACAGCTTCCGAATAGTGGCTGACAGAACTTCAATTGCCGCAGCTTTCAAGTGAAATGCATTTCGAAGAATTCAACGACAGGGTTTTCGACCGGATTAACCTAGATCAGACGGAAGAAAGGGCACGTCTTAACCATGCTACTGTCCTCCTTGCCTGGTTCTGCAGACCTCCTGCAGGTAGCTCAAGAGGCGCGGAGCTCGGCGCGGGAAGTGCAGCGATTTCAATGCATCTGGCACACAAATATCAGATAATGCTGAGTGCAATTGAGATTGATGAAAGCCTCTGTAAGGTAGCACAAGAGAATGTAACCAGGAATGAACTGGATTCAATGATTGAGATTGTAAGATGTAGCGTATCTGATGTGAAAGAACGCCTGCCTGTCGGAACATGTGATTTAGTGGTATGCAATCCCCCTCATTATCTTCATGAGGGACTCAAGTCGCGTTCACCCGAGAGAAATCTCTGGCGCAGGGCTGACACCAGTACGGTAAGATCTTTCTTGTCGGCATGTGAGTGGCTACTGAAAAACCGCGGCTCTTTCTTTTTCGCACTCCATCCCAGAGATCTGGCGAGATGGGTCCACAGTTTTTCGGAACACAGACTCGGTATTCACCTGATGCGATTTGCTCACGGTCGCGTGGATAGACAGGCACAGTTAGTTCTGCTTTCGGGAAGGAAGAACTCGTCCAGCGAGATAGTCATTGGTCCGCCGATAATACTGAAAAGAGGTCATGATAAGTGTTCATAACATTCGAAGGGATCGATGCGTCCGGAAAGTCAACTCAGGCCAAACTATTTGCCGAGTATCTGAGTCTATCTAACAGGAACTACATCTTCGTTAGAGAGCCTGGAGGAACAAATGCTGGTGAAGAGATCAGGCAAATTCTTCTCCATCGAAACCACACTATGTCTGGAGAAACGGAGTTCCTACTGTTCTCGGCGGCAAGAGCACAGTTGACCAGAGAAGTGATTTTGCCGAATCTGGATAGGGGCTACATAGTTGTAGCAGACAGATATTCGGATTCATCTCTCGCATATCAGGGATATGGCAGAGGGCTGGACATAGAAATGGTCAAACAGATAAGTAGTTTCGCAGTCAGCAAGCTGATTCCTGATTTGACTTTTTTTATCGACATTCCGGTTAACGAGGCAATAAACCGCATGAGGAAAGAAATGAAAAGTGATAGAATAGAAACAGAAGGTAGCGACTTCTTCGAAAGAGTCAGGCGGGGTTACTTGAAGCTGAAAGAAGAAGATGAAAGCAGGTTTCACATTATCGATGGGACTCGAGATATTGAAAGTATCCAGGATGAGATACGGAGTGTTTTTCTCAACCATCCGGTGAAGTGATCTCCGCTACCGGAGGTGAATTATGATGTATTTTGACAAGTTCTCTGAAGGCGCTGCGCAGGTTTTCGTCACTGCCCAGGATGAGGCAAGAAACCTCGGTCATCCTTACGTTGGCACAGAACACCTGCTCCTCGCTGTTTTGAAAATCGACAGCGGTATCGTAGCTGATGTGCTTAAGCAACACTCAGTAGATTACGATCGTGTGTCCCGAGAAGTCACAGCGATGGTCGGAACGAACGTGCATCAGTCTGTGGTTGGTGCACCGCAGATGACACCAAGGGCAAGGCGCGTAATCGAACTGGCCAATGACGAGTCAAAGATGCTCGGTCAGGAAAAGATTGATGTTGAACATATAATGCTTGGAATTGTTCGAGAAGGAGAAGGTATTGCTGCTCACATTTTGAAGCACTTTGGCATTAATCTTTCGCAGATGAGACGAGAAGTTATTGAAAACCTTACCGGCGACTGGGAAGACTCCTCCGAAAAAAGCCAGACAACTACCGCGAAACCTCAACAGTCCCAGCTAGGTGCAGCAATGAAGCAGCTTGAAGGCTTCGGAACTGATCTCACAGCACTCGCAAGGGACGGCAAGCTCGATCCGATAGTTGGCAGAGAGATAGAACGTCAACGACTTATGGAGGTCCTCTCCAGAAGGAAGAAAAACAACCCTGTGCTAATCGGTGATCCGGGTGTTGGCAAGACAGCTATCGTGGAAGGGCTTTCTCAGCTCATTGTGGACGGAGAAACCCCTGAGACACTTAAGGACAAAGTGATTTTTGCGCTTGACGTTGCTTCCCTGATAGCGGGTACCAAGTACAGAGGCGAGTTTGAAAAGCGTTTGAAGAAGCTCATACACATTGTTAAATCAAATCCTAACATCATTCTGTTTATTGACGAGCTGCATACAATAGTTGGTGCAGGGTCAGCTGAAGGTGCAGTTGACGCTGCCAATATTCTTAAGCCTTCGCTTGCGAGTGGAGAAATCAGGTGTATTGGATCCACAACCCCTGACGAATATAGAAAGTACGTCGAGAAGGATGCTGCTCTTGAACGGCGATTCCAGAAAATATACGTTCTTGAGCCTTCGGTTGAAGACGCTCTCGAGATTTTGAAAGGTATCAGGCACAAGTATGAGACTCATCACAGAGTGAAGTACACGGAAGAGGCTCTGGAAGCTGCCGTAAACCTCTCTCACAGGTATATAAGTGACCGTTTTCTTCCCGACAAATCAATTGACATCATTGATGAAGCAGGTTCCCGTGCTCGTTTGAGTAAGTTGACTATTCCGGACTCTCTCAAGGAGATGCAAAAAAACCTTGAGGCTCTCAGAGCAAAACGCGAAGAGTACGCAGCTGCACAGGAATATGAGAAAGCTGCACTTCTTAAGGAGAAAGAGCGTAATCTTCAGAATGCCTACAGGGAGAAGTACAGAGTATGGCGAAGTGAAGCGGATTCAGAGATTATTGAAGTAAATGAGGACGCAGCCGCCGACATCGTATCAAAATGGACGGGAATTCCTCTGAGGAAGCTTGAAGAAACGGATGCGGAGAAATTGCTCAGCCTTGAGAACTCTCTCCATGAAAGAATCGTAGGCCAGGATGAAGCGATTACAGCTGTGGCACGCGCGATTAGACGAGCCAGAAGTGGGCTTAAAGACCCTCGCAGACCCATTGGAGTTTTCCTGTTTCTTGGTCCCACGGGCGTCGGAAAGACGGAACTGGCAAAGGGGATTTCCGAGTATCTCTTTGGTGAAGAGAAGGCCCTTGTTCGCTTTGACATGTCTGAATACATGGAGCGATTCTCCGTATCAAGATTAATCGGTGCCCCCCCAGGCTATGTTGGCTATGATGAAGGCGGAACGCTCACCGAGACGATCCGTAAGAGACCCTTTTCCGTTATTCTCTTCGACGAAATAGAGAAGGCACACCCGGATACATTCAATATCCTCCTTCAGATCATGGATGACGGGAAACTTACCGATTCCCAGGGAAGACATGTGGACTTTCGCAATACGATAGTGATAATGACCAGCAATCTTGGTGGCGAATTCATAAACAAGACAAAGACATCGCTGGGTTTCGTCGAATCTTCCACAGAGGAAGAGAAACAGTATGAGTCAATGAAATCATCTGTTCTTGAGATCGTCAAGAAAACTTTTAGACCTGAGTTTCTTAACAGGCTCGATGAAACAGTTGTCTTCCATCAGCTTGCAAGGGATCACATAACCCAGATAATCGACATTCTTATGAGAGACGTGAGAAAACGTCTTGCGGAACGTGAACTTGAGATACGTCTTTCCCCAGAAGCCGTCGAATTCTTGCTTGAAAAAGGATTCGATCCTGTGTACGGAGCCCGTCCTCTTAAGAGAGCGATACAGTCGCATATCGAAGATCCCCTATCAGAAGAGCTCCTCAAGGGAAAGTTTACTGAGGGTGATTTGATAATCGTGGGTGTGGAGAAAGAGGCCCTCGTTTTCAACAAGGAGTGCGATAGGGCAGCAAGAGTAAAAGCCACAACATGACGCGCAAGAAAAAGGGGTACGTCTGTGACGTATGTGGTTATGATGCGCCCGCCTGGTTTGGAAAATGCCCGGTCTGTGATACCTGGGATTCTGCCAAAGAGATTTCTTCTACTGACGCCCCTGAGCAAATAGCTCAGGGCGTTTTTCTTCCGCTGAGCGACATAGATACCTCTGACAAGGAAAGAATGTCAACAGGTTTCCCAGAGCTTGACCGGGCACTCGGAGGCGGCATTGTCGGAGGAAGCTCAATCCTGTTCAGCGGAGAACCCGGTGTAGGGAAGTCGACTTGCGTGCTTCAAATAGCTTCACACGTAGCATCCAAGGGAAAGAACGTACTGTATGTAACCGGCGAGGAATCTGCTCGTCAGATAAAGCTCAGGGCAGACCGCCTTGGGTTACGTAATGGCGGCCATATACATGTCGCCGCCTCCTCAAACATCGATTATTTGAGCTCTGCAGATCTGGCAGAGTATGGTCTGATTGTTCTTGATTCCCTGCAGACCGTCAGGCTATCAGACGTAGCCTCGTTACCTGGCAGTGTAACCCAGGTCAGGGAATCTGCTAATCTGGTAATCTCCAGATCGAAAAGAGATGAAATCCCTTCACTGCTTATCGGACATATAACAAAGGAAGGCCTTATCGCTGGTCCCAAATTAATCGAACACCTTGCAGACACAGTGTTGTCTTTCGAAGACACCGGTCATGGTCTGAGGTTCATAAGAACTCTCAAGAATCGTTTTGGACCTGCCGATGAGATCGCTGTCTTTGAAATGCGCTCCGATGGACTGGCAGAAGTTAGTGACATCTCCGGTGTGATGGTGCATGAGTTTGTGCAGGCCCCTGG
>CAZSXB010000082.1:0-7996 GCA_964611155.1 uncultured Thermotogaceae bacterium
CGTTAGAATATACCTAGCCTTTGGACTGGAGATGATTAGATGGAGATGGAATGGCAGTTTATACTTGATTTTGTCTTTCTTTCACTTATCCTTGCCGGCGCGTCCCTTCTGAAGAGACTTATCAAGCCTATCAACAACTTCCTGATACCCAACGCTGTTATTGCTGGCTTCATTGGACTTGTGTTGGGGCCAAGTGTTCTGAGGATAATCCCTTTCTCGTACGACCGCCTTGGAATGCTCGTGTATCACCTGATGGCAATAGGTTTTATCTCTATAGCACTCAAGAAGAGAACATCGATGACCTCAAAGTCTTCTGTGAACACGGGGTTTTTCATAGCCGCTTCTTATGTTATCCAGGGTATTGTCGGATTCGGTTTGACCTTTATACTCATCGCTACGTTCTTTAAAGACATCTTTCCTCCATTTGGATTCCTGCTTCCTCTTGGATTTGCACAGGGACCCGGCCAGGCATATTCCATGGGCACACAATGGGAGGCCCTCGGATTTACCAACGGCGGCATGATAGGACTAACCATTGCAGCATTTGGCTTCATCTGGGCTGCCTTTGGAGGGATCATTCTTCTCAACATAATGGTGAGAAAGAAGAAACAGGTCGGAATACCCTTTGAGAGGCCAAAGATTCGTAAACGCGTTGAAGTTATTGTGAAGGACTTCGAGTTCTCCGACATCGATGGCTTCACCATACAGCTCTTTGCAATCGGTGTTGTTTACCTGGTCACCTACCTGTTTTTGAGGGTATTCACTGGATTCATAGGGCAGTTTGGAACATTCGGAGAGACATTCGCGCAGGTGCTTTGGGGCTTCCACTTCGTGGTTGGTGTGCTCTTTGCTTTCCTTCTCAGAGGAATCTACAACAAGATACGAAAGCCAGAGAAGTATGAGATCGAGTATCTGAATGATTTCCTCCTGCAGAGAATCGGGGGAGGAGCATTCGACTACATGGTTGCCGCTTCGATTGCAGCGATTTCTGTGCAGATTATCGGGGAGTACCTCATTCCTATTCTCATTCTTACAACAGTTGGAGGGTTCCTCACCGCGGGTTACTCCATCTGGATAAGCAAGCGTATCTACAGCAAAGCGGTGCTTGAACATATCGTGGGGATGTTTGGCACACACACGGGAACACTCTCTACAGGAATCGCATTGCTCAGGGAAGTCGACCCCGGATTCGAGTCTGGAACTGCGGAAGATCTTGTCGTCGGAAGTGGATTGGCACTATTTCTGGGCATACCGCTGCTTATGATAATCAACCTGCCCGTGCTGGGTTACACACTCGAACAGCCTATCTATTATGTGCTGGCATTCCTGGCCCTGGGAATCTATCTTGGTATCCTGTACGTGTTCTGGTTCAGGAAGGCGCGAATCAGGAGAACTGACAGAGCAAAATGAGTAGAGTATCCAAGGCTTCTTCTGACATCACATCAAAAAAAGTTTTGAAAGACATTTCTGTCAATCTCGACAGTTAAGTAGAAATGAGATTTCCTGCCGTTTCAAGTTGCTCCAAATGTTCCTCGACTGCCTGTCAGTAAAGGGCTTAGGCTACCAGCTTTGCATTCCATAAAGAGCCAATCTTGAAGTCGTTACGCCTATCTCGCCTGAGCTGTCTCTGGGTAAAGCAACAATAACAATAGAGTCAAGGTCAGTAGTATCACCGAGCCCGGAAGCAGTTACTCCGCCTAGTAAGTAGAACTGAGGAGTCTGCCCGCCAGGGATATCACTCACATCCGGAAACAACACATTTCCTCCAACACCATTCTCCTTGAAAGCATAAAGGGAAGCAGAGATCGTTTGATTGCCATGAGAGGAGTTTGACATGTTACTCCTTATGTCTCCTCCAATTGCAGCCAGGTTCAGCCAGGAAGAACTCCCCTGGAGTGCTTCTATCATTCCATTTATTGTGTCAGTGGCAGCATCCTTTGTCTTGTTTCCAACAGGTGAATTGCCATTCCCGTTGTTTATGTGTGTTTGCAGCTCTGAGTAGACCATATTTGAGGACAGTTCCACATCTCCCAAGACAGAGATATTGTACTTGCCGTTAATGACATCGATCTTGTGAGTATTATTGCTGCTTCCAACTTGTTTGCCTACAAATTCGACATTCCCGTTGATCTGAATATTGAGGGTATTTGGGGCTGTTGGAGCGGGAAAGGTGAACTTCTTATTGTCCACAGTCTCCCATTTCTTGTTGTTCTGCTCCTCTAGTATCAGATGCGTTATCTCAAAGCCGTTATCGTCAAAGGCGGCCTCGAATATCGACTTCTGGTTAGATCCCAGAGGGGAGGGAGGATCTATGACATACAACACACCGCTATTGGAGTCTTCCTGTGTGAAACTACGATTCTCATTTAGAACGAGAGACACTATCTCAGTGCCTTCAGGAAGTAGTTCATCATACTCCTGACGCCAGAGAGCCGATAGTTCATTGATCTGCTCAGGAGTCAGTTCATTGAACCAACCAGGAAAACCATTAAGAATATCATCAATGTTTAGTGACCCACCAACAGTTATTCCTCCAGCAGACAAGGACCCACTGATTATAGTGTTGGGGACACTTCCATCAGTGTAGTACAATGAGACATCATCAAGAATGATTACGTCACCAAAGATGAAATCGCCAGTAATCCTATTTCCACTAGGATTCTTTGCATTCATAACCGTCAAAACTCTCTCGAGAGACTCTAATCTGAGTGCGGCTTGTGCCTCTCCTCCTGTCTGACCGGCAACCAGTCCAGCAGAATATCTCTTTATCCCGCCGCTTCCAGCAGAGGCGATAACCAGATATCTGGATCCTATCTTGTAAACATATGCCTCAACAGCTACCGAATCACCTCCCAATCCGCTATCAGAGGTAAGACTGGTGAGATCGACAACTCTGCAGTGTGTACTCCCATTCACACCGCTAAGAAAGTATGCCCAGTCTGTGCCTTCGGCACCTCCACGATTGCTTACGTGAGCCTTGAAGTCAACCACTCCACTCCAGGTATCGTTCATCTCAAGATTGTTGCCATTTATGAACTTGTACGCAGCAATCTCGACTGCATTTGATGCAATAACCTGATACTTGGCTATGGCTTTGAAGCTGGCTAGATGATTGGTACTTCTAGAGAGCTGACTTCCTGCAGCAAACAGCATAAGTGTTCCGAATGCGATTATGATCATTGTCAGTGGAAGTACCGACCCGACTTTTCTTTTAGTTCTTCTTCTAGTGCAAGGAGACAACAACATATGATCGCTCCTCTCTATTTGTCTTGTGATCTCTAATAACCACTTCAATTCTGTACAGTTCTTCGTCATTTTTGATTTTCTCAACACTTATTGCCAGTACTTCAGACTCTTCAAATCCTGATAACTCAATATGCCCATTTAGCGTGTCTATTAGTCCGCTATTCTGTTCATTGCCTTGCAGATAGTCTTCCACCTGATTCTTTCTGATGCTTTCTCTCAAGAGTTCGTCCCTTCGAACAAACCCAGATATCAGATTTGTTACTGCTGACACTTCTGAGGCCCGCATGGTTTGAGTAGACATTCTCCGATACTCAAGCACCAATATCAGACCAAGAGACAAGAAACCTGCAACGATGACCAGGACAATGAGCGTTTCAACAAGCGTAAATCCTTTCTTAATAGAACCTCACCACCCCTTCAACAACCCTTTGAACAATAGGTCTATCGGGATTATTGGATGAGGGGTAAGAAAGCTCTGCCCTGTATTTCATATAAGCTTCTGGTTCTATTGAAAACGCAATACTATCAAGATACTTCACCAAGACATTCGTCACGAACTCTTTCTCTTCACCTTCCGTATCTACTTCGAATCTGTGGATCAGTTGCTTGTTACTTTCATCGAATTCAATGCGTGACTCTCTGGTACTCCAACCAGGTGGATCAGGAGACGGAATATTGCTCCAGAGAATAATCGTAGTTCCATCAATTATCTGATCGTCTCCTTCTATACCCTGCACTTCTTTCAGAACTGTCCACTGCCTCGACACAATCGATCTGATAGATGTGTGAAGCTTTGTGACCTCTTCATCTATTGCCATCGAAGCGTTTGTTAGAGCAGCTGACCTCAACGACAATGTCGATATCATTGTCACTGTAAAAAGCACAATACTTGATATCGCCATCACTACCAGCAATTCAGTCAAAGACAAGCCTGCTCTTCTTGACTGAAGGTTCTCAAGTTGCTCAGATTTGGGTCTTACATAACCCATATGACCCCTCCTGGGTCCTCAGATCGCATATAATAATCAATTCCCTATCGAATGACTACGGCGTATGATATGTTACCACAATTTGTGTCATGATTCATATACTACGGCTAACCCGTTTCCGTCATTGAGCAAGTTGCCCGTAATCTCGTAAGCTACACACCACTGTCAACTATAATTACAACGTTTCGAGTAGTTCGAGTGCGATTCTTCCTCTCTCTGGTTCGACCGTAACAATTCTCACCCTAATAATGTCTCCAACCGCAACAACTTCGAGAGGATCTCTCACTTTCTTGCCCATTTTGCTCTTGTGGAGCAGACCGTCCTGACCTACACCAATATCCACAAAAGCACCGAAATCAACCACGTTTCTGACAGTTCCCTCGAGTTCTGTACCCGGTTGAAGCTGGTCAACCGTCAGAATATCTTCTCTGAGCAATGGCCTGGGTAATTCTTCTCTTGGGTCAAGGGTCGGTTTACACAGAGCCTGCACAATGTCATTGACAGTAATCGGGTTCAACGAATTATCTTGTGCAAAACGGTGCCAGTCATGCTTCTTCAGCACGGATGAGAATATCTCTCTGTCAGTAGCGAGGTCGTCAACATTCAAGTCCGCTGATCTAATAATCAGCCTGGCAGCATCATATGACTCAGGATGGATTATTGTAGAATCGAGAGGATTCCTCCCATTGATGATCCTGCAAAAACCCGCTGCCTGTTCAAATGCTTTCGGGCCGATCCCGTTTATCTTCAGCAGCTCATCACGCCTCGAGAAACCCCCGTTTCCGCTCCTGTGTTCGACGATGTTCTTCGCACTCTTTGTGTTTAGTCCGGAGATGTATTTCAGAAGGTGTTCGCTTGCAGTATTGAGATTCACCCCAACAAGGTTGACGACAGATTCAACCTCTCTGTCCAGGGCCTTTTTCAGATCTGACTGGGGAACGTCATGCTGGTACATACCAACCCCGATTGATTCCGGGGGGATCTTCACATATTCGGCAAGAGGGTCCTGGACCCTGCGTGCAATAGATATGGCTCCACGTGTGGTTACATCAAGCTCCGGAAACTCCTGAATGGCTACTTTCGAAGCCGAATAGACAGAAGCCCCGGCTTCAGTAACAAGAAGAAACTTGCATTTCAGCTTCTGTTCTTTGATGACTCTTGCGACGAACTGCTCTGTTTCCCTGGAGCCTGTGCCGTTGCCAATAGCAATAAGTTCTATATTGAGCTGTTGCACAGCTGTCGTGATTTTCATTGATGCACCCCTGTAATCGTTCTTCGGGGGTGTGGGGTAGATAACGTCGTAGTAAAGAACCGCTCCATCTTTTCCTATCACGGCGAACTTACAGCCAGTCCTGTAGCCTGGATCGATTCCCATGACAACTTTCTCACCAAGGGGGGCCTGCATCAAAAGGTTACGAAGGTTTTTGGAGAAGACCTCTATCGCCCTCTTGTGAGCAGCTTCTGTCACTTCTCCCCTGATTTCTCTTTCTATCGAAGGATTCAGGAGCCTTTCAAAGGAGTCTTCTGCAGCCTTCTCGACTTCGTTAAAGTAAGCAAGGTTATGATCGGCATCGAAAAGCTTGAGGATATCGTTGATGGGATACCTTTCAATCTCCACGGAAAGCTTGAGGATTCCTTCCTTCTCCCCCCTGAGCATGGCCAGTACGCGGTGAGGGATGAGTCGCATTACATGCAGCTTCATTTCATAGTAGTCGCTGTAGACTGCCTTTTCATCGGCAGAATCTGTCTTTTTACTTGTAAGGACCCCCTCTTTCTTGAACAGGTCACGAAGGTAGTCTCGGATCCTTATTTCCTGGCTCATTCTCTCTGCAATGATGTCTCTGGCACCTGAAAGGGCATCGTCAACTGTGGAGACTCCTGCTTCTTCGTTCACAAAGCTTTCGAGTGTACTGTCATCAGTTCGCCTGGCCTGAAGAAGAAAGTCTGCAAGGGGTTCAAGCCCCTTTTGTCTTGCAACATCAGCGCGGGTCTTGCGCTTCTCTTTGTAGGGAAGGTAGAGGTCTTCAACAAGTTGAAGCGTCTCTGCATTCAGTATCTTCTCTTTGAGTTCATCGGTGAGTTTGCCGCGTTCGTCTATCAGCTTGAGGACTTCTTCTTTTCTGTGTTCGAGTTTCTGAAGGTATTCCAGGTTGTCAGAGATCTCCCTGAGCTGAATCTCATTGAGTTCGCCAGTTTGTTCTTTTCTGTACCTGGCAATAAAGGGAATGGTCTTTCCGTCTTCCAGAAGGTTTATCGCGCTTTCGACCTTCCATCGAGGAAGTTCAAGTTTGCGGGCTATTTCAGCAGCGAAGTCGATCATTCAGCGAGCTCTTTGACCACCTTTATTGCTTCCAAGGGGAATTTGCCATCGACAGTCTCGTTCGAAAGAACTACCCCCGTGAAACCATGGGCCATCAGGTCTGCCAGGTGGCAAACTTCACTTCGCGTCGGCTGAGGATGCTCAACCATGTGTTCAAGAACCTGCCCGGCAATGTATACAGGAACACGCCATTCCTTCATCGCACCGACGAAAGAACGGTAGTAGTAAGCAAGTTCTTTGCTAGAGAGCTGAGCTCCAAGATCTCCTCTACAGAACCAGATCTCGTCACTTTCCTGTGCGATCTGTTTCAGGTCTTTGAGTGAGAGCGGCAGTTCTATCTTTGCTGCCACCGGGCGCTGTGCCAGCTTTCTCAGGTTTCGCATCTGTGAAGGGAAAGCCACATATGAAAGAGCATACCTCACGAACTTGAATTGCCTTGTCTGAAGAACCACTTCAGTGTCTTTCTTTGTGAGACCTTCATAGAAGCTGAAACCCGTTGAAGACACAATGCTCTTTCGTGGTAGGGCCGTACCGCCTCTGAGCACTCGCAATTGTGCCTCTTCTTCAGAAACAGATACGACTTCGAGCATGATCTTTCCATCATCTATGCTTATCTTGCTTCCCGAAGAAAGCCCTTTCAGAAAGTCAGAGCTCTCAAGCAGCAGTGCATCATCAGATTCAGACGCATCTGCAGTGAGTCTGACCTGCTGACCTGGCCGAAGCAGCAATTCTTTCTGTGAGCTGCCGAGCCTTGGATTCTGTCCCATGAGATCTATGTACAGGGTTTTGCCGTTGAAGTTGCGAGAGTATTCTTTGAGCAGGTTTATGAGCTCCTTCACTTCCATATGTGAGGAGTTCAGCCTTAGTGCTGTTGAACCTGCTTCCAGGTAGTCTTTGGCCTGCTTGAGATCTCTTATGGTTGAAATGATTTTTGTCATCTCAGTTCAGACCTTCAATTCTTCTCAAAGGTTTCAACCTCCACGATTGAATATCCGTAATCGTTGAGAAGGTTACGCAGGTCCTCAACGATATCCAGTGAATTCCATTCAAAAACAGCTTGCCCTTCAACAACAGTTGCTTCCTTACCCGTAATCGCCAGTATTGAATCTCTTACCATTTTGGTGCATTGCTCGCAGTGCATCCCTTCAATGGTCAGCACCAAACGCATCGTATCACCTCTCAAGAGAATCTATAGTTAGGATACCATGGCTCGCCGCGTCCTGCCCGCGGGAGACGCAGCAAGCTGCCAGTTCGCCGAAGACCACGGCGGCCAGCTCTGCCAAAACCAGGCCTGAAGTTGAACAGCCAGGAACATGCTGTGAAGCGGATTGAGCGAAGAACGCTCAAGAAGCGGAGGGCAAAAAACCTACCCGATGCGGAGTGCGTAATACATCGCACGAGGCATTTAAAGGCAAAACACGCTTTGCGAGAATTCCGACAT
>CAZSXB010000083.1:0-7864 GCA_964611155.1 uncultured Thermotogaceae bacterium
CTTCTTACAAGGTAAGTTATACCTGATGCATCTGCTTTCTGGTTTGAAGAAGGTGAGATGATGATACTTTCTCTTGTAACCGATGAACTCAGTTCAGACCTGGAAACAGCTGTGGAGATAGGAAATGAAATGGGGATAGAACACTTCGAACTGAGAGGGATTGAGAGCTTCAGAGTAGGTAACCTCCCTTCTCATCTTGAGGATTTTTGTGTTCAGTTAATCAACGATTGCAGATTTCAGTTTAGACCTATTGCAGTCTCTCCGGGGATCTTCAAGGATCCACTCATAACTAGCCAGATACCAGAGAACTTCTCCGTGTTACGCTGGCAATATAGAGATGAACACGAGTTGAGGGAAAGGAACAAGAACCTATATACTCAACATCTGGAAAGGCTTCTTCCTCAGTCAATTTCCTTCGCGGGGAAGATCGGAGTATCGAAGATCATCATATTCGGAATAGGCAGAGAGCGCACAAATGGAGACAAGAGTAATACCGACCTTGTTGTTGATCTGCTGAGGGAGGCCGCGCGCATTGCTGACAAAGCAGGAGTTACTTTGCTTCTGGAAAACGAGCACATCTGTTATGCGGATACTGCCAGAACTACCTCAAAGCTGCTTGAGCGTGTCGGAGCAGTCAATCTTATGGTTAACTGGGACCTGGCCAACTCAGCTTGCGCGGGCGAGATACCGTATCCGAATGGCTATGAGTGGATCAGAGACAGGTTGGGTCATGTTCATTTCAAGGACGTAATAACAGAGGGGCCACACTCGTTCCGCTACGTGGTTGATGGAGAAATTGACTGGAAAGGGCAGATCAGAGCGCTCATCAGAGACGGGTACAAGGGGTTCATATCTATCGAAACTCATTGCAGGCCGAAAGTAAAGGCTGTGCGAGACAGCGTGAAACTATTAGAAGAGATGATGAGGTGCTAGAGGCGAGGCATTATGGACATTCGTGACGTTGCGAGACATGCTGGAGTATCTATCGCTACAGTATCAAGAGTTCTGAACAACAGCGCCAAGGTGTCCGATGAGCTACGCTCACGAGTCCTTGAGGCTGTAGAAGAGCTAGACTTCAGGCCGGATCACCTTGCTCGTAGCCTGAGAAATCGTCAGACTTCAATCGTGGGGATCATAATACCTGACATATCAAATCCTTTTTTCCCGCTGATAGCAAGGGGAGCAGAGGATGTGCTCAGGCGAGCTGATATATCTTTGATGATATTCAATTCTGATCAGAAACCTGCCACCGAATTGCAGGCAGTTGAGATGATGTTAGCCAAGAAAGTTGACGGAATTCTCTTCGTTGGTACTGGTGCTGACAATGAGGCAGTAACACTAATGCGAGCCAGTAGAACCCCCGTAGTATATCTTGACAGGTCAGAAGAGGGCCGAGTGGCTAGCGTGGTCACTGACAATTATGGCGGCATGACAAAGATTATGATGTACATGCTCGAACTCGGACATACTTCTTTTTGGTACTTGGGTGGACCACCTCTGCTTTCTACAGCGGTTGAACGAAAACGAGCAGTCATAGATTTTTCCAGACAACATAAGCATATCTCCCTGAAGGTTCATAGTGGGCACTATACTTACGAGTGGGCATTTTCAAAGGCTTCCGAGCTATTAGAGGCTGAACGAACCCCTCATGCGATAATCGCGGGAAATGACCTGATGGCTATGGGTGTAATAGACGCCTGTACTACTGCAAACCTTGTTGTTCCCGACGACGTTTCCGTGACTGGTTTTGATGATATTTTCTTTGCATCTCACTTCAATCCACCACTCACCACAATTCGACAACCAATATACAAACTAGGCGCCCTTGGCGCAAAGCTCTTGAGAGAGTATATCAAGGGAACCAGAAAGAAACCTGTCTCTCGTGTGCTTGAAGTGGAACTGGTAGTAAGAGCTTCGACATCCAGGCGCTCTATGTAAGAATCGGATGGATCCTTACAACCTCTCTCAGGTCCTAGTTACTAGGATCAGTGCAGCAGGGATAATCAGGAAATGAGGATGGCTTAAGGGGGTAGAACATGGTCGACTTGGCAGATATTACTAGAGGAGTAGTGCTTGGCAACGCTAAAGAAACTAAGTCACTGACCGAACAGGCAATAGCGGAAGGAGTAGCCCCACAGAAGCTGCTTCATGGAGCTCTTGTTCCCGGCATGAATGTGGTTGGTGACAGATTCAGAAACAACGAATACTATGTTCCGGAGGTGCTCATAGCGGCAAGGGCAATGAACACTGCACTTGATGTACTAAAACCCCTGCTCGCACAGAACGAAGATAACTATATGGGAAAAGTCGTCATAGGAACAGTAAAGGGAGACCTTCACGACATAGGCAAGAACATTGCTTCCATGATGCTTGAGGGGGCGGGATTCCAGGTAATCGATCTTGGGGTGAATGTATCCCCAGAAAAAATTGTTGAAGCTGTTAGGCAGAACAAACCTAACATTCTTGGCATGTCTGCTTTGTTGACAACTACCATGGCATACATGAAAGAGACGATAACTGCGTTGAAGAACGAAGCGCTCAAGGAGAATATCAAGATAATCATCGGTGGCGCTCCGATTACAGAAGATTTTGCCAGAGAGATTGGGGCTGATGGTTATGCACCAGATGCTGCAACAGGAGTGGAAATTGCCAGAAGACTCATCGGACAGAACTGATCCATAACGAGTCTCATGAGCAAACAAAAAGCAAAACAACTCACCATACTGCCATCCAACAAGCAGACAGATATCGACGAAAAAAAGACACTGCTCGAACTGCTTAGAGAAAAAGGCATAAACATGGCTGCTCCATGCGGGGGAAAAGGCAGATGCGGAAAATGCACAGTGCAGATCCTGCGGGGACATGAAGGCGTCCCCATATCTTCCTCGGAGAAAAGACTGCTTACTACGTCACAGATCGGACAGGGTTACAGACTATCGTGCCAATTCAAAGCCGTCTCAGATACCATAGTAAAGACTCCGGATTCTCCTGATATTTCAGAACTTCAGGAAAGTCTGGTCTTTGATGAAGAGCCCGAGCGTTCTTCTTCAGTCATCAGAAGACCCTTTACGCTTCCTCTTCCATCGCTGCAGGATCAGGCACCTGATGTTGAACGCCTTGTTAAACAGCTTAATCGAAACAATGTAACTATTGACAGACTGCATCTGTTAAGGAAACTCCCCTCTCTGCTAAGGAACAACAACTTCACCGCAGAAGCGATTCTCTATGATGATCAGATCATCGACCTGAGAACAAAGAGCAAAAGCGAGCCGTTGTATGGAATAGCCATTGACCTCGGAACCAGCACAATTGCTGCCTATCTGGTGAATCTGGAAACGGGGAAGGTCTCATCAACCAGATCGATCTCAAACCCACAGTCTTCTTACGGTCAGGACATCATTTCTCGCATAGATCACACGATCAACAACCCTGAAGGACTCAATGAACTTAGAAGAGTTCTCCAGAAATCGTTGCACGGCCTGATAGATTCACTGTGTGAAGAGACATCAGTATCGAAAGACAATATCTATGAAGTGATCATTGCAGGAAACAGCACAATGACCCATCTATTTCTTGGGATAACCCCCAGGTACATCGCATCGTCTCCATATGTGCCCGTAACTACCCAACAGCTGACCTTTTGTTCACATGAATTGAACATGGAACAATGGATTCCGCAGGCAAAAGTGCACGTCTTGCCAGGGATTTCTGCCTTCGTAGGATCGGACATCGTTGCAGGGATACTTTGCTCAAAGCTTTATGAAGAAAAGCAAACATCACTACTCATTGACCTGGGAACCAACGGTGAGATCGTCCTGAAAACAGGAGAAGGGTTATTTGCCTGTTCTGCAGCTGCAGGACCGGCACTTGAAGGTGGTCACATACAACATGGGATGATTGCAGCTCCAGGTGCTATAGATCGTGTCTGGATCGATGAAGGAAAAAGAGTGTCTTTCAGCACAATCAATAACAATGAACCAGCCGGTATATGTGGCTCTGGCCTAATAGATGCAATCGCAGCAATGCTAGATATTAGGCTAATTGATACAGACGGCAGATTGACACAAGATCCCTTCTTTTTTGACAGCGCCCACAGGACAGTGAAGCTAACCCAGCGAGATGTCAGAGAAGTGCAACTTGCTAAGAGTGCCATAAGGACTGGCATTGAGTTGCTCTATGATACAGGAGGAATCAGTCCAGAAGACACGGACAGGGTGTTTTTAGCAGGAGCATTTGGTAACAACATCAATCCTCAGAGTGCCATTAGGATCGGATTGTTGCCTGACATTCTGCAGCAAAGAGTCACCCCCATAGGTAATGCTGCAGGAACTGGTGCGTGCATGTGCCTGCTCAACAGCAAAAACAAAGAAAAGACTCGCATGATCGCTTCAGAAGTTGAGTATGTAGAATTGTCTGCGAAAAAGGAATTTGCTGATCATTTCATGCACTTCATGACGTTTCCACAGGAGGTAGGTTCATGACAGCAAACAGGATAATGACGATACCACTGTTAGGGGCTCCAGGGATCCAGTTAACTAACACAACACTGAAAGAGAATCTTACCGATGCAACTACCCAGTTCAGCTCAATATCTGCTTTGATGAGAAGATTTGAGCCTGACGGTATATTCTTCATGATGGACCTCACAGTTGAAGCGCAGGCTCTTGGTCTTCAGATAGGTTTTCCTGACAACGAGAACCCCTATGTGAAAGAGCACTCTCTCAAGACACCAGACGACCTGGTGGCAATAAAGGAAAACTGGAAAGGACTATCTGGACGCATGAAAGTGTTTGTCGAAGTTGCCAGGATGATGACACAAAATCTTTCTGGACTGAAAGGCGGTTATGTCATTGGGCCGTTCAGTCTTGCCGGTGAGCTGGTAGGCGTTACAGATATGTGCATGCTCTTGCTTGATGAGCCACAGTTTGCACAGCAAATTATCCAGTTCTGTTCAGACGCGGTTACTGAGTATGCAGAAGCGCTCTTTGACCAGGGGCTTGACGTAATTGCAATGCTTGAACCAACAGCAGTGCTGCTTTCGAAGAAGCAGTTCAGCGATTTTGCCCTTCCGTATTTTTCTTCCGTCCTTTCAAGTCTTGACAAGCCTTTGATATATCACATCTGCGGAAATACTCAACATCTTGTCCCTAATATGGGAAACAGTGGAGCTTATGGACTGAGCCTTGACAGTATGGTTGATCTTAAGGAAGTTGCAGAAGCAATCCCCAAAGATGTGAAGATCATAGGTAACCTTGACCCGGTAAAGATCTTTCTCCAGTCTTCGCCCCAACAAGTTTCAGAAGCAACTCATCAGTTGCTCAACAGGATGAAAGGCATCCCGAATTTCATCCTGAGTTCTGGCTGCGATATCCCGCACAATGTGCCTCTTGAGAACATCGATGCCTTTATGCAAGCTGCAAGAAGCTGAAGGTCATCCTTAGGTAAGGTAAGCATCTCGTACATGATAATTAGGTCGGGACTTGGCCAACAACCAGTAATCCATCAGAAGTATAACTGTGACGAGCAGTATCCAAAGCTCTCTGCAGGTGCACATTTGTTGTGCCTTGCTCCGCTATTGACCCGAGAGAGACTGCTGCTGAATGAGAAAGCTCTGCCGTTTCAACTATCCTAGGATAATAGATTTCAATACCTCAAGGCAGATACCAGTTCTTGTGCTTTTGCTGTGATTTCTTCAGGTGAGCCTTTCGTGAGTGCGCCACCAACCCCTACGGCAAATGCTCCTGCTTTGAGCCACTCTGCGATGTTTTCCTTCGTTATACCACCTGTTGGAATAACCTCTATCTGGGGTAGCGGTCCTTTCAGAGCTTTGATGAAACCAGGACCAACGACATTGGCTGGAAATGCCTTAACCAACTGCATACCGTTTTCTAATGCTGTTGCAGCTTCTGTCGGAGTCATTATGCCTGGAACATAAGGAATGGCGTATCTACTGCAGAGTCTTGCAGTGTTTATAGATAGGTTTGGACCAACTATGTATTCAGCTCCTGCTTCAATAGCGTTCTTAGCAGTTTCCGGGTCCAGAACGGTACCTGCCCCCAGGGCTATCTGTTCTCCCAAAAGCCTCTTGACCTCACTAATCACTTCTGATGCCTTCGGAACACTGTAAGTAATCTCTATTACATCGATTCCGCCCTTCACACAAGCCTTGCATATTGTCAGAGCAGATTCTGGGGATTCTGCCCTAATAACTGCTATGAGTTTCTTCTCTTTCAGAGAGCTCAGAATTTCTCTCATCGTAAAACCTCCATTATCTGATGGTTATCTAACTATTCTTCCTGAGCCTGAACTCTTCCGGAGTGCCTCCACTTCATTCAGACTGACATAGTTGAAGTCTCCAGGAATGGTGTGCTTGATAGCTGAACAGGCTGCGGCGAAATCAACAGTGTCTTTCAGCGTCTTCTGCTTGAGCAATCCATAGATAATCCCTGCAGCAAAAGCATCTCCGCCTCCGACCCGGTCAACTATGTGGACGTTGTACTTCCTGGATTGAACGAACTCTTTACCGTCATAAACAACCCCTGACCAACCATTCACAGAAGCAGAGTAACTTTCGCGCAGAGTAATCGCGACGAGTTCAAAGCCGAAGCGTTTGTGCAGTTCTCTTGCAACGTGCTCGTAGCTGGCAGCACTGACATCTCCTTTTTCAATGTCTGCAGCTTCTGCCTTGATTCCAAATACCTTGTCAGCGTCTTCTTCATTTACAAACAGCACATCGATGTATTCCATCAACGGGGTCATGACAGATCTCGCCTTCTCTCGACTCCACAGAAGCTTTCTGTAATTCAAGTCACATGAAGTCTTTACTTTCTTCCTCTTTGCAGTTCTGAGCGCCTCTGAGACTGCTTCTGCCAGACTATCACTCAGAGCAGGGGTTATACCGGTGAAATGAAACCAATCTGCCCCATCAAGAATCCTGTCCCAGTCAAATATATGAGCATTGCTTTCTGCCAGAGCGCTACGTGCCCTGTCGTAGATAACTTTGGATGGGCGCTGTGAAGCACCGCTCTCAAGAAAATAAACACCCATTCTTCCTTCTGCTTTCTCCACATATTCAGTCCTGATATCAAACTTCCTCAAGTGCGCTAATGCGGCTGTTCCGATTTCGTTTTCCGGAAGCACAGTCACAAAATACGAGTCCATTCCCAGCCCGGAAAGATTGGAGGAAACATTCGCCTCAGCCCCACCATAGGTTACGTCAAAACTATCGGCCTGGGGAAATCTTCTGAAAGCTGGTGTACTTAGCCGTAGCATGATTTCTCCAAAAGTAACCACCTTCTCCATTTTCATCTCTCCCTTCTCTCTAAAAAACAGATTACTCCAGTAGCTTCTTATGAACACAGCAGACGCATGACTTTCTGTACTTGCTCCAGGACTTCGATTTTCCGGCTTCTGTGCATTTACTTCTTGCTCACTAATACTCTATCACAGCTGGTCATACTTGATCACAGATTTGCATTTTTGAGTGAGTATATTGTATAATACTAATGACTATGGCATATGATTAACTAAGCCTCTTATCATGGGGAGGGTTGTGTATATGGGTCAGAGATTGAAATTGATTGTTTCAGTGATTGCTGTTTTTGCTCTCTTGTCACCTGTTGTTTTCGCAAGTGTTGATGCCCTCAAGATAGTTCAGAGAGAAGTAGATTCTACAAACAAGGAGATCAGCAAACTGATCAGCGAAGCACAGAAAGCCGCTGACAGGCTGACAAAGGATTATGAGAATGAGAAGATCGACGAGAGCTATTACCGGAGCTCTGTAGCTTCATTGGCAACCACTCTTGTTACAACAACAAACAGTATTTCCCGTGAGACTATTCAGTTTGCTGCAGACCTTGGAATA
>CAZSXB010000084.1:0-7424 GCA_964611155.1 uncultured Thermotogaceae bacterium
ATGAGCGATGGCATTGCCGTTGCTGTGTTTCCAAGCCAGACCACCGGATCGAAACCCAGTGATCTTATGGCATAGTTAAGAAGACCAAACGAAGGATTGAACACCCACAGCCAGATCATCGATATGATAACGGAAGATGTCACATGCGGCAAATAGAAAATCCCTTTATAGAACGTCTGCAATGGCTTTCTGAGTGGATATATGAGAACTGTTATAAGTAATGCTTTGCCCAACCATAGTGGCACCACTCCGAAGGTGTAGATAAATGTATTCCCAAGAGCTTTCCTGAATAACCAGTCGCTGAATATGTACCTGTAGTTATCAAACCCTATGAAACGTTGGGAGAATACATTGTAATCAAAGAAGCTCAAATACATACCCCATGCAACTGGAATTAGAAAGAAGATTGCGAATAGTGTAAAGTGCGGAAGAACAAAGAGATAACCGGCTCTGTTCTTCCATATTCTCTTCGCCAGTGTCAAATGAACCACACCCCTGGTATCTAGTAGTTCTTAACCTTTCTGGATCACTCAGAATTATGGTTACTCACGCAGAGAAGCCTCCCCGATTGAACCGGGGAGGCGGGTTCAGAAATAACCTATCTTAGTCGTTGTAAGATTCGATTGGCTTCTGCAACAAAATCGTCCAGAGCTCTCTGCGGAGTTTTGTTTCCAGCAAAGGCTGCTTCAATAGCACTTATGAAATGGGGCTGAATCTGCGACCAGGGGAACTCCTGAGAACCAAAGAAAGGCATTCCATAGTTATCCATTATCCCTGCAAAGGTCTCCACCTGTTCGTTCATGTACGGATCATCTTTGTAGAGGATTTCGTTCACCGAGCGTCGCGCTGTAAGGTATTGAAGCGTCTCAAGAAGCGCAAGATTCTCCACATTCGTCAGAAACCTGATGAACTCAAATACCATGTCGCGCTTCTCCTGATTCTGTTGCTTGAAAATAATGAATCCGCTTCCGGTGGTGTAAGCAACAGGATTCTTGTCCTCCACATGAGGAAAGGGCGCAACGACTGGATAGAACTGCTCATCAAGACTTCCAGCCAGAACATACCGCGTGATTCTTCCGATCTCGTAAGGGCCTCCAAACCCCATGCTGGTTCTGTGAGAATGGAAGTTACCGATTACATCGTAGACACCAAGTCCTTCAACACCTCTTGGAGCTACCCCGTGGACATTTACCAGATCAAGCAAGAACTGTAAACCAGCAACTGCCTCGGGTGAGTTAAGAGTAACTTGCGTCTCATCTTCGTTGGTCAATCGACCACCGAATGCGTAGATGAAGTTCAGGATATTGTGATAGTCTTTTGCTCCAAAGCTTACGGCATAATGATCGATCTTTCCGTCTCCTGTGCTATCATAGGTAAGCTTCTTGGCTACTTCCACAAATTCATCCATCGTCCATCCTTCGTTCGCAATCTTCTGCCAGTCAACCCCTGCATTTTCGAAATCGGGTGTGTACAGTAGCATTGAAGTGCCCATACCGTTTGTACCAAAGTTCCAGGGCCATATATACCGTTTCCCATCGACTATCCCTTCGTCAAGGACCTGTTCGTAGAAGTCCTCCCAGTCTTCGTCTGTAAGATAGGGTTCGATGGGCTCAAGAAGCCCAGCTTTTGCCCATCTGCTGTCCCAGACCGGACCTTTGAAAAAGTCTGGTTGAGTTCCGGTAGCTATTGCTGCGGCCATTTTCTGAGAATACTCGGTATTGCCAACAACTACGTACTCAACCTTTACGTTGGGATAGAGTGCCATGAAAGCTTCTGATGCCCATTTTGGATAGTCTTCGCTGGTAGGGGCCTGATCTGCAGGAAACCCGGGAGGTGCTATTCTCCAAGGGTTTATCCACCAGGTAATAGTGATCTGTGAAGCAAGAGAAGAAAAAACAAGAACAAACAGCATTACTCCAAGCAAGAACAACCTCTTCTTCGTAAAAACCACCCCTTCATAAGATTTTCAGGTTCTTCTCGATAAGAACCTGTCTGTTGCATTTTTAAGCTCAGCTGGATTAGTGTAATGCAATGCTTTAATGCCACATAAAGAAGCTGACTGGACGTTCTTAAGTGTGTCGTCAACAAAGAACACTTGCTCCGGTTCTACACGCTCTTTCCTCAGTATGTATTCAAAGAACTGCGTATCTGGTTTGGCTATTCCGATTATGTGAGACGCATAAACTCTATGAAAGAACCTGTAATCGCCTCTATTAAGGTGAAAGAGAAAATGCGACTCTATTGTGTTCGTGCCAGCTACCACAGTATACTCAGCTGCGAGTTCTTTGAGTAGCTCTATATTCGCTTCTACAGGCTCAGGACTGAAGAACTTAACCCAGATCTCCTTATCGAGAGGAATCCCGGTGATATCAAGAAACCTTTCACAAAAGTCTCTCTCAGTGATTTTCCCAGCCTGCAGATCCATAACACCACTCTTCACTGCTATTTCAAGAAATCTCTCCCTTGGGACCTTCAGGTTATCTGCAATTTCCGGGATTACACTGGTTCCTTTGTACAGCACACCACCTACATCAAATATAAACAGACTCAATGCTCTGGCTCCTTCGAAATCTGGTGAAGTGAGTATATCACGTCACATAACAAATCAAGAAGAAGCTATGTGAGTGTCTCCTTAGCATCTCTGGCTCCGAGTTTGCAGTAGAGTTGTGTGGAAGACCTTCGCTTATAACGCCGCTCTCAAAACCTATGCACGAACATGCTCAGTCGTCCAACAATAATCAGGAATAATGTCGAACCTCAGTTTTTGCTCGTGTCTATCACCCTGAACGTCCCACTAACATGCCCCATCCAACAACTGAATCTGTACACTCCTTCTCTTTGTGGAACAAACTCAGCGACAGCCGTACCGTCTCTTACAAGCCTGACCTGTCCCGAAAAAAGCTCTCTGGAGATGATTGCGTTTGTACATCCACTGAAGCCAGCATCGGAGATCTCCCACCTGACAGGAATGCCGAGTCGAACAGTGAACTGATCCGGTGAGTAACGACGTGAAAACGCCTCCATGCTAACCACCTGAAATCCGTTGATAATTGGCGGCAACCCGTCTGCCTTATCTGCAGACTCAACCTGTTCATAGTCTTCTTCAACATAGCCGCCAGCCCGCAGATCATCTCCACCTGGCTCTGAAGATGTCGTTCCCTGAACAACTGGTGCACCAGGTGCCAATCTTGTTTCCGGAAACCAGTTAACTCCCAGTACGTTTAGTTGACTGGTAACATTGAAAAACACAAGGAAAATGACTATCAGTCCCGCTACCCTGGTGAAGAGTCCCGAAACTCGCTTGTTCTCATACAACTTAACTGAAGCAACCCCAATTACAAGAAGCGGAAGGGTAGTCCCAACTGCAAAGGCGGCAAGCATTGCAGAACCCTGGACGGGATCCCCAGTGAGAAGCGCAACGCTCTGCACTGTCAATGTGAATCCACAAGGTACAAAGAACGTCACTGCACCAAGAAGTGGTGCCGAAAACCTGTTCTTGATAACAGGCACTCTCGATAACCAGACGGCGAGTTTCTTCGTACCGGGGATCTTCGGAAGAATCTTCTTGTTCACTCCGAGCATCTGAAGTGCAAGAAGAAGCATCAATCCCGAGACAACGAATACAAGCACCGATGAGCCCAGGATTGACAGCTGAAACCTTGAACCTAACAAGCCGAGCAGAAAACCGAACAACGCATACGAAGCAATCCTTGAGATATTGAAGAACAAGTGAGGTCTTATCCTGCGAGAGAGCCTGACGGCATCTTCAGTGAGCTCATACCATTGCTTCGACAGAGAGACGATAAGCCCACCAACAAGAGCTGCGCAGCTAGAAAACCCAGCGATCAGACCAAGAAGGACAAATACAGGGAGTGAAGTAGATTGACTGACATCAAGCAGTCCCGATATGCCAGACATCTCAAGCAGGATGAATGCAACAGGAACACTGATGACCAAAATAGCTAGTCCCACAAACCGTCCAGCTTCTAGTGATGACCTCTTCTCTGGCACATACCTGGAAAAACTGTACTCAGTGTCAGAAAAGAGTTTGTCAAGAAAGGTTAAACTAGGCTTCTCCCCAGAGTACTTGATTATCACTTTTCCACTCGAAGCGCTTGCTCTAACCTTCTCAACAGTATCAAGTCGGCTAATCCTCTCTTCAATCATCGCTTCACAAGAAGAGCAATGCATTCCTTTTACTCTGTATGTAACGCTGTTGTCAGCCTTTGACATACTCTTACCCCCTCAACCCTTAACATTTCCGACAATAATTGTATTCTATCACATAGCATGACGACTTCTGTCGGCTTTAAGAGTGTCCCGAGAAGATAGCTACCACTGGAAGACAGAATAGCAGATCCCCCTGAACACTTCGCGCACGAGTGATGAATACAAGAAACGGGTAAGAGGTTCCTGGGACGGTCATGAGATGGTTAATTCACCAAAACACAGTACAGCTGAACATATCTGTATAACTACTTCTCGAGCAACCTATTCAAAACCCGGATTGCAATAACAGGAAGAGTTATCTGCTTCCCTCAAGTGCTTTCAGGATAGGTGCTATTGACATCATCCCGTTATTGATTACAAAGTCACCTTCTTCTTTGACCTTGAGAGTAATAGTCTTTTTGAGAAAGCCCGACTTTGGCTCGATGCCCTCAATCAGCTCCCTTGGAATCCTGAGGACTCCGTCTTCTTCCCTAACGTCGAATAATACTGATGACGCAAGGCCTGACATTGATGAATCGTATTTCGCCTCAAAGAATACATTGCAGTCTGTAACAGTTAGCCTCCCAAGGAATTTCATTCCACCTGGCATGACCATATTGGTCGTCCATGAACCTAGTTTCGTCTCGTTTGATTCAAGCTCCATTCAGCCACCTCCCAAGCATTTCGAAACACTTATAGAGCAAATAACCTAACAATCGAGTGTGCATCCATGCACACATTTGACACTTGATTCAGGCACAGTGCCTCTTCCACAAACCGTAACTCCTGACTGCTATTTAAGAGACCTATCTCTATCCAACTGAGCGCAAAAACGGAAACCAGCTCATATGTGCCAGAGTGTTGAAATATTACGAACAGAGACTTACAGACGTCTACTCTGTTTCGAAGGAGTCGCGGTAATTACTCAGGGGCTTTGAAGACCAGACTGTCCAGGATAGCCTTTACTGCTTCATCCGTATCGTGATCTCTTCCCTGAAGAGTTACTGTAGCGCGCCAATGACCAACGTTGGCCGTACCAGTATCCCATGTACCAATATCCGTTTTCAGAAGAGTTTGAAGCCCTCCCAGCTCATATGTTGTCTTAAAGAACTCGTTCGTTCCAAATGTTACCGCCTCTGTGGGTGTTGACTTGTAGCTCTGATAGTCTTCCACGAACTTGTCAATCTGCCCTTCAGCGGTCCTCACGGAGTCCCTTTCAAGTTTCAGCAAAACATACATCTGGGTGCCAGTCTTCTGCATGTTTATCTGTCTCGTTTCTGGGGAATCACTGATTTGCCAGCCTTCAGGAACCAGAAGATTGACCCATTCACCTTCGAAGGCCTCTCCCTTCACTTCAGGAGCACCTGTCGCCGACGAATCTTCATCATCCCTACATCCACTTGAAAGAACAACCAACAGAGATAAAGCCAATAGAACCAGAAGAACCTTCCTCACACTATTACCCCCTTCATGCAGGCAAACGCATAGCATTTGAATGTGCTGTGCATTCCTGACTATTTGAGACACCTCTCGAAGAACTCCAGAAAGGTTGCTTTCATGAGAATTCTTTGACGCTTGTAATTAACTATACCGTATACTGCCGGTAATTCATATACCTTTGGTATTACCGAGACGAAAATCAATAAATGAACCCGGAACTGATTATGCTAGAATGTAGAGCTTTCAGATAACCAGGATCACTCTGAAGAGACTCTCTCTTCGCAGAAGATCAATCTCTTGAAAGAACAGGCCCTCAGATTCTTCTGCCAGATGCCGGTTATCTCCCAGATAAGTGCTATCATATGACTGAAGAGCTGAGACCCTCTTGATCTTATGGCATTCATCATCTCAGATGAGCTTTCGGCAACATGATGTGGGGCTTCCAGAGGAGGCAATTATGACGTTAGTTGAGCGCGGTCATTTCATCATGGGAGATACGTGGGGAGACGGTAATAGTAACGAAAGACCTGCTCATGAAGTAATCCTGACTTATGATTTCTATATGAGTGAGTTCCTGGTGACTTTTGAAGACTACGATCAGTACTGCGATCAAGTGGGACTGCCAAAACCTTCAGATTCTGGCTTTGGAAGAGGTAAGAGACCTATCATAAATGCTGGTTGGCTCGATGCAACAGAGTACTGCAACTGGCTCAGCGAGAAAGAAGGTCTGCCGCTTGCTTATCTTGGAGACGGCAGTTTTCTGGATGCCAATGGCCGAAAAACAACAGATATCAACAAGGTCTGCGGCTTTAGGCTACCAACTGAGGCAGAGTGGGAATATGCTGCAAGAGGGGGCAATAGAAGCCAGGGATACAAGTATTCAGGAAGTAATAATGCTGAGCATGTTGCATGGTACAACAGGAATTCCAGTTACAGGACTCACGAAGTCGGGAGTAAAAAACCAAATGAACTCGGCTTATATGATATGAGCGGAAATGTATGGGAGTGGTGCTCGGACTGGTATTCAACATACTCAACTTCCAGGGCAGTAAATCCTTACATCTCCAACGGTTCCAGGAGAGTCGCTCGCGGTGGCAGCTGGCTCAACGCTCTTGACAGTATCCGTGTCTGCAACCGTAATGAGTTCTTTCTCTCGAAAGATACTGCCTATAACCTGGGATTCAGAATCGTAAGAACTGCCATAGCCTAATGCATCACTCTTCGGATGAAGAACGCAAGTCTGCCAAAATGAAGATACAATGATTTACTAGGACAAGGTTAATTGTTGTCTGTATTATCATGGTTCTTCTGACGTTACTGCTGAAGTTACTCAGTCGATCAAAGTCTTTCTGTTCGGCTATTCTGCACGGATCTCGAATACCTCCTCAACTATTTCTCTTCTCTTAAGAAAGAGTCTTAGAAACCCATCATTATCTTTCAGAATAAGAATATAATCCTTGAGTGAGGGAGGTGGGATTATGAGGAAGTTTCTTCTGTTTCTGGTGATTGCAATTCTGTTTCTTGCCGTTTCCAGTTGTCTCCTGGTTTCAAAGGACGGGGAAGTGATCCGTGTTCTGATTTTGGACAATGGGCTGATTCCTGCGTATTTTACCGGAACCAACACGAACTCATATGCAAACGCTTCGACTGTTCTTAATAAGAGTTACAGGCTCTTCATCAAGGTTGTGACAGACGCAAAGCTACTGTCGAACCCTTCTATTCTTGACAGATTCGATGTAATAGTGATACCCGACAACAGCCCTTCTGATACTCTA
>CAZSXB010000085.1:0-7292 GCA_964611155.1 uncultured Thermotogaceae bacterium
CAGAAACGTTGAATAAACCACTTGTCAATGTCGCTGTATTGGGAAGAGCGTAAAAATCTGGATTACCCTGTCCATTAAACGTGAGGGTTGCAGGATACGTTATACTCCAGTTTCCGTCGATAATCCACGGACCCGAATAACCTGACTCCACAGTCACGTCTGAACCAGGACGATCAATGCTTCCCATAACATCTTCAACTGTTGCAGTGGCATTTGCTGTTTCTTCAACAACGGTCATTTCGTTTGAGGTTGCACTTGCAGATACATTCAATGAAGCTGTTTTAGTATCTATTGTCTCTGCAAGTACCCTGAACTTGCTGTATTCTGAAGGATTAAACTCAAAGAAATAGTCATAGTCTTTTGAATTATCAGGTCCAGGGGATTTGGCAAGCAAGACATCATTAGCAAGGGTTTTTTCTTCTATGGTCGACCAGCTTCCAGAATAGCCCTGCAAATTCACTTTTACATAATCAAGAAGAGCGGTCGTTGCTGTACTGTTGTTGGTAACTTCCGCGTTTCCTTCTATCCTCGCAGTTGTAGCATCCTGGGTTGGACCTGTTCTTGTTGCTGTGAGCGTGTAAAGAGCTACTTCAGTTGCTGGCGTTCCAGTGAAGAAACTGAAGCTGTCGGGATCAACGGTTTTGGAGAGCGTCCAACCGTAAGAACCGCTTGGGAAACCTGTGACTGTTCCATCCACCGTCATGTCCAAAATGGGAAGTGCTTCCTTTTGCTCAACAGGAGGAATCGGAACTTCATAGCTGCATGGACCGTGGTATGCTTTAGCATAGGTTGTGCTCCAGGTATTATTCTCTTCCCTCTCAACCTTTGCCCAAGTTGCAAACCATATTGATCCTTGCATGTCGCCCAGTGGTATAAGATACTCGTATGATTGCTTGGAGTCACCCCTATCCCATGTCCTGTTGAATTCTTCAGGATAAGAGTTCGGATCTAGCTGTCCTCCAGATGTTCTTGGAAGACCTGTTGTACCGTATTCTGTAACTGCAGTAGCGAGGCGGGTCTCAAGCAAATACCAGTCAGTGCTTGTCAGATCATAGTTTACATACAGGTACCTTTCACCCGAAACTTCAGTAATCCCGTACCTTATGTAACCTACAAGATGGCTAACGCCAGCATACATTTCGACATAGTAAGCGTTGTTCGTCTCTTGCATAACGAAATATGCTTCGTTCACTTCAACATATTCTTCTGCAGAAGTCTCTTTCTGTCTTAAGGGAAGACATCCCGTAAATACTAGTGCTATCGAAATCACAATCAAGAACAAATAAACCAAGCTTCTTCTACTCATTCATTGCACCTCCTAAGGTTCACTTATCTCAGATAGAAGAAAAACAAGAATATACTCCTTCTGTTGGTCCTAAGCAAATACTTTTGTTCCTCGAAGACATTCAGCTAATAGCTTACTGCCTAAAGAAGGCGGAGCGGAACTATATGTATTCACTGTGTCCCCCCCCTGATGAAGGTCGTCCCCTCAAATCGTTTGCAGTTACTAAAGATTATACATCCGATCGACCCGAAAACAAACGACTGAGTGGCTTCTGCTGAATACAAAAAAGTAACGATTTCTTTACTAGTTACCGTTAGTGTAGTTTTATACGGTGTTCAGATAGTCTTTGCTAGATTCTTCTGGATTCGGGAAATTTCTCTGGGAAACAGAAGGCGCGTTTCCTGAGTGTTTTTTAAGATTAGATACTATCAATTCATTCACGGAGCAAATATGTTTTGCAGGAAGGTCGAATAGCAGTCGGCAAAAAAGCCAAAAGATCATACGTTTATTTGCTAAGCTCAGTAACGAGTTTGAATGTGAAAAAACAAGCTAGTATTATCGGTAATGACTCGTAGCGTAGCGGTCCCAACAGTGATTGGAATGAAGTTCTCTGAGAGGAGGACTCTCTAATGCGCATAAGCGACTTCTTGAGATTTCTTATGCTATCACTTAGAGCAAAGAAACGATGATATAATGTCTGTGAGGTTGATTAGATGAGACTGCGAAAGAACCTGAACCTACCAATAATGGTCTTTGTTTTGATAATCGCTATGCTGGCAGTGGCATCCTGTCTTCCTGTTTTCTTCAAGGATGTAGATTTTTCTGTATACCTTTCTGAGCGCCTTGTCAGGACAGACAATTCGGGGTTCTTTACTGTTGCCGTACTAATTAACGAACCTGCCTCTTTCAGGGCAGTTTCATTCTGTTTTGAGATTTCTGAAGGTTTGACCCTACTTGATGTATCACTTGGAGAGGCTGCAGAAAACCAGGGCGGAGAGATCTTTTGGGGTTATTCGTGTGATAGCAGTTTCTTTGTTCACGCCGGATTTCTTTGGCAGACACAACCAATCATAGATAGTGGAACCATCATTTTGCTATTACTGACCGCAGAAAATGAGGGGGTCTTGAGCCTTAGTGGCGTTGAATGCGTTGATGACGAACTGCGAACACTGGACGTCAGGATCAAGGAACCAAACAGAACTCTTGTGTTGAGTGAAGGAAAATGAAAGCAAAGAACACTCTGGTTGCGTTGTTTTCTATTCTGATCGGGTTCTCTTTTTGCAATGCTGCCCCTGCTTTTCCTGGCCTTGTTCATTCGGAGCAACCTGATGGTACATCTTTCTACATGAAAAACTTCGGTGATGAGGATTTCAATTTCCGCACGGACGATGAAGGCAGACTAATAATCAGGGACGACGACTCCAAATGGTGGTTCTTCGCGGAGATTTCCGATGATCTCCTTGTACCTACTAGCAGAAAGGTTGGAGTAGACATTCCCGAGCCTTCAAAGAGTTTTTTCAAGGAAGACCTTCTCGAAATACTCTATGAGCATGAACCAATAGGAAGCGGATTTGATATTCAATCTATTACGAAAAGCAGTCAAACCCTGGGAACCTTTACCATACCTATTGTACTGATTAATTACAGTGATACCCAGGTAACCTACACAGCTGAAGACTTTGAAAAGGTGCTATTCGGGAACTACCCAGATTTGTCTCCCAATGGATCTATGAGAGATTATTTTTTGGAAGTATCATATGGCCTTCTGGAGCTTGAAGGTGTTGTCTTGGGATGGTATCAAGCGGAAAATGAAAGAGACTACTACTCTGATAAAGCCGATGTTTTGCTTAGAGAAGCCATTGAACATGCGGATAGGGACATTGATTTCTCATTGTTTCCGGTTAATGAGAAGGGAGAAGTTGAGATAGTGGCAATTATCCACCAGGGAATGGGTCAGGAATTCTCCGGAGATCCAGACGATATATGGTCGCATATGGGGTATCTCTCTCCTGCTTATGTCTCGGATGACGGAGTTAAAATCAGGAGATATACCATACAACCAGAAAGAATTGACTGGCCTGAACCTGGTTCAGAAAAAGGCGAACCCGTTCCGGGGATAGCTACAATAGGGGTAATCAGCCATGAGCTTGGTCATGTTTTGGGATTGCCGGATCTGTACGATTACACCCTTAAGACTTGGGGGATTGGTGATTGGGGATTAATGGGCTATGGTTGCTGGAACTACATCGGTCGACCTGGTGATAGTCCCTCGCATATGACGGCATGGTCGAAACTGGAACTTGCTTGGATGGAGGTTTCGGAAATTCACGGGAGCTTTGGGATATTCCTCCTAGAGTCGTCGACACATTCTGGTATTGCCTTTACCTTCACTAATCCAGAGAACAGTCATGAGTACTTCTTAATGGAAACACGATCACTAGAAGGTTTCGATTCTGCCCTTCCGGGAGAAGGTCTTCTAATCTATCATGTTGACAGTAGTATGAACTCAAACGACTATGGCCCTCACTTTCCCAGAAGGCTTCTAAGAGTTCTTCAGGCAGATGGAGAAGAGCATCTCGATAATCCTGATCCCGAAAACCGAAACCGAGGAGACGAAGGAGATCCTTTCCCCGGATCGGCCGGAGCTTCGATCTTCAGCGATTTCTCTGAGCCGGATTCTAGATGGTATGATGGCTCAGAAAGCAACCTTAGAATAGAAGGAATAGACTACGAATCTCCAACTATCAGTTTTGCAAAGCTACCGTCTGAAAAGTATGATAGCAGGCTTGTTGTTATTGCTCCAAAACTTCCAGCTTCTGGCAAAGCGGAGATCCTGATAAAGATTCTTGAGACAGAGCCAATTGGACAGATTGAGTTAGAATTCCATCTTAGGAGCACCGTTATCAAAGGCACGGACACTTCACCTTCTTGGAAAGATGACTATGTTGGAATATCAGAAGACAGGAAGTCAGCTAAAACAGTTCTTTCGGGCATTGAAGGTCTTCCGCACGCGGGATTCGCGGGAGTCTTGATGATCTCTGTGGAAGGACAGACTGGAACATATCCAGAAGTATCTCTTGTTGTTAGTGTTAAGGACCCAGACGGCAATGCCATGTCTGTTTTGACGGAATACAGGCATCATCTGGCTGACATCAATCAGGACGGGATTGTGGATGATACTGATATCTCGTTGTTTAGAAACTCATACGGAAAAAGCCGCGGAGATGTCAACTGGGATGAAATCTCGGTTCTATGCGACTTGAACAATGATGATACTGTCGGGACCACAATATACGATCTGGCGATATTCGCACTTCACTCGTCGTTAAATCCGTGATTTATCTTGAATTGCGTTTGAAAACCTGGGCCTGCTACAGACTCTGTTCTTGAAAACTGTTGAGTCCCTGCTGGTTTCCCAAGTCTGTTTTTCTTGGCGTGTGCCCCTGAGCAAAAAACGGTTCAGTCCCCGGTGGTTAAACCATAAACCTATACCTGCCCCTCAAAACTTCTTTAAGAGGTTTCCGCAAGTTGTGACCATTCCGCCTCTCGCCGTATCTTGGCGACCAGCTTCCAGCCTGTTACTGGTTCCCAACTGCTGTTTCAGATCATGTCCCAAGAAGAGCAAATCGAAAGTCGACCGTCGGGGTTTTCGCACGGGTTTTTTTGAGGTGTTTTGATCCTGCCATATGCCATACGCCATATGCTATCTGCTGCTCTTGGTGTTATCATATCTTCAAAGAGTAGCCTGATAGGGGTGATCAGAATGAAAGAACTGATGACACAGGAAGTGATAAAGGCACCTCCGTCTGTTGTCTGGGATAGACTCACTGAGTCTTCCAACTATTCTTACTGGAATGACTTCATAAAGCGTTTTGAAGGCGAGCCGCTCGACGGAAACAGGCTCAGGGTGTCGTTCAAGATTCCTGATAAGAAAGGATTTCGCTATTTTAACTATCGTCCTCATGTTGTTAAGGCTGACCCGGAGAAAGAGCTGAGATGGGTAGGAAACCCTTATTTGTTCGGTTTTGTCTTTTCAGGCGAGCATTATTTTGTGTTGAGACCCATGAAAGACGGCAATACGGAATTTCTTCACGGAGAGATATTCAAAGGAATCCTGCTGCCGATCATGTGGAACTACCTTACAACGTTCTATCGAAGTGCCCTGATAGAGTTCAATCGTTCCCTGAGAAAGATATGTGAATCTCCTGAAGCAGACGAAGCAGTACTCGAAACTGGTCAGGAGATCGCTTCTGAATCCAGGTAAGGACCACCTAGCTCTTCCAGAACCTTGAGGAAGATCTCAAGGGTTGTAAGATTCATCTCGGAAGGGCACTCCAGAGTCAGAAGCAATCCCCCCTTCTCCTGGGCAAGAGATCTGATAATCCTGGTTATGCAGGTGCGGATTTCCCAGGGTTTTAGCGAAGAAGCAGCAGCTGAATCTATGTAGCAGTCGATACTTGCCCATTCTTGCATATCTGCAAGTTCTTCGAGACGATTCGACGAAAGATCTGCACTTATTATATGCACATAGCATTCTAGGAGATGTTCGAGCAGTCTGTGTGCATTTCCCTTAAGGGAATAATGAACGATACCGTTTCCTTCATTGATGAGACCAAATAGTCTTCGGTAAGAGGGTTTGATGTAGTCTCTGAATGTTCTGGTGTCAAGGTTAGCGAGTTGACCATGATCGGGATCGTCAGCAAACATGAAAACTGATGCTCCTGTCTCAAGATATTTCTTGACTTGTTCAGCATAGTAGCTTTCGACAAGCTGAATAAGTTGTACAAGCTCTGGTTTTTCACACTCGAAGTCTTCTGACAGCTCTGGAATAGCGCGAAGATCACTCAATCGCGAGTAAATGAAACGATCAGTGAAAG
Source organism: uncultured Thermotogaceae bacterium (assembly GCA_964611155.1). Taxonomy (GTDB): domain Bacteria; phylum Thermotogota; class Thermotogae; order Petrotogales; family Kosmotogaceae; genus UBA9910. The sequence continues at coordinate 6,163 of CAZSXB010000085.1, forward strand.
AGACAACAGTAAGAGTACCCGATTTTCGGTTGTTGGCAGCTGTGAGTGAGACATCTTCCCAATCTGGTTTTCTTTCGAATTCCCCAAGAATCATTGGATCAGGAGCAGAGAAAGAAGGCAAGATGTTCCAGGACTTCAAAGGGTTGACACTTACAGTGCCCGGATAGCCAGTTCTTTCAACAGTCCACTCGCACCCCCAGCTGTCCATGAACTTCCCCTGCACGAACCTCTTGTCTGGAGGAATAAGATGTTTCGCCCAGCTTCCCGCAACGTAATTGGGAAACAGAGACCTGTATTTCAGAAGTAGCTGCTCGAGTTCTTTACCATGATTAATCCAGAGTGCATAGGGAATCAGAACCCGTGTCGGTATCCACTCGGGTCTATTCTTTGTCACAGTCCTGATCCAGTTGTCGGATATGCGCGATAACTCAGCCAATACCTCGTCACCTCTGGAAAGATGATAACAGAATCTTCTGAGTGAAAGAATCTCATTGAGCAAAAGAAAAGGCCGCTCTCGCGGCCTATTGGGGGTAATAAGGTGTTCTTTCGTCTTTCCTCTTGGGTGGTTGGGGGGTGGTGGTTCTTATCTTTCAATACAAGTATACCCACGGGAGGTATATTTGTCAATAGATGTAGATTGTTTTTGTCGGGTTTTTCTTCTAATATCAGTTCCAATAGTGTAACGCTTCTAGTAAGAAACAATGAACAGGTCTGATTGAAAAGCGTTAGATCACGGGGAGAGATACAATTCTTCTGGTTCCCAGTTCCCTGTTCCTGGTTCTCAGGGGAAAAACAGAAGAGCTAGTTCGGAAGAACCGGAACGAGGGACAGATCCGTTTTTCTGGGCTTACGCCCTTGAAGCGAAAGAACGGTTCAGTCCCCATAAAGCCTACGAACGGTGTCAAAACAAGGGCATAACAGTGTTATGCCCCTACACAAGAAGAATGAAAACAACATCCAAAGCAAGGTATAGACAGAAGAGACAGGTATTGTAGGGATTGAGCATTATTCAACACGGAACGCAAAGTACTGTTGGGGCTGAACACTGTTCAACCCGGCACGCAAAGTACTGTAGGGGCAGAACAGTATGTCCAGACTAAGCTTAGTACATTCAGTGGGAGTCAGACCCA
>CAZSXB010000086.1:0-7086 GCA_964611155.1 uncultured Thermotogaceae bacterium
CTTCTCTCAATGCAAGCTCAGGGTAGAGTACAACAGTCTTTCTTCTCAGTCTTCCTGTCAGTATGAGTTCTACTTTTGGATTCATCCGGTTCAGAATGTCAAAGGTCTCTTCAACCATCTGCGTTATCGGTCCGGTGATTCTATGCCTTTCAACAAGCTCGTTCATTGAATCATCGCTGAATCGCATTATCTCGACACAAGCTGAACTGTAGTGGTCTTGTGGTTGTCTTATGAAGAACAATACTCCAGTCGAGTTCAGAAGCTTCTTCTGTCCTTCTTGGTGAACCACTCCAAGCTGAATCAAGCTTTCCGTAGATTGAAGCTTTTTGGGAGGTTTTACGCCTCTGGCTTCTGCCCTCTGCTCGAAGAATTCTTGAACGAGTTCCCTATCAGATTGTTCAACTGGTATTTTTGTCTGTGACATATCAAAGGAAACCATCAGGCTTTCTCCTGCAATAGCGAGCAGTTCTTGAGGACTAATAGGTCTGTTGTTCCTACCTGCTCTTACATAAGCAATGTTCCTATAAGAGTGCAGTCTGTTAGAGCGTCTAACTTCTATGATGACTACACTCGTTGTGTCTATCGTAAAGATCTCTGTTTTGATCACAACGGGTGGAACGATCGAGGTTACGAGATCAGAGAGTTTCTGGAGCGTATCATCTGCGTTTTCAACACCTACTATTTCACCATCATCTGCTATACCGATCCCTATCTTTCCCCCAAAGGTGTTACTCAGAGCACATATTGTTTGGGGGACTCCGCCGGCCAGGGTTCTCTTAAACTCCAGTTGCTCGTTCTCTCCTTCAGAGATAAGTCTGAGGAGTTCCTTGTAAGTCACGATACTCGCCTCCTGAAGGATCGTTAGACTCCATTAATGAAACACCATATATCATAGCATACGTTAAGCTAACTTCAGTTAATGTAAGTTAAGGAATTGTGCAAGTGCAAATATGCCATCGCAGAGAACACCATGGTGTTAGCACCGCGCTTCGTGCAGAAACAACGAAGGGGACAGATCCGCTTTTCTGGGCATACGCCCCTGGAACAAAAAACGGTTCAGTCCCAAAGACAACTAGCAAAAAAACAGGGACAGATACTATTTTTGAGAAAAACGCCTGCATCTCATGGCCTGCTACTTGCGGAAGTGATCACTTGCGAAGACGCTCAGGGGATCACTCTGTCAATATCGGTTTTGTCAAAGTGGGTGTCAAAACTTAAGATCTTCAGGTCGTTTTCTTTTGCACAGACATACTGATAAGCGTCATCAAAGTCAATATTCAGCTTCTTACAGACATTGCCTACTTTTATGAGAGACTCTGTAGATAATGATAGAACACCTATCCCGGTATCAATGAGAAAGTCTCTCAGGAATTCCTCAAATAGGTGCATCCTTTTGTACCTGAACAGTATCACACCAATCGAATGAAGTGTGAAATCGCTGACGAAGCATGATGATAGGTCCTGATCACGAAAAAACGCCGTACAAGATTCTGACATATCCTGTTCCAAAAGGATCTCGAGGAATATGTTGGTGTCTATTAGGAATCTCGCTTGTTGGTCATCCATTTCGAAGCATCATGCTGCAGATCAAGTGCAGACTTATTTGTGGCAATATCACTCAATCCACCTTTCCAACTGAAAGATGGTTGTCTTTGCTTCTTTGGTTTTTTCTTGAGCAGAAATCTTGCAAAGTCTTCAACTTCCTTCTGCTGCTGCGGTGTCAGCTTGTCCAGGATTGCACGGATGTCTTCCACAGGTGACCCTCCTCACTCCAGTGTGATTATAGCATCAGGCGGGAACCTGGTGTAGTAGAACTGCTCAAATATCGACAAAAACCCATGGAAAAAAGCACAAATACCATTTTTGGCTCAGTTCGCCAAAAGGCTGATTGAGCAGCAGAAGCTCAAGAAACGTGATCACAAAGACAGCGATGAAGCGGAGGAAAAAACCGGGACAGATACCATTTTTTGATTGCAGGACACGACTTGCGTCTTACGTCGTGCGCCGTGCGAGAGAGATCAAGCGAAGGGGACAGATCCGTCTTTCTCCACTTTTCTGTGTGACAGGACAGATCCGCTTTTCTGGGTGTGGCGACCTTGGGGCGAAAAACGGTTCAAAAAACCGGGACAGATACTATTTTTGGGCACAGTCCAGCAGAGAAGTTGGTTGAGCTAGAAAAAACCGGGACAGACACCTTTTTTGGTTCCCAGTTTCCTGTTCCTGGTTCCCGGGTTAGAGCCGAAGAGCCGGTTCGAAGACCAGGACCAGATCCGTTTTTCTGGGCATTCGCCCACGGAACGAAAAACGGTTCAGTCCCCGGTTGATCCGCACAGCGTGCGTAGTTCTGTGAAAGATCAGGAAAGAGGATTAGGACACGTTCGCCCACGATGTATGTGAGTGCTAGCGTTCAGTCTATCTACTTATCTCGCGGACGCGAATTCTATTGTCTTCGACAACAACAAGCTTACCTTCTACAGTGCCAAGCTGAACAAGAGCATTTTCGATAGCAGCGATGGAATCTTCTGGGATCACTGAGGAAATTCTAAGAAGAATTACTCCAGGAACCTTTGAAGCTGTCAGAAGAAGAATGCTTCCAAAGTCCTTGTCTTGAGTAACCAGCACAGCATTCAGTTCCTCAGCAAGCTCAGCCACCTTGGAATCTGGCGCTCCTTTGGTTACTGAAGAGACCTTTGTAACCTCGTACATGTCCGCAAAGTGTTCAACTACTTTGTTATGTACGTTTTCGTCAAAGAGAAGCCTCATACAATGACAGTTTCGCTCTCGATTATCTTCTGCGCATAGAGAATTGCCGCGCGGACGTCTTCATCTGATATGTCATAACCCTTGGAAATTTCGTCTGGCGACATTCCCTGCGCAAGCGATTTTAAGATTATCTCAACAGATACCCTCGTTCCTTTTATGACAGGCCTTCCTTTCAGTACCTCGCCTCTTATCTCGATTCGATCCAGCAGTGTCCCTTCTGATTTCATGCTATCAGCTCCTTGGTGACTGATATACTAATAGATTCTAGCACTTTTATGACAGATGTTGCCGTGAAAAACCGGGACCTTACCTCTTTTCTAGTTTCCAGCTCCTGGTTCCCGGGTGAGAAACGAAGGGGACAGATACTATTTTATACCATTATTTGATAGCAAGACACGACTTGCGAGAGAGATCAGTCCGAGATGAAGAGGATCAAACGAAGAGGACCTTACCAAATTGAGCTACCGGGACAGATCCGTTGTTCTGAACGTAGCGGCCTTGGGGCGAAGAAGGGTTCAGTCCTCAGGTGATTAATTGCGCAACAAGAGAAGTCTGCTAAAGCTTCTCAGAGCCTAATGATCTGCACCAGTGTGCGCAATGCTTCTGATCTGTTTATCATAACTCGCAAGTGCGGCTTCAAGTAGATCCGTCTCGTTGACTTCAAGTCTTTCCGACAGTCTGTGAAGAGTTTTCTTGGCTTGAGAACTAAGTTGGATAAATCTGTCGCCATGAGGGTCGATGAGTAATTCACCGCCAAGGGCGCTGACAAGAGTTTGCATTGTTCTAAATGAAAGGTTCTGTTTACCAGATTCTATGCGTGAAATGGTGGGTACTGCAATCCCCGTAATCTCGCTCAGGTCTCTTTGAGTTAATCCTTTCTCTATCCGGAGATTGATCAATGCATTGATGAAGTCAAAGAGTGCCCCGAACTCTTTCCGCGCTCTTGAATACTCTTCGTTCTCTTCAAGTCTTTTCAGAAGCTTATCGAATGTCGCCAATTTGTTCACTTCCTCTCCGAGCAGCAGAGTTATCTATGCTTCTTGATGTATGTCCTGAATCTCCTCTCTGCAAGCTCAATATGCCTTTTCTGTTCAGCGTTGCTTGTCTTGAAACTTGCCTCCACAAAGACGATAGTCTTTGATGATCTGTGCACTCCGAAGTAAACTCGAATCTCCTTCCTGAGCTTTGAAGATCTGCGTCTATACTCAAATATGTCACGATTGCTCAAGGGTTTCACCTTCGGTCGAATGCCCTTCGTCCATTCAACTGGAACTCCTTCTCCGTTACTCAATCGACGAAAGAGAAGATTTACGATTTCCAAGGCAATCCTCCCGTCTTGATTGGCTAACGAGTCTATAAAATTGCCTACGTAATCACGACCGTCTTCTTCGTCATAAAAATAGATGCTGTAGCCTAACCACAGGACCAGCTCCATAATCCCTCCAGACACCAACTTCAATATATTATCATATATGTTAATAGATGTCAACATGCTTCAAAGCTTTGCCAAGCTTCGCTTGTTGCAAAAAAGGGAAGAAACCGAAATAAGAGCAGTACCGGATACTCTTTATTGAGCAAAACACTTGCGTCTTATGTCCTGCACTCGCGGGAGAGACCGCTTTTCGAAGACGCTCAGGGGGTCACTCTGTCAATGTCAGTTTTGTCAAAGTGGGTGTCAAAACTCAAGATCTTCAAGTCATTCTCCTTTGCACAAGCATACTGATAAGCGTCATCAAAGTCAATACCCCTCAGGGGACAGTCAAGGCGCGCACCACATCCTTAGTGGCAGCTAAGGACGGATGAGCATCCTGGGAAAGTTCAGGGTTTGAGTACGACTCAGACTTTGTTGTATCATCTATGTGTGTGACTTTTATTCCTTTTGCATTGAGGAACAAAGCTTCATCGTATTCTTCCAGCCTGGACAGCATGGCGAATGCGATCTTGAGCAGAGCGTTCCCCAATGCTCTGAGGGCATGACCATAGGTCTTGCCCTCGTTTCTCTTTCTTAAAAAAATTGACAGATACTATTTTTTCCACCATTTTTCCAGAGAAAAACACGGTGCTTGCTAACGTCGTGCGACCTCATGGAGAATGCCAGTGCTGAAGAGAGATCGCGATGCCGCACCGTACTCATGGAAAGCCACCACCAGTAGGTCTGCGTCCACAGGATGATCTTACAGCCATAGAATGACTGCAAAAGAATCAGGAGTTATAAAGCCGTCCTGGTTCTCCATAATGCCATCGGATGATCAGCTATTCGTCCGAGGATCTCACTGTCATCAAATAGCAGGTCAGGCTTGTACTGCCTGTTGTTGAAGAGCTCAATGAATCTTCTTTCGTTGTCGGTGAAAACTAGCAATGTTGAAAGGAAGCTTTTTACCTTATCTCTAGCCTCTTCCAGGTTAAAGCTTTCGTTCTTTCTTAGGATTGGCAAGAGGTCCGTTCTGATTCTGCGCGGCGTGAGTCTCTCCAAGTCAGAAGTCCGAGGAGGGCTCTGAGTATTTCTTGAAGACAATGCGAAATAGAATAGGACGCATTTTTTCAGTGTAGTCAGGTCATCTTCATTGAAGATGTTGAACCGTATCATATTGTGAACATCGTATAGGTCTCTTGCCGCAGCTCTGCTGATCAGAGCATTTATCTTACCAGCGAAGATCTCGACGACTGCCAGAGTCCGTATGATTCTTCTTCCTTCAAAGGGTGCGATTGTTATCTCAGCTTCTCGAAGCTTCATAACATGATGCCGCATCGAGTAGTTAATCTCAATCTTGATGTTGTCTTTGTTAGTGCCCGTGTTTGTGTAATCAAAGATCAGTGAAACTAGACTGTGAGAGTCCTTGCTTCTTGGACTGAGAGTGTATCCGGTAGTTTCCATGTGCTTATGTATATCGCGGTTAATCAGTTCCCTTCTGCGAAGCATCTCTTCTGTGCCAACGGATTCGGAAAAATCAATGTCAATGTCTACGGAGAGACGAGGCATATCGAACAGAGTCAGATTGATTGCCGTCCCGCCTTTCAGGGCAAGACTGTTGTTCAGCGAAGTGTTCTTGCTGAGATATTCAAGGATGTCTACAAGGCGGTACACCTTTTCAAAGGTATCTCTCACAAAACCGAGCTCACTTGACAATCTTGATATAAAACCCTTATCCAGACTAGGCAAGCTGATCACCACCTGAATTGAGATCTTTCAATTCACCTGGAACTACTAGCCCCCATTCTTTCTTGAAAGAACGTTCCCCGCTCATGGCTGAGAATAAGTATCTTGTGCTTTTGCCCTTGCTGTTCTTGCATAGTTGGAAGAAGCCTTCCGGCAGTTTCAGGCTATCTTTGAAATGTTCCAAGATGAAGCCGGTCTTCTGGAAAAGGAACCGAAGATCGTAAAGAGTCAGATATCTGACAAGTTTGTCGCTGTCGAGGTATGTGAGCATTTCGATACTGCCCAGCAGTTCCTCCAGGCCGCCTATCCTTTCGAAATCCTTTATGCTATCAACGATGGTGCGCTCGATATCAGTTACTCGAATACCTTTTGTTCCTTCTGGCGTAACAACACCTTCCAAAAACCTGGAAGGGACTCTCCGATAGGTGAATCCTTCGAACTCAAAGTCTCGAAAGTGCGCAGATGATGAAACGTAAACATGATAATGAACTTGATTTGTAAGGCCGTAGTACTCTAAAGCAGTATGATGAGAAACATAAGAGCTATCGTTTATTGCAGAAGCAATATGGAATCTCGTGGCGATCGGCCTATCTGTCTGGGGCTCTACGCAAGAATATAGATTGCTTCTTATCTTGACTACATAGCCTCCTCTTATAAGCCTTCTTAGAAGCGAGTATGCTGAGTTTCTGTTTCCCAATATCTCTACAACATCCTTGACAGAGAAGACTCTGAGTTTGGCGAGTTGCCAATATGCGCTCATAAGTTTCCCTCCTTTACTTCAATCATACATCATTTATGTTCTTTTAAGAACATATATGATACTACTATGAAGTAAGAGGTACATTACCGGGACCTCAGCATTTTCCATAGAGCCTCTGAAGGGATGTTGCCGAAGAGCTCCGCAAGAGGCGAGTTCTGCTTGCGTGCGTAAGAGATAAAGGTCAAAACGAAGGGGACCTTACCATATTTGTAAGTGGATTTTCTACCCCTCAGGGAACAGTCAGGGTGTCAACCACATCCTTAGTGGCAGCTAAGGATGGATGAGCATCCTGAGAGCCTTCAGGATTTGAGTACGACTCAGGGTTCGTTGTATCATCTATGTGTGTAACTCTTATTCCTTTTGCATTGAGGAACAAAGCTTCATCGTATTCTTCCAGCCTGGACAG
>CAZSXB010000087.1:0-5717 GCA_964611155.1 uncultured Thermotogaceae bacterium
TCTTCAAGATCGAGTACAAAACTGGCACGATAATCGCGCTCTTGCCACCCGCGCTTTGAGTAGAAACCTCTCTTATATGAGTCTCTTGCCCTGGAATTTATCAAATGAAGCCGCTTACAACCACGATTTCGGGCCTCGTTAACTGCAGCATCAAGAAGCATGGATCCTATTCCTCGATCACGGTGCGAACTCATAACGAAGAGCTCAGTCAAGTATCCTTCTTCTCCACGGAAAATGAGATACGGAACGAAGTGCATTGCGACATACCCTATCACGCTGTCTTGCTCATCCCTTGCCACCAACAATATTCTGTCTCTTGATTGCATAATGCTCTTAAGAACACGTTCGGTATCCTTCCAGCATTCTTCATCTTCAGGATTCAGGTCATCGAAGAAGCCGGTTGACTCTATGATTTTCAGAAGGTCATCCACATCAGCAAGTCCTGGTCTGGTAATCCAAAATTCTTTCAAATGCACACCAACCTTGTTTTTTCAGACCTCGGTGGTGAGGATGAGCGAAGCAACTGCAAGCGGTACATAATTCCCATGCTTGCAGTAGAAGACCTCTGGAATGCCCAGCTTGTTTAGGAGTCTGAGTGCTTCATCTATTCCTTCACCAACAACATCTTTGCTGTGAGCGTCTGAGCCAACGGTTATATACCTTCCCCCCAACTCTACAAATCTCTCAATAATCCATGCCTGAGGATTTTGCTCATAGAAAGGATGTCGCCAGCCAGAAGTGTTGATTTCAATACCCATATCCACCAGCGCGATTTTCCTGAGCACTTCATCAAGCAACGGTGAAGGATGAAGTGGTTCGTGTCCTTCGACGTACCTTCGCAGAAAATCAAGATGGCCAAAAAAACCTGGGTAGGGCATTGGCCTGAGTGCGCCAAGACATTCTTTGAGATATGAAGTCCATGGATCTGGAAGTCTTTCAATCCTGTATGAGTCTTCGACCTCATGTACCGAGTAGATCATATAGTCAAAATCATTCTCCGGAACTTCATCCACAGTTGCTTGAATACCCAGCTCCAGGCCCACGAGCAGCTCAAGATCGTAAGTTCCGCGCATATTGACTATCGATTTCACATAGTCATCCATACAAGATATATAGGCCATATCAGGCATCTTTGAACCGGGATCGTGATGATCTGAAATACCTACCACTCTCAGCCCCCGGCTATTAGCAACTCTGAGCACATCCTGGATACTATCCGTTGCGTCAGGAGAGAAATTCGTATGAATATGAAGGTCTATCAAGCTATCACCCCAGAAGAGTCTACCACAACGAGAATTCTCTGGAACCGCGGTTCAGTAAGAAAGTTAAGTGTCTACATGAAGTACCTTATGCGTAATCACTAAGGAACTCGTATGTAGAGCGTACCCTCGATCCTGAGCGTTCCTGTGGCGTGAACCGTTTCTCCGTCAAACTCTGCACCGAAATTGTGCCTGAGTGTGAAAAAGAACTCACGCGACTCTTCGCCAGACTTGAAGAACTCAATAAGATGATTAGCTCCTCCAGACACAGAACTGTCAATTGTGTAATGAAGATCACCGTTGACTTCAAGATCGACCAGTATGTCTGCATGACTCGAGCTGTAATCCTCCGGGCTCACAAAAAGCTGAAGGTTCAATGGAAACAGGGGTGTCGGATCTGGATCGTCAGAGAACCACACTATGAGATCCAGCTTCACCCTTTCGATCCTTTCAAGAAGCCATTCTGATTCATCCTCACCCACCAAAGGATTCTCAAGAACATAAACAAATCCGATTTCTTCAAGCTCTTGCGCAGTTAATGGCCTGATTTCGAAGTGATCTTCTCCTCCTATCACAAACTCGAATTCAGGGATCGCATCTTCAGGTAACGCAATCGGAATTGTGCAAGACATCGTTAGAAGAACCAGAGCTACTACAATCAGTGACAAACAACCTTTCATTCAGACACCTCCTTTGCTTGACTACACAACTATTATAGATCTTTGCAGTGTCACTCACAGAACAACAAGCTTACAAAGACGTATAACATGACAAAAAATCTAAGGTATTTCTAAGCTTCTTCAAAGGCTTCTTTAAGCTCGACCTACTATCATCTGAGTAACATCACAGGAGGTGATAATATGAAAAAGGTATTGCTTGTGAGTATTCTGATCGGCCTTGTTGCAATTGGAAGCGTCTTTGCTTACGGTCGCATGGGAAGACAAGCGGAGGCCAGGCCATTCGATGCAGAGGCACGTGCAGCAATAATGAGCAGAACAATGGCTCGAGATGGAGATTGTGACGGAACTGGCATTTGCGTAGATCCCGATGCTGCTGCAGAACGACTGGCAATCAGGGAGGAAAGACAAGCAGCAAGGGCTTGTGAGTACTTCGGTGAAGGCGCGGATGTTCAGATGAAAAGGATGCGCGGCAGACAGTTCGGGAAATAACCACAACTCTATACTTAAGGATCGTTCCGTATCTGAAACGCCTTCAATTAGCCAGAGTTTTGCGGTAGTATGATACTGACAGAACGGGTGAGGAAACTCACCCGTTTTTCCAGGAGATACTTCTACTTGCTTTGCATGCCATCAGGGAGGGAACTCTGTGACCAGAAAGATAATCCTCGTGTTAGTCGCGGTACTGATACTCGGAGCTGCAACAGCTAGCTCTCAGCCAGTCGAAGAAGGTTCTGAAGGACCACTTCCACTAAGAACAGCCACTGAAAGGATCGGTACAAAGATCGCAGTTGTCCTTCTGTTCTCTGCAGTCACTGTAGCAGTGATCCTCACAAAACGTTTCAAATACAGAAAATGGATAAATCTGGCGTCAGTGATCATACTCGGCTTCGTTCTTGGAAGTGTCCTGTCACCATCAAACGCCGTGCAGACCGTGTTGGTGTTGTTCAGCACAGCATTCCTGGTTCTCTTCTTGATACCGCTAGTCCTCACACTGTTCTTCGGGCGTGCGTACTGTGGCTATATTTGCCCCGTTGGTTCTTTGCAGGAACTGGTAAATTTCAGGAAGGTAAGAAAGAAAGTACCTCAGAAACTCGATAGATTCCTGAAGTATGTCAAGTACGCGCTTCTTCTTTTCGTGGGGATCTTGACAATTGCAAGAGGACAACCAGTGGGCAACATGTCAATGATCACACCTCTGTTCACCTTCACAGGGGTTGCAGCAGCATTCGTCGCTTCAATAGGGTTACTTGGACTGTCCGTTTTCTATAACAGACCTTACTGCAGATATGTTTGCCCATACGGCGCATTGATGGCCCTTATCTCGAAGCTGAGTGTTGTAAAGGTCAGGGTTGATGACTCTTGCATAGACTGCAAGCTCTGTGATAGAGAGTGTGGCATGAAAGCAATCAGGAGCGGAAATGCTGATCAGGACTGTATCATGTGTGGGGACTGTGTCGAAGTCTGTCCAAAAGACAGCCTTGAAATGAGAAGAAAGCTTTAGCCTGGCAGCCTCACACCCAGCAAGCATTCCTGTAGAGTCTTTCTGTTATACTCTTAATTGAACGCACATCTTTACTGAAAGAGACGCGGCATTTCTTCAATAATGCATTGCAGGTCCTACACTTTCCTGTATTCATTGCTGATAACCGCAGACACCCTTGTCGTGCGCATTGTTTTGAACTGACGTGGCATTCTTGAATCCCTCAAAGAATGCGCAATATACTGGAGTGATGAACAAGTTGCCGACACATACAGTCACTCAAGTTGAAAGGACGTGAATGATTACATGAATATTCTTCTTGTATATCCTGAATATCCAAACACTTTTTGGAGCTTCAAACACGCTCTGAAGTTCGTGGCTCGAAAGGCAGCCCATCCTCCCCTTGGGCTCCTTACTGTAGCTTCTATGCTCCCAGAAGACTGGAACCTTAAGCTGGTAGACATGAACGTGAGAAAGCTGCGTACAAGAGACATTACCCGGGCCGACTATGTATTCCTGAGTGCCATGGATGTTCAACGGGAATCAGCAAAAGATGTTATCAGGCGCTGCAACGACCATGGAACGAAGGTGGTTGCCGGAGGACCGCTGTTTACCACAGCGCACGAGGATTTTGAGGGTGTAGATCATTTTGTTCTTAATGAGGCGGAAGCTACACTGAAGCCTTTCATCAATGATCTGCAGGCAGGTAATGCCAGGCCAGTCTATACTTCCAGCGAATACCCGGACATTTCAGCCACTCCGGTGCCCTCGTGGAACCTGATAAAGATGAAAGACTACTCATCCATGAGTATTCAGTACTCGCGCGGATGTCCTTTCGATTGTGAGTTCTGTGACATCGTCCTTCTGAACGGAAGAATCCCCAGGACCAAGAGCTCACAACAGATTCTGGCTGAACTGGATTCACTTTATGAGATGGGATGGCGCGGTGCTGTGTTCATAGTTGATGACAATTTCATTGGCAACAGACACAAGCTGAAATCTGAGATCTTGCCCAAAATGATCGAGTGGATGAAGGCCAGGAGAAATCCTTTTTCCCTCACCACGGAAGCTTCAATTGATGTGTCTGACGACGAAGAGCTCATGGATAAGATGATCCTTGCAGGCTTCACGTCACTTTTCGTAGGCATTGAGACCACAAGCGAAGAAAGCCTCACAGAATGCGGAAAGATGCAGAATAAGAATCGTGACATCATTGGATCAGTCAGAAAGCTTCAAAATAAAGGTTTCCAGGTCTCTGGAGGATTCATCGTAGGATTTGATAGTGATACACCGTCGATATTCGATAACTTGATATCTTTCATACAGGACAGTGGGATTGTCACCGCAATGGTGGGATTACTCACAGCACCTACCGGCACCAGGCTCTACAAACGTCTGATGAAAGAGAATCGACTCTCCTCAAAGTTTTCAGGAAACAACACCGACATCTCAACAAACTTTATTCCGAAGATGGATTACGCAACCCTGGTCGACGGATACATGAAAGTAGTCACCAGCATATACTCACCTAAGCACTTCTACAAGAGGGCAAAGACCTTCTTGCGCAATTACAGTCCACAGATACAGACAGGTCTCAGACTGAAGTTTGAGCATCTTGCGGCCTTTGTCAAATCAGTATTCATTCTTGGAATAAAGGAGAAAGGGCGTAGCTACTACTGGCGTCTGATAACCTGGACACTCTTCAAACGTCCTCGACTTTTTCCTCTATCTATAGAACTGGCAATATATGGATTCCACTTCAGGAAGTCTTTTGACTCCCTTAGTGAGGGAAGAAGCGCACCTCAAACTGGCTAGTGGCTGATGGCAGATGGCTTATTGCTGCAGAACATTTATTCTGCAGAATCATAGTCGTCATTCTGAACCAAGTGAGTTCGCAAGAGATCTGATTCTCTTGGTCAGAAGTATGCACTTCCTCTCCAGAAGAAGAAAATCGTTGGAATGAAGATAGCCTAGTTCACTGCTGATCTCTGCTTGTGATAACAACTCAAATAGAGAACCTCTTGCGACGTGTAAGAAATGAATAAACTCCTTCTTGTGTTGCCTGCCTGAACCCTCAGCAATGTTTGATGCAATCGAGATACTCGCTCTTCGCATCTGAGAGACCAATCCAAAGATTTCTTTGTCGGGAAAGATCTCAGTCAGTCTATATACGGTTGATGCCAGTTCCTTGGCTTCCTTCCAGACAACAAGGTTTCTGAATCGCACGTCTACTCCTCCATCTGCGCTTCTACATCTATGCGTTATCTAATCTTCTTCAAACGATAGGCTATAAGCCAT
>CAZSXB010000087.1:5817-7034 GCA_964611155.1 uncultured Thermotogaceae bacterium
GCTATAAGCCATTCGCCGCTTCTCTTCTCGCTTTTCACTCAATGTGCCATACGCTATAAGCCATTCGCCGCTCCTACTACCTCCAACCCTGCGTTGGTTCCTACTCCATCAAAAACCACTTTGTCTTCGTGCATGAACTGTACCTTTATCTCGGCAGAAAGGCTCTCTTTGATTCGTCCACTCATGCTTCCCATTAGTGGAGACTTGAGGATACCTCCGTCTCTCCTCTGCGCCTCAATGAGAAGCGTCAAGTCCTTCTTTTTGAGCCTGATTCTAACTGTATCATCCATTGCTTCCAGTTCATCGATCTTGGCACCCGTGTAAGTGGTGAACCTTTCAAGAACGCCGTCATGAAGAAATCCACCGATCATACCGGTAAAAGGCCTGCCAAGCCATGGAACCGTAGCAATCGAAAGCGTGAGCGATGTGCCAGGCACAGAGAAGTGATTCGTCTGCATCCATATCCACGCCGATGGAAAAGACCGTCCCCAGTCCTTTTCTATGTAGCCTCGGCCGCCTGTGAAGTCTATCACCTTCCCCTGGATACAAAGAGAGCCGCTAAGCTCATGATCCATACTCAAAATCCCGTGATAGCACTGCATGAACGGCACATAGGAGAACCACCCCATTGCGCCCGGTGAAAAAATTGTGCTTGGCCATCGGTGCAGACAACTGAAATGAATCTCACCTGATAGATCGAGCTTCTCTGAGTGAACATCTACAGAGATCTTCCCAAGATCAAAACTGCTGTTTGCAACCCTGACATTGAAAGGATTATCACTCCATGAGAAATCGGCAGTCTCAAAGCGGATGTAGTGAGTCTCATCTGTCTCCCTCAGAACCTGAACAAAGGAATGTGAATCCTCTACATCGCCTACCTTGGATATCCCTGGGATGAGCGCAATCGAGTTCGTCTTGTCCGCGCTTACAAGTTTGAAATACCACCCTTCAAAAAAATCCTTCTTCTTCCTTCCGCCGTGAAATAACTCAGATCGCACGATTCTTCTCATCAGATGTTCCCTCCGATACAACGTGCTGCCTGCGGCAGGCCAGTTCCGCCAGTTGCAGGCGGGCCAGCGCTACCAGAAACAGGTAGGCCAGTTCCACGAGACCCATCGTGGGCCAGTTCTGGCAAGACAGCCAGGCCAGTTCCGGCTTCGCCGGGCCAGTGCTGCTTCGCAGGAAAGATCACCCACCCCGGCGCTACGCGCCACCCC
>CAZSXB010000088.1:0-6981 GCA_964611155.1 uncultured Thermotogaceae bacterium
GCTGGAGTGACTGTTGAAGTAGTAATCGAACGTCTTGATTGTGAAACTAAGGAGAAAACAACGTTTGACGTTCTTCAGCTGTACCGACCAGTTGATATCGATTTAGGCTGGTTTTGAGACTTCTGGCCTCGTTGAATGAAACTCGTTGTCAGGGAAAACATACGTGAAATCACGATGAATCAGTTGTGCTGAGCAACAGTAGTTACATCAAGCATGCTAGTTGTCTGGCGATGTGAAACGCCACAAACTCAACTTAGAAAAGCTCGACTTTGCAGATGCATGGAACGCTAAAGCTAAGAGAGGTGTGGAGAATGAGACGAGTACTATGCTGCTTTTCGCTACTGGCTGCTATTTTGCTTGCTGGTTGCGTGTCTGTTTTCAACAAGCCAGTTCAAGAACTCACGTTCGTTTCGGTTTCAGCAGGAAGTGATCACACTGTCGCAGTTGATTCAGATGGCAATGTGTGGGCATGGGGGAAAAACTACTACGGCCAGCTTGGCGACGGCACTAATATTACGAAAAGCGTACCCGTGAGGGTAAGGATTGACGCAGACGAAGAAGAGTACTTGTCCGGCATCACAAACGTTGCAGCTGGCTATAATCACACAGTTGCACTGGACAGGAACGGCAATGTCTGGGCATGGGGAAGGAATGATCATGGTCAACTGGGCGATGGTGCTCACGGACTGGAACCAGATAAGAGCAGGGCTGTTAGGGTGAAGGGACCTGGAGGCATCGAACTGCTTAGCGGCATTGTTGCCATAGCGGCTGGTTATGAACACTCAGTAGCGCTTGATGGAAACGGAAACGTCTGGACATGGGGAAATAACTCATGGGGTCAGCTAGGAGATAATACTGACATCAGAAAGAACACTCCTGTTCAGGTACTAAGTAGTGATGGTAAAGGAACCTTGTCAGGAATCATAGGAATTACAGCGGGAGGCGCTCACACGATTGCACTGGATGTAGGCGGGAATGTTTGGGCTTGGGGTTCAAACTTCTTAGGACAGTTAGGCATTGGAACCTTTGGACCGGATGATCTTGAAATCACACCCGTGAAGGTGAAAGGACTGAGCGGCGAAGGATACCTTTCTAACATCAAAGTGATAATCGCCGGAGATGCTCATTCGATAGCTCTTGACAACAACGGAAATGTCTATGCTTGGGGCAATAACTCCTATGGTCAGCTTGGCATAGGATCAGACTTCAACTTGCGTACACCTCATCGTGTTAAAGGTATTGAAGGAGAGGGGTTTCTCACAGAAATGGAGACAATCGCTGCTGGGGGGTCACATAGCCTTGCTGCGGACGAAAGCGGAAACGTTTGGGCTTGGGGAAAGTGTGACAATGGCCAGCTGGGCGCCGGGCATCTCGGTCTTATATGGAAAACCACACCGGTGCAGACCAAAGGACCTGACGGTGAAGACTATCTTACAGGTATAGAAGCCATTGATGGAGGGGCTTATTTCTCAGTCGCCCTTGACGAGCATGGTGAAGTGTGGACATGGGGTAGTAACTCTCATGGTCAACTCGGAGATGGAACTTCGGGCTCCGAAAACAGTAAGAACACTCCAGTTCTTGTCATGTTCCCCAACTAGTACCGATGAAGCGTATTCCTCCATTAGTTTTATGCTATCGTTTTAGTAGTACAAGGAGGGATTATAATGCTAAGAACAACCATATTCCCTGGAAGATACGTCCAAGGACAAGATGCAAGAAAACGCTTGGGGAAAGAATTGGAGAGATTTGGTGAAGAAGGCTTCGTTGTATGCGGCAATTATGTTGCAAAGAACCTTCTTCAGGACTTTGAACCATACTTGTCCAATGGAATTCACGCGAGAATAGAGGAATTCGGGGGAGAGTGTTCCGATGAGGAAATCCAGCGACTCCTTCAGCTCGTCAAGTCAAGCAATCCAGATTTCATTGTTGGTCTTGGGGGCGGAAAAGTGATCGACACAGCAAAGGCGGTTGCTAATCAATCCTGCTTGCCGGTTGCAGTGGTTCCCACAATTGCGGCAACTGATGCACCGTGCAGCGCTCTGTCAGTCATCTATACTGAAGGGGGCGAGTTCAGACGTCTATTTTTTCATCGGAAGAATCCGGACCTTGTACTTGTTGACACACAAATAATTGCAGACGCTCCAGTCGAACTACTTGTATCTGGTATGGGGGATGCCCTGGCCACGTGGTTTGAAACCCAATCTTCCATGAGCAGCTATGCTGCCAATATGACTGGGGATCTTGGATCCTTCACTGCTTATACGCTCGCCAGGCTCTGTTATGATACTATCCTGGAATACGGTATTCTTGCCAAGAGTGCATGCGAAAACGGTGTTGTCACTCCCGCACTTGAAAGGATTGTTGAAGCCAATACCCTGCTCAGTGGTCTGGGCTTTGAAAGTGGCGGCCTGGGTGCAGCTCATGCAATCCATAATGGCTTCACTGTCCTTCCTGAAGCTCGTAAGCGCTATCATGGACAAAAGGTTGCATTCGGCACAATAGCCTCACTGTTTTTGACAGACAAGCCCGCCGCGATAATTGGAGAAGTTTACGATTTCTGTGAATCTGTCGGATTACCAACCACTCTTACCGATCTTGGCCTGATTGAGATAAGCGATGATGAACTCATGAAAGTAGCACATGCTTCCTGCGCAGAAGAAGAGACGATTCACAACGAATCGATTCCGGTTACCCCGTATATGGTGTTTGCAGCTATCAAAGCTGCAGATGCTGAAGGAAAAAGACGCCGCAAGTATGCCCAGGAAAGAGGCTGAGGCGAAACAGCCACGAACAGGCTGTGAAGCTGATTGAGCAAAGAACGCTCAAGAAGCGGAACCACAAGACCTGTGGCGAAGCTGTGAACCGAGAACCAGGAACCGGGAACGAATACTCTCATTTCCCTTATGACCAAAGAGCGTCAAGACCTATCAGTTTTCTACTTGTATCGCTCGATGCAATATGCCATATGCCATTCGCAGATCTATGGTTTTCTCGCACGACGGCACTTTCACTTCCTGATCCTTCAAAACTCTACCTGCCTTTCAACCTGATTCTTAACCTGCCCCATAAACCTGCTCCTGACTTAAGTCCCATCCTTCGGAGGGGTGGCGCGAAGCGCCGGGGTGGGTGATCTGTAGCAGCAGGACATGCTGCGAAGCTAGTCCAGCAAAGACCGCTGGAGAAGCGGAGGACCAGGTTCAGGTCCGAAGCGGGTCGACGAAGATCATGTCGAGAAGCGGATCGTCGCTTCGCGACGAGAAGCCGATTTTCGAACCCCTAACTGTCCTCAAACCTGTTCTTGAGGATTCCGTCGGATTTCATCCGAAGGGCACAGCATGCTGCTGCCCCTACATTACTGAAAGCTATTTCTCAACAGGGTTATCGTAAGTCGGGGTTTTCGCAAGTCTCCTACTCTCCAGAATGCCCGCCCCACTCAACCGCACCTTTTCAACCGCTCCTCTACAACCTTCAACCTCAGTTGGATCTTTAACTTCAACTGCTCTTGGAAACCTTTACCTGCCCCTCAAACCTGGCCTTACAATTCCCCCCCTTCTTCCTCACCATTCTCCACCCACAGCGCGATACCATCCAGCACGACCGTCGTCAGTTTCAATCAGCAACCAGAAATAACCACTGCTACAAACATAGCGGTCGTTAACAACGAAATGATCCCCGTAGAAGACTTCCGCAACTTGCCGGGATGTAGAATGAGGCGAAACATGCAGAGGAGACCTTCTGGACATTACTTGTCCTTCTTTGATAGCTTCCTCCATGTCTGTTTCAAGATCGTGGATATACCTGTCTCTTGTCGGTTCGCCTTGCCCGATTACCTCCACCCTGAATACAGTGTCTCTTTCGAGAAACTGGAGATGCGTTTTTCTCAGGTAGAGTTGTGGTGGCACAGCGCGCCAATTACTCAACTCGGGTACGATTTTCCACCGCCAGGTCATGATTGTATGACGCAAGACAAACTCGTATGTTCCAGGACTCTGAAACAGTCCGCCCGAAGGCCACGGTCCGCCAAGACACTCCAGAATTAGCATTCTTGTCCTTCTGCCATCTTCGATTTCGTAGACCGAAGTCACCAGTGTTATGAGCTGACCCATCTCATTGGGTGCGATATTTCGCAGAGGTTTCCCTATAGAATAACCAAGCGCATCTGGTGGAATAACAACATACCATCCAGGTGCAGTAAACTCCCCAACACTGTAGACACCGGGTTCCCTTATTACCTGGGCATTCAGGAACAAGCCGGAGGAGAGGAATAGAAGCAAAACAATAATCCGTAGCATTCTCAGCAGTCCTGAGTTTTTACCAGCCATGGGTATACCTCCACTCATGATATGCGTTCCCTCCCAGCCACTCAATCTCTTCACTCCTCACAATATGCCTCCAGGATTCCCCGGGAACGCTTTCACCTTCCAGTTCAAAACGAATGCCTCCTGCGATAATCTCATAATCCGGTTTCCATATATACTTGTACAAGCCAGCTTCACTAACCCATCCGGTATCGGGAACATACAATAGACCTTTGAGATCTTCATCGACCTCAGGAGGCAGGTCATCAATGTTCAAGCCCTTTATAGCAAAGAAGACAGCTTGCAGTTGAGGAGACATCCTTAGAACATTATCCAGTTCCTCCTTCGAGATGTTGTTCTCAGCAAAGAAGTCCAGGGTCGAATCCTGTAAGACATGCTTTTCAATCACTCCTCCACGTGCGCGACCCAGAGGCAACTCCAACACTGTAATCCATGTGTTGCCTTCAAGCAGGAGTCGCACGGAAAGAAGGTTGTCAAGCTTCAAAACAGAGTTCGCTACCATCCATGGAGAGATGGTAATGCTCTCAATCGGAAAATATCTTTCCCACTTATCTTCAAGCCAGGCTGTTCTTTCTTCTCCTTCTTCGGGTCGGAACTCAGCGAACTCGCTGTAAGAATAGGAGACTTCATCATGCCTCACACGCTCAAATGTAGCTTCAACAGAGCCTTCTCCATGATCACCTTCAAAGCTCCCGAATAACCGCCCTTCGAAAACATCAGGAGCTTCGATTTCCTCTTTCTCGTCAATGGCTTGAAACTCCACAAAGCCCGTTCCCTTGCTTTCCAGAACAGCTCCATCAGGCGTGACTTCAACGATCAAAAGCTCTGCCACGAAAACTGTCGTCGTCTTCTTCCTGTGGCGATCAAGTCTCTCGATGTCCTGAGTAACTTCTTCCGGGATATCGTCACGATTTATGCCCCATACTCCAAACAGCATGACACGCACATCAGGTTCAAGATTAAGCATGATTATGACATCCTGTCTCGAAACTCCGCGATCAGTGAAAAAGCTGATCGTGTTTTCTTCTGGTTCAACTGAAGCTCTCTCTGTAAGATAAAAGGAGACCAATGGAGCACAGTCTTCATCTTCACCAAATGCGAAGTAAGTCTGCGGCATCCCGTAGACATCGAAAGTAGTACCATGTCGCACATTAATCGGACCAGTGTACGTTAAACCACCTGTGATTTTAGCCACTCCGGAAGCTTCTAAAGATGCAAGTGCAGATAAGGGATATACCATGACCACTGCCAGAATCAGCAGTGATAAGAAGATCTCTCTAAGATTTCTTCCGCAGATTTTCCTCATCTAAGCTCACACCCTTCACAGATCCTCGGTTTCTTTACCAGAGTAGTCACCATTTCTACCTCCTTGTTTCCTTCAGAGCGTTATCCACAGAAGTGGTGAATGAAGCAGGCAATGAACAAACTTGATGAGAGAGACTCTGAAGATTGTGTTCAGACTTCTTGATTAGAACGTTATGTTATCAGTATTATATACAATTCCCCGGAAATCATAGTATGAAAGATTTCTGTAACGATATTGGAGTAGTGTTCAGTTCAGAGAAGCAGGGTAACATCTCGTAGAGTAAACGACCACAAGAGAGCATTATCGTTTCTACAGTAGAAAAGGTCTAACTCACTCAGAATAATGGGGTACAAACGTTCAAGAGTTTCACAGCTACGCATCTTGCCAATAGACAAAGAAACCAGCACCTGAAATGAAACCTCCAGAAAAACTTCTGCAGAGAGCTGGTCTGCCCAGATATCCAGTTAGCTTTTAGTAAAGGGGTCCATCCTCTTCAGTGTTGCCAAGTACTCTTTCGCTATAACGTCGAACTATTCATGATACAGCGCTAGCAACGTTGACCAGGTGTGGGACGAATTCTATTCGCTACTCGAAAGCTCATCGGTAAGCATGTAGATGCGAGCATACCTGATCTTGTAAGGCCATTCAGATTGAAGCTCGTATACACCGATCATAGGGACACGGGCTATCTCACCAGTTGCAGGTATACCTGCAAAGTCTGTCACGAACCTGCCAACAATTACCCATTCAAGGACAGCTCTTCCATTCCCGACGGTTAGTTGAAAATCCTCCATGGCAACATCTTCAAACATTATGTTGTAGAAGAAATACATGGTCTCAATCAATTCTTGCTTGTTTGTTGCAATTGGGAAACCACCTGCCATGTCAAAATACACTATGTCGTCTACTACGTAGTCATAATTATGAGGATGGCCTGGCTCAACAGGAGTCAAATATCCCATCATTATCGCTCTTGTCATGTCAATTCCTGGAAGAGCATCTTTGTCCGGGTACTCCAGAGAAGACATACTCGAAATACTGAAGATCATAAACTCTGCCAGAACCAACAATACAGCTTTCTTTCTGATGTCCATCACTTCATCCCCCTCCTCAGGGTAGAAGATGGACCCCGCCTTGCGAACTTCCTGCTGAGTTGGTTGCGTGATTAAGATGGGGTGAAAGTATTATTATACACAATATTAAACCTTAATACAATCATTTAACAGTGTGTGTTGTTAGTATAACGTAACGATGTCTGAATGGTTCTGCGAGTAGGGCTTCCTGTGCATGACACCAAGCATCTGCAAAACAATAGATCGTCTCAGAATGATTTACAAGATCGACTCTTTCTCGAGT
>CAZSXB010000089.1:0-6877 GCA_964611155.1 uncultured Thermotogaceae bacterium
TGGTCCTCCGCTTCTTGAGCGTTCTCTGCTCAATCCGCTTCTCAGTCTGATTCTGCCTGACTCTCTTCTACCCTGGGCACGGGACTATGGACTCGAAACTGATGCTCTGTTAACCCCGTGTTGGGTGGGAATGTGTTCCTCTGTGAATGATGGCAGTATTATCGGGGTGTATACTGGTGAAGGAAGAGAAAACCTTCGAGAGGAGTGAACGAGTTGACGTCTCTAAAGAGAGCTTCATTTGCTCTGGTTGTATTGCTCGTGATTCTCACAAGTATATCGCTTGCATACAGACGTCTTTACACCGTTGTAGAAGGCGATACTCTTTGGAAGATCGCCAGAGCTCACGGGATCGGATGGGAAGATCTTGCTGAGTTTAACGGCATTACTGATGAGTTTTCGCTTCAGATTGGAGCAGTGCTTAAGATTCCGTATGCGTATACTGAAGAACATGTCTTGATTTCCAACGACGACCATGAGATCCCTGCAGTCATCACCTTGCCTGATGGCGAAGGCCCCTATCCTATAGTAGTCATGCTCCATGGCACTGGTTCCGACAAGGACGAAGCAGGCGGAGGATATCTCCTTACTGCTCCTGCTATGGCAAGGGCAGGATTAGCCAGCATTCGCTTCGACTTCATGGGGAACGGTGAAAGCACTGCTGACTACATTCACTACAATTTCTCTTCAGCCGTTTCAGATACTAATGCAGCACTTAACTATGCCGCAGGATACAGACAGGTGGACGGAAATCGTGCTGGAGTTATGGGATGGAGTCAAGGTGGAACGATCGCCATGCTTGCGGCAGGATATGAGCCGATTTTCAAGTCAGTAGTATGCTGGGCAGGTGCGCCGGATCTGACTTTAATCGGAACGTCGGAGGCTTACGAGATTGCGAAAGAACAGGGGTACTACGATCTTACCTTCGAATGGCGCCCACCTCTGAAGCTTGGTCTTCAGTGGTTTGAAGAAGTATACAACACTGACGTTCTGGAGGTGCTCTCTTACTCCCGGTCACCTGTATTGGCAATTAATGGCGCAAACGATACGGTTGTTGATCCAGAGAATGCTTACAGTATTGTTGAAGCATCGACTAACGAAGACTCGGAGGTTCTTATCATTGAAGAAGCAGATCACACATTCAACATATTCACTGGTGATATGACTGCTTTCAATGAACTGATAAAGGCCACCGTGAACTGGTTTTTGGACACGCTCTAGATGATATGTCCTGGATTCTACCAACTTGATGATTTGCTAGCGTAGAAACTCACTAATGAAAAGGGAGCCTCTGTGGCTCCCTTTTCTAATGGCAAAGAAGCCAAGAGCTTGGTGTCCACTCTTCCCATCGCATCACTTTGGCAGAGTGGCTGGCGTATAGTCTTTATATGAGTGACAGAGGGAGGAGAACTATGAAGAAAGCTGTGCTGCTTGGCCTTATGATCAGTGTTGTTGTTATGCTTCTTACTGGGTGTCCTTTTATGACTTACAAGTTCGCTCTTACGACCTCTACATACCACTGCAACTCAGATTTGCTGGCAGCTGCAAAGGGGGAATTCGGATCCAGTGCAGTTCTTGCAGATTGGCAGGAAATCAAGAGTCAGTTCGGAAGTAGCGCAACGACTATTGCAGGATTTCTTGATGACATAGGTATGGAAGTGGGAGAACCAAAGAGCGCTTTCGTCTACAATGAAGGAGAAGGGCTTTGGGGCGGAACAGGCAGGCACTATTACATCTCAAGGTTTAACGGGAGAGCAAACCCGTCGGATTTCTCGCACACGATCAAATAGGAAATGATTATCTCTGCCTCGGCTCGTGGGATGATTGCTCATTCAGGATTCTTGTCAAATACAAGTCTTTCTAGTGTTTTCAGATCATTGGTAGCTGGAAACCTGAGTATAAAGAAGTTGTGATGCAAAATGTATACATCCTGGTGAAAGATATGGAACACAGAGCCCTGCAGGAGAGACTTAGATGACATCAACTGGTGTGCCCGATTCTCTTATAAGAAGAGAAGGAGAGGAGCATAGTGAATAAAGCTTTCCTATTCCTGTTGATCCTGGCTCTGGTGGCTTCAACAGCAAAAGCACTTTCTGATGAGAAGATTACTGGGCCATACCTGATCTGGCAGAGATGCCTGGGTGGCAGCAGTGACGACATTGCTACTTCTATACATCAGACTTCTGATGGGGGTTACATTGTAGCAGGCAATACATACTCAGATGATGGTGATGTCAGTAATAAGAGAGAAGGATCGGACATCTGGGTGGTCAAGCTGGACAGTGCAGGTGGAATTGATTGGCAGAGCACATTCGGAGGAAGTAATGACGACTTTGCCCAGGCGATTCTGCAGACAGCGGACGGTGGCTATATCGTCGCTGGCTATACATTTTCAGATGATGGGCAGGTTACTGGCAATAACGGCGGGGCTGATTACTGGGTAATCAAACTCGATAGCACAGGAGGCCTCGTCTGGGAGAAATGCTTTGGGGGAAGCGATGACGATTATGCCACATCAATCCAGCAGACAGATGATGAAGGTTATGTTGTAGCAGGAACGACCAGATCTCGCGACGGTGATGTTAGTCACAACTTCGGTCATTCGGATTTTTGGGTGATCAGGCTTGATAGAACAGGCAATCTCATCTGGGAGAGATCACTTGGTGGAAGTAGCAATGACTTTGCCCAATCGGTATATAAGACTGCTGATGCAGGTTATGTCATTGCTGGATTGACCAGATCAACCGATGGATCTGTTTCTGGAAACAAAGGTGAATACGACTTCTGGATTGTCAAACTTGATGCAGCGGGTGAGTTTTTGTGGCAGAACTGCTTGGGAGGGAGCTTCAGTGACGGAGCTTATTCAATCCAGCAAACTGAAGACGACGGCTACATCGTGGCAGGATACGCGTATTCAGATGATGGAGATGTGAGTCGCAATAATGGTGGATCAGATGCATGGGTTGTCCGATTGGATAGCAATGGCACTATGGCATGGGAGAAGTCTATCGGAGGAAGTGAGAACGATTTTGCACAGTCGATTATACAGACAGATGATGGTGGCTTCATTGCTTACTGCTGCACTTCCTCAAATGATGGAGATGTTAGAGGAAACCACGGCGACTACGATTTCTGGTTGGTGAAACTGGATGGTGAAGGTGGTATCATCTGGCAGAAATGCTTTGGCGGAACTGCAGAGGATATTGCTTACTGTGCGCAACAGACTTCTGATGGTGGGTACGTGGTGGCTGGATACACCTTCTCAGACGATGGGGACGTCAGCGGACATAAAGGCAGAGCGGATTTCTGGGTGATCAAGCTGAAATGATCTACAGGGTCTATACAAACGGAAGTTTCCTGTTATGCAGAGACTCTTCGGGAACAAGTATTTCAAGAGCTTTGGGTTCAACTGATATGCTTACTACATCTCCAGCTTCAAACTCGATCACTTCTCCGTCCGCCTGAGCATATGTGAACTCCTGGAATTCTATGCGCATTGCTTTCAATTCGTGAAGGGTCACGTAATGCGAGTATTCGTGCTTCCCGCCGATGGATGCAAGGAAGAAGAGAATTACACCAAGAAAATTCGGCATTTCTTTTCCTATGGTCACGTTGAGTATTCCATCGTTCATTCTGGCCTGTGGATTGATCTTTATATGGCGCGCGATACGAGGTGCATTGCATATCACAGACAGCAGGACCTGATCATCGAAGATTTCTCCCTCATATTCGAAGTGAACGTGATAGCTCTTGTGCCCTTCCAGCATGAATTTCTTGAATCCAGCATAGATATATGCGGGTGCTCTGAAGACCTTCCACTTGTACGCACCCTCTGCGATTTCTGAATCAATTCCTATTCCGAAAGAGACTGCGGCATAACGATTGTTGTATTTGATAAGGTCAATCAAACGAGAACTATCACCAAGAATGGCCTCAAGTGCAAGTTTTCCGTTGTTTCTGCGATAACCGACATTTCTAGCCAGATCGTCTCCTGTACCCAGCGGAAACAAGGCAAGCATGAGGTTCTTCTTCCCCGTGTTCATGATCGCGTTGATGATTTCATTGGTGGTACCATCACCTGCTGCTGATACAATAACATCGAAATCTTTAGCTCGCTCAGATACGATCCTCTCCGCATGACCGGGTTTCTCTGTATAGACGATCTCGTGGCTAACCCTTTCTGATTTGAGGGCTTCGAATAACCGTAATGAAGCTCTTTCTGCCTGTCCACCCCGGGCAATGGGATTCACTACGACCAGGTAGCTTCTGGTTTTCGTTCTATTCTCCATTTTCTCCAACCGTCCATCCAGGTAACCTTTGTTATGTTTTCAGAAGAATCATGGCTTCCGGTTTCGCCAAATTCTGACTCTTGTGATAATGAACCCGACTCCACCAACAGCAGAAAGAAGAAAACCGAGTCCTGTCCATACAAGGTTGATACCTTCCGAGATTATCGAGAAAACTATCATAATAATCCCTACCACAACACCGACAACATACAGAAGATTATCCTGCCTGAGTTGTCTTTCCTTGCGAGTCAGGACAACCGGACTGGCTCTCTGATCTTTGTGTACTGTATAAGGTTGCTTATGGCCACATTCAGGACAGTACTTTGCTGTTTCCGGAATCTCTTTCTTGCATTTGGGACAATTCTTCGTTGGCACAGGCATCTCCACTCATTCACCTGAAACTTTCTTCGATCGCACTCCGGCTCATTGTGACTATACTCCGATCAGTCGTGCAGTTTCAAGCCGAGCAGAGTCTTTCTCCAAACGAGAAAAGGTTTCGCAGTTCAAGTTCAACTGCAGGCCTTCTGATGTGATTAGTGAATCTCAGGGTGATTCATGCTTGGTTCGTTAGGCATTACCAACTACAAGACGATCAAGCAAGAAATATGTTATCGTATTACGATATCGCTTTTAGATAGCGAGGGATGCTAATGAAAGACAGGATTCTCAGAAGATTGTTTATGGGCTTCATACAGGTACATATCCTTTACCATGCTGGAAAGGAGCCGATTTTTGGCCTCTGGATGATCGACAAACTCAAGAGTCACGGTTATGACATTAGCGCTGGTACGCTTTATCCAGTTCTTCATTCTCTTGAAGAGAATCAGCTGCTCTCAAGACACGAAGAAATCGTCGATGGGAAAGTGAGGAAGTACTACACACTCACAGAAAGAGGGCATGAGGTTCTGGATGAAGCTCGAGAGAAAGCTTTTGAACTTGTTGGGGAGATAAGTGATTGAATATCGGAGAATCATACATAAAGGAGGACCTGTTCGTGTTTTCACTTAAGAACGTGGCGTTCAGGGATATCATTGAGATTGGGTATCTTGTTATTCCTGAGAACAAAGTCACCTGCATCGTTGGAGAGAGCGGAAGCGGCAAGACAACACTGCTCAAGCTTCTCAACAACCTCATTAGTCCGGACAAAGGAGATATACTGCATAAGGATAAGAGATTGGAGGAGTTTGATCCGGTCGAGCTTCGACGCAGAGTGGTTATGCTTCCACAGGTACCGGTCATCTTCCCGGGAACGATAAGGAAGAATCTACTGATGGGGATTGAGCTATCTGACAGAGAACCTGTAGAAGACAGGGTACTTGTGAGTCACCTCAAAGGTGCAAAGGTAGACAAGGATCTTGATTCTGATGCTTCGAAACTTTCTGGTGGTGAGAAACAGAGGCTTGCGTTATGTAGAATCACGCTTATGAAACCGGAAGTGCTGCTTCTTGACGAACCTTCTTCCGCTCTTGACGATGGCACTGAAGAACTGATCATCGAAAGCATGGTGAGCTTTGCTCGCAAAGAAAGGAAGACTCTTATTATGGTCACCCATTCCAAGAGAATCGCCAGGACGTATGGTGAATATATAGTTTCAATGGACAAGGGAAAGGTCGTCCAGGTCGAGGAGGTTAACTTAGATGAACGGGATCATTGAAATAGGCATTGTTCAACTCCTGGCGGCATATGTGTTTCTCGCTGCACTGCTCTTCATTATAAAGAAGCAGGGCATTGCGAAAGAAAAGGAGATCTTGATTGCTTCGTTAAGAATGACCATTCAACTCGTGATTACTGGATATGTGCTGGTCTACATTTTCGAGATAAACCATTTCGTTCTCTCCATAGGAATCCTTGCTTTGATGGAGTTCTTTGCCATCCGGAATACTTACAGTCGTGTCAAGTCTCCCATAAATGGCAAACTGAAACGCGTTATCGCTCTTTCGCTTGTTTCGGGAACTACCATGACAATTGTCTATTTCCTTCTTATCGTTATTGGACTCTCACCATGGTATGAGACAAGATATTTCATTCCGATCTCCGGGATGATAATCGGTAACTCCATGACAGGGATTTCGCTTGGGGCGGAACGTCTGATTGACGGAATGAGCAATCGAAGAGATCTGGTCGAAGGGGCATTGATGCTCGGTGCCACACCTGCAAAAGCAACAAAGGGCATCGTCAATGACGCTTTCACTTCTGCGATTCTTCCCACAATCAATTCCATGATCGGTATGGGGATAGTCTTCCTACCTGGTATGATGGCTGGTCAGATCCTGTCTGGTGTTTCACCGCTTACAGCGATTCAGTACCAGATAGCAATTATGCTCGGTATTATGGGCAGCGTCTCACTAACTGTCTACGCGATGGTGTACTTTGGTTACAAGACGTTTTTCAATGAGAGATTACAGCTGGAGGACCAGGGGTAAAGCATGAAATCCGAACTCAGCTGAGATGGGGCGGGTATTGGAGGAGCAGGTAGAGGGTTCAAATCCAGGTTTAAAGTGCAGGTAAAGGTTGAAGGTTGAAGCAGACCGACCAGGTGCGGGTATTGTAGAAGCAGGGTTAAGGAGCAGGTTGAGAAGCAGGTAGAGGGT
>CAZSXB010000090.1:0-6040 GCA_964611155.1 uncultured Thermotogaceae bacterium
AAAAATCCAACCATTAACACTGCTAACAATACTTTCTTCATCCTTTTTCACCTCTCCAATTCTTTTGGCTCTGATGGCCGTTTTGTTTTTGGGTCAATTTCTCTCATGAGTCTTTAATCTGTCTACAGGTTCCTCTCTTTACCTGGAAATCGATCAATCGTATGCTTATAAGATTATATTACTCGGGATTTATTACAAAGAACTACAAGTATACTTACAGTATAGTGACAAAGTTATAACCATTATCAACTTATAACATTGCATCGCCCTAAATTGGCAACTGGTCTTTTGTCTGCAGAGAATACTAAGAGATAAGAGAGGGTGGCTCTTGTTAATCGTAGCGTCAATGAAAAAGATCAGAGTTCACGGTGAGTAAGGTCGCCTGCTGACAGACTGTATAGAAGTGTTCCTGAAAAAAGGCGTCACGTGATAGAATCCTTTGTTTCTAGGAAGGTCAGGCGATTCGCCTGTGTGAAAAATCCAGAGAATGTTATTGGAGGAAAGGTCAGCACATTTCACTCCATATCAGATGTCTACTGAGCCTGTGTCTTGAAGTGCGGACAATCAAGTGTCTGTGGAAAGTGTCTTAGAGCCGTTGTTCAGTTCTGATTGCTGAATGAGTCAGGCCTTAGATATCAGTTTTAGTCAATCTGGAGGTGATCTATACGAGCACAAAGGTGAGGTACTTGATACTGTTTGTAGTGATGGTTTTTGCTAGTAGTGTTCTTTCTTACTCTTCGGAGGATATCTTTCCAGGACTGACATCTACCAGAAACGATGCCACTCAACACACAATAGGAGTTAATCAGTCCTACTATTCACTGCTCGATTTTGACGACGATACTGAATTTGATCTGGCTACCAGGGGGCTGCTGATAGCTCCCGAGTCCCTTGAAATTAGAGATAGCACGGGCAAAGTAATCTGGAGCCAGAAGGCCTACGAGTTTCTCGGAGATTATTACTTGGCACCGGATACCGTTAACCCAAGCTTATGGAGAAACACACTTCTCAACCATCACTACGGGTTGTTTGAAGTTGTCGAAGGGATTTATCAGGTACGAGGATATGATTTTGCCAATATTACCTTTGTCGAGACCAGAAGTGGTGGATGGATACTGATGGACACTGGCATGAGTATTGAGTGCGCTAAGGCAGCAAAACAACTCGTTGACGAGTATTTTGGGCCCAGACCAATCCTGGCCATTATCATAAGTCATACGCACATTGATCATTTTGGTGGAATGGCTGGAGTTGTCGATAAAACTCAGGTTGCTGATCGTCATCTGTCAATCATGGATCAGCTGGATTCTGGTAAGATACCGATAATCGTTCCACAAGGATTTGCACAACACGCCATCAGCGAGAACGTCTATGCAGGCTCTGCCATGGCGAGAAGGGCTACCTACCAGTACGGAACCTTCCTGGATATAGACGAAAAAGGCAAAATGGCCCTTGGTATAGGTTTAGCTCAGTCAGTCGGTACCACAAGCTTCATAATGCCAACCCATGAGATATCATACACTGGTGAAACAATCATCATCGACGGCGTGGAAATGCAGTTCCAGCTAACTCCAGGAACAGAGGCTCCTGCAGAGATGAACACGTATTTCCCTCAATTTGGAGCTCTGTGGATGGCCGAGAACTGTAACGCGACACTGCACAATCTATATACCCTCCGGGGAGCAGAAGTGCGCGACGCTGTCGCATGGGCCAAGTATTTGCTGGAAGCAATTCAGCTATATGGAAAGGAAGCAGAGGTAGTATTTCACTCTCATAACTGGCCGAGGTGGGGAAATGATGAAGTAATAATGTATTTGGAAAACACAGCAGCAGTATATAAGTTCATTCATGATCAGACACTCCTCTACATAAGCCTTGGGTACACCTCGGATGAGATCTCAAACATGATTGCGCTTCCGGAGTATTTCGAGCAGTTCTGGTACACAAGAGGGTATTATGGAACTCTCGCACACAACTCGAAGGCTGTCTATCAGAAATACATGGGCTGGTACGACGCTAACCCGGTCAACCTCAATCCTCTTGAGCCAACAGACAGGGCCAGGAAATTGGTAGAGTATCTCGGAGATACCCAGCGAGTGCTTGAGCTGGCATACGAGGACTTCCTTGCTGGTGAGTATCAGTGGGTTGCAGAGATCACGAACATCCTGGTCTTTGCTGACCCGGACAACATTGAGGCACGCCTGCTTTGCGCAGCTGCGCTTGAGCAGCTTGGCTATCAGGCTGAATCTGGGACCTGGAGGAGTGCTTACCTCAGCGGAGCAAAGGAGCTTCGAGAAGGCGTATCGAAGGATTGGGAGAGAAGAGCAACAGCGAGTGTAGATATCCTCATGAATATGACAAGCGAAATGCTGCTTGATTACCTTGCTGTGGTGATTGACTCGAAAGCCTCAGAAGAAGTGAACCTGTGCTTTAATCTTATTCTGACAGACACACAGGAACGATACTTCGTTCACTGGTATCATGGGGTTCTGCTCTATTACAATGGCAGGACCGAAGACGATGCCGATGCGACATTTACCTGTCCAAGGATTGGTCTTGCTGCACTAATCGCGAAAGACTGGCAGCAGATCGACTATCTCATAAGATCAGAAGGCGATAGAAGTGTACTGAATCTGATTGCTGATGCAATTGTGTCAGCTGATCGCTTCTTCAATATCGTGGAACCAAAAATCCAATGAGTTGCTTGTGGCATATTTCTGAGCTCCTAAGGAGATGATGAACTTGAGAAGGTTGTTCGTGATTCTTTTCATCGCGATTTTCGCAAGTCTCGTATTTGCTTCGGTTCAGGGAACAATCGCAAGCATAGGCTCTACAGGTGACGTCCTCACAGATATTCCTCTTGGCGTCCTGGAAAGAAACTCGATTGAAGAAGGTGACATGCTCAGGGTAGAACTTGCAGAAGTAGCTATAGTAATACCTTTCGTCAGGAGAGACACTGATGTCCCTGTGGGAACACCGCTGGCGAGAGCATCCAGTGGTTTTCTTCTCCTGGCAAGAAGCAGTACCAGCTTTGCTGAAAGATACGGAGCTGATGTTGGATCTTCCGTTGTAATTAGCATTGTCTCAAAGGGCTCTTACATAGGGAGAATTGGTATCGGAGAACTTGAAAGAACTGATGACAGGGCTGATTATGACAGTGACGAAGCGTTTGCGAATTTCCGAGAAGTCGCTATCGGGAATATTTCTCACGGCAAACTGTTCAGGACCAGTCATCCCGCACTTGATTCCTCTAGAAGCTCATACGCAGGCCAGCTTACTGAAGAAGCAGGAGTTCAAAGCATCATAAACCTCTCAGACTCTGATGAGGATCTCGCAAGAGCCTATCAGATCAATTCCTACTACAGAGCGCTTGGGGATGAAGGAGGTGTAGTAAGTGTCTTCATGGATGAGAGTTTACTCCTGGCTAAAACGATCCCAGATGGTGTGAGCCTGAGTTCGCTTCCAGATCTTGATGAGTCGAGTTTTGCTGTCATGAGTCTTATCTCTGATGCTCTGCTAAGTGACGTTATTCCTCCAAGGCTCCGTGAGGGTCTATTGTTCATGATAGAAAAGGACCCTCCTTTCCTTGTACATTGCGTGGACGGAAAAGATAGAACGGGTCTGACAATCGCCTTGCTCGCAGCGATCATGGACGCCACTGTGGATGAGATACTCGATGATTACGCACAGTCATTTGTGAGCTTCTATCATGTTGTTCCGGGTAGTCACGTACACCAGGAATTCAGAGATATCATGGCAGACATGTTGACAAGGCTTAACAGCGGTATTCCGATCGACAACTCAAATGTCAAGAATACAGCCATGAGGTACCTGGTTGATCAGGTCGGTCTCACCCTTGAGCAGATCGGAGCTCTCCAAAACAAGCTCAGATGAAGAAGCCAACTCCTCAGGGGACAGCAGCACGAATACTGGTGTTTCTAAGGAGTTGGCATCTGAATGCCTCAATTCAAAGCGTGTAGCTCAGTCGATACTGGTTGACTTCTGCAGAGGTGGCGGGCAATAGAGCGGATCGAGTGCCTCTGGTGACGGCAGGTACATCCTGAGCATGACCGAAAAACACCCTGAAGGTGCTGGGAGCCAATTTGGTTCTTTTGAAGCTCCTGGTGATTCGTGCTGTATGTATATCGTTAAGGAACCGTCTTCATTGAAGCTAAGGTTCGAGCGATCTCCTATTGAATACCTGTTAATCGGATTCTTGATCAGGTACTGATCCACGTCATACATGGTAATAGACCAGAATCCCAAAGGTTCCACTGGCGGTATGCTTTCGGCGCTGAACCAGAGCACATAGTTGTGTTCTGAAGCGTCTGGGTATTCGCCATAGCTGTCAACAAAACAGCTCGGGTAGAAGGCTTCTTCGAGATCTACCGCATATAATCCACTATAAGCTCCAACCGCACGAGCGAAATAATTCCCTTGCATTCTGGTGCGGTTGCCGAAAAGGCTTCCAGGAAGTGTCCAGCCGTTTTCCACCCGGTCGATCGTTTCAACAGAACTGATGATTTCATCAAGGGCATCACTGATCCCATCTTCTATGGCTGCGCGGATCTGCGGATCGAGTTCTTGTGCGTCAAAGCTTTCACCAGGAGCTATACCTATCAACCCAAAACGTTCGATCAAGGATACTTCGGTGGGGTGAATAACGAGTTCGCTCAGCAGGAAGTTGAAGTATTCGATGAAACCTGCAGAAATAGCCTGTTCCGCGCTGTATGGCGGAAAGCCTTCGTATCCCTTTGCTTCAGGGGCTTGTATTTCCAGATACTCACTGAGTGATCTGGCAATATACTGATTCTGTATTTCAAGAACCTTCTCAAGATCACCAGGGAGTTCGCTGTTGACAGCTGTCCTTCCTAGAGCAAAGACGAAGTTGCTTTCGCTTTTGAAGACCTTGTCTACGCCCCCGGGGATATCACCTTCCCATTTTGGACCGGTGATCATGAAAGTGACTGGATTGGTTCCAGTTACCCTGCTACCAACGTAGGCGAAATTGTGAGTGAAGATGTCAATCATTTGGAAGGAATAGTAACGATCATCGATTTCTGGAACACTCACCACAAAAGGTTCTGTTCTCAGATCCAGCCAGAGTCTGGAGTAAAGAGTATCGTTGTTCGGTCGCACAACACGTCTGTCTCCGGGGTCCACGAGTTGTGTTCCATGATCGAACTTGTTCATCTCCCCGAATACCGCGATCTGCATAGTCATTGTCCTGTAGTTCTCAAGCATGGGATAAGCAAAAGTGTAGGCTTCTTTAGCGATCTCTCTTGCTTGCTCAGGATCAGTTGCAATCTCTCCAGGAGTCGAAAATGCCAGGATTGCAGACAAGAAAGAGACGAGGATCAAAAGCAGTCTCTTGCAGGTAAATACGTTCATCTCATACCTCCAATGTAACGGTTTCCCGGAATGAATTACTGGAACGGTGAATGACAGCGATGCAAACAAGATGATTATATACTTGAAGGGCAGTTGTACAATCGATATACAACAGTGTCTATCCGCAGATAGAGAAAGACTTCGCAATATCTGCGATCATCACAGATGAAGGAGCAGCCTCTCTTGAAGCTGCTCCTGGAAGAATCATTATATGAAGGATTCAGAGAGAACTAGTCACCGTCATAGTTTCAATTAAGAAGCCATCAACATACGTTATCGTTGTTGATCCGTCAATTCAAAGCGCGTGGTTCAGTCGATACTGGTTGACTTCTGTAAAGGTGGCGGGGCATATAGAGGATCAATGGCACCTGGTGCCGGCAGGTACATCCTGAGCGTGACCGAAAAACGACCCAAAGGTGCTGGAAGCCAGTTTGATGCTTTCGAAGCTCCTGGTGACTCGTGTTGTATGTATATTGTCAAAGAGCCGTCTTCGTTGAAGCTAAGGTTGGAGCGATCTCCTATTGAATACCTGTCGATTGGATTCTCTGTAAGATACTGATCCATATCGTACATGGTAATAGACCAGAATCCCAGGGGCTCAACAGGTGGTATTCTTTCGGCGCTGAACCAGATTATATAATCGTGTTTT
>CAZSXB010000090.1:6050-6842 GCA_964611155.1 uncultured Thermotogaceae bacterium
CGTCCAGGTATTCGTCATCCGCATCAACATAACAGTTTGGGTAGAAGGCCTCTTCGAGATCTGCACCATATAATCCAATATAGGCACCAATTGCACGTGTGATGTAGCGTCCCTGCATGCGGGTTCGATCTCCAAAGGCTCTACTGGCGAGTGTCCATCCGTTTTCCATTCGGCCTATCTTTCCAATGGAACCAGCAATCTCATCAAGAGCATCCCTGATCCCATTTTCTATGGCTGAGCGGATCTGCGGATCGAGTTCTTGTGCGTCAAAGCTTCTACCAGGAGCTATACCTATCAACCCAAAACGTTCGATCAAGGATACTTCGGTGGGGTGAATAACGAGTTCGCTCAGCAGGAAGTTGAAGTATTCGATGAAACCTGCAGAAATAGCCTGTTCCGCGCTGTATGGCGGAAAGCCTTCGTATCCCTTTGCTTCAGGGGCTTGTATTTCCAGATACTCACTGAGTGATCTGGCAATATACTGATTCTGTATTTCAAGAACCTTCTCAAGATCACCAGGGAGTTCGCTGTTGACAGCTGTCCTTCCTAGAGCAAAGACGAAGTTGCTTTCGCTTTTGAAGACCTTGTCTACGCCCCCGGGGATATCACCTTCCCATTTTGGACCGGTGATCATGAAAGTGACTGGATTGGTTCCAGTTACCCTGCTACCAACGTAGGCGAAATTGTGAGTGAAGATGTCAATCATTTGGAAGGAATAGTAACGATCATCGATTTCTGGAACACTCACCACAAAAGGTTCTGTTCTCAGATCCAGCCAGAGTCTGGAGTAAA
>CAZSXB010000091.1:0-6784 GCA_964611155.1 uncultured Thermotogaceae bacterium
CCCCGGCGCTACGCGCCACCCCTCCCAAAAGGGGAATTGAAAACATTACCGAGCTGCGCTCGGGCCAGTTCTTACAACAGCTGTTCCCAGTTCCCGGTTCCTGGTTCCCGGCGGATCACGAAACACGGGAACAGATACATTCTTCTGAAAGAAGGGCAGTACATGTGCTGCCCCTACCATTACAAAGGACACTTCAGTCCCCAAGTAGCTCCACCAACTCTGAACCCGAAACCCGGGCCTCTGGACTGGGCCTATCCTTTGCGGTCGTTCGGCTTCTCGTCGCAAAGTGACGATCCGCTTCGCAGCGGATTTCCCGCTGCTATGGGCCAGTTCCGCCAGTTGCAGGCATATTCAATCAAAGACTTAAACAAACTTCGTTTACTACAACGATCCTTTACAACCCACAACCGATCCATATAAACCGAACCAATAAACCGCTCTGTTATTAGATTCCTCGCACATCAGCACTTTCGTGTCTTGATTATCTTAGCTATACCCTCTACCTGATCTTGAACCCTCTACCCTTGTTCTTCCAATACCCGCTCTTCTCATTCTCTTTCTTCACCAAGTAATTTCGCCATTTCCTTCAAGAGCGCTTCTGCCTGTCCCTTGCTCCATGACTCTCCAACGATCCGCACAAGAGGCTCAGTACCTGATTTCCTCAAAAGCACCCAACTCCCATCGCTCAGAATCAATTTCATCCCGTCCATTCTGTTTATCTCCAACACGTCGTTTCCAAGAACACCATCAGGAGGGTCTCCAAATACCCTTTCGAGTTTCACTATCGAACCTGGTGTGAGATCAATCTCATACTCAGCAAAGTAGTATCGCTTTCCAATCAAGGAATATACACCCGAAAGAATCTCCGATACGCTCTTACCCATCACTGCGAGCATCTCTGTTACGAGCATGGCTGCATAGACTCCATCCTTTTCAAGAATGTGTCCCCTGAATGCCACTCCACCACTGCTTTCGCCTCCCATAAGCAGATCATGTTTCTGCATTGCACTGGCTATGTGCTTGAAACCAACGGGAACCTCATATACTTTGTCTCCAAGGACCTTGCATAGCATGTCTATGTTGTGACTGGTTGAGATATTCCGGACGATGCCTCCCTTCAGTCCTTTGACTTTTCTTAGATAGTAATAGAGCAACAGAATCACATCGTTAGGACCGATGAAATCCCCATTCTCATCCACGAGTGCAATTCTGTCAGCGTCTCCATCGACCGCTATCCCGATGTCAAACTCGTTCTCCTTCACAAACTGCTTCAGCATGGTAAGTGACTCTTCTGCAGGAGAAGGAGATCTGCCTCCAAATAGCGGGTCTCTCTGGGAGTTGATTGTGATCAAATCACATCGGGCAGTCGTCAGCGCAATTTGTAGAGTTGTGGTGCCCGAACCATGCATTGGATCAAAACACACCCTGAGACCTGCTCTTCGTATAATAGAGAAGTCAATCTTGCTCTCGAGATCATCCAGGTAATCGTTGCGAAAGTTCTCTATTCGCACAAATCCATGTTCAATAGCATCCTGCAGGCTAACCCAGGGAATTCTTTCTGGCTTTATCGAATTCGCTTCACTTTGGATCACATCGGTCACTTCTACAGGGGCTGGGAGACCTTCTCCAGTCTCCAATTTGATCCCATTATACTCTGATGGATTATGAGAAGCAGTGAAGATCACCCCGCAGAAGCTTCTTCTCTTCAACACCGTGAAAGTTACCACTGGCGTCGGTAAAGCAGCTCTGCTCAAGAAAACCCGCACGTTGTTCGCTGCGAAAGTCTCGGCTGCCAACTCTGCGAATTCTTTCGAGAGAAAACGATGGTCATATCCTATGACCACACCTGCTTCCATCCCACCAGAAGACGCTATATAGTTGGAGACTGCCTGAATCACCTTTCTAACGTTCATACTGGTGAAGCCTCTTCCTATCCTGGCTCTCCAACCCCCCGTACCGAAAACGATCACACGCTCTTCGAAAAGATTGCTCTGTTCTGCTTCTCTCATCAACAGAACATCTTCGGCATTCTTCAAATCTTCCAGTGTGTTCACACCAACATACTCGGTCTCATCCAGAGATCTGAGAGCCTGAACGTGTCTGTCTTGCTTCAGCGCTTCTTCTATCAGCTCGTATATATCCAACCCTGAAGACTTCACTTTCTGACTGAGTTTTTCTGCCACGTCTCTCACAGCGCTTGCTGTAGTATACAGGGGACCTATGAAGAACTCCCGGGACCCTTTCCTTTGAAAATCTGCACTGCGATGAATAGACGAAACCCTTCCATCTGAAGCTCTCTTGACAACTGCATAAGGCAATATAGTGTCAGAAAGGCCTGTAAGAATAGTCATCTCTGCCTCAGTAACCCTGTGAAGATTTATCATTCCTGATACAGAGGAATCCCTTATCAACACTAGATCAGAAAACATAACAAGTAGATCCTCTTCTCCCTCTATCGTTTCAAGTCCAGCAAGGAGCGCACTGCCTGTTCCGTTGGGTTTCTCTTGAAAGGCAAAAGTTACCCGGTCCGGTGTCTTCAAAGCGTTTTGGAAGAGTTCCTCGTCTCGAGGATTGATAACCACGATAATCTCGCAGTTACCTGTGACAGATCGGGCAGTATTTATCACCCTCAGAATCATCTCTTTGCCATGAACTTGTGCAAGCGGCTCAGGAAAAGAAGGCTTGAGTCTCCTCTTTGTTCCGGCCGCCAGAACAATGCATTTCATGAAATCGCCTCCCGAAAGGGCCGATTATTCATTATAAGACGACTCTATCCCTTCATGCCAGTATGAGTCATCCCCTCGATTATGTAGCGTTGCATGAAGATATACACTATGAGAAGCGGAATGATTGAGATCACAGAGCCCGTGAGAAGCAGGTTCCAGCGCGCTTCGTATTCCGACTGAAACGTGGTAAGTGCCACTGTAAGAGTCATCAGTCTTCGCGTGTCTATGTAGAGCAGCGGTCGAAGAAGCTCGTTCCAATTATTCACGAAGGCTATTATGAATAGTGTAGCAAGCGGAGCCTTTGACAAAGGCATATAGACCTTTCTGTATAAAGTGAACGAGGTCGCACCGTCCACGACAGCTGCGTCTTCCAGATCAATAGGCATGTTCTCGAAGAACTCCTTGAGCAGAAGCGTGCCAAATGTTCCTATGAAGAATGAAGGTACAATCAGTGGTGCCCACGAGTCAAGCCAGCCCAGGTACATCATCAGCAAGAACTCTGGAACGATGGTAACCTCCAGCGGTATCATCATGGTGGCCAGCATCAGCACAAACAGAATTCGTCTCCCAGGAAATCTCATTCTGGCAAAAGCGAAAGCAGCGAGAGAGCAGGTGATTATCTGACCCAGCGCAGCGCTTCCTGCAACTACGGTGCTGTTAATTGTGTAGAGTATGAAGTCGTAGTCCCTCAGAACGGTGACATAATTGTCGAACATCTGGGGTGTGAACATAAGGTCAAAGCGAGGGGGAAGCCTGAAGATCGCTCTCCCAGATGTGAAAGACGTTGCAACCATCCAGAGAAACGGAAAGACAAGAACAAAGCCTATCGCCCCGAGTATTATGTAGACCAGAACACGTCTGGTTATCATTCTCCCTGTCATCATAAAGGCGAGACCTCCTCGTAGAGACTCAGTACTGGTATTTGACCCATCGTTTCTTCAACATGAAATTCAGCACCGTCACAATTGAGACAATTCCAAGAAGCACGTAGGCTTGTGCGGAACCAAACCCCATTCTGTAGAACACGAAAGCGTTCTGATAGATGGAATAAGAGATGGTGGTTGAAGAAATCCCAGGCCCGCCTCTTGTCATCGTATAGATGATCTCGAAATTCTTAAACGACTCGAAGATTGAGATGATCAATATGAAGAACGTTGTGGGTGTCAACAAAGGAAGAGTTATGTATCTGAGTCTCTGCCAGGCATTAGCACCATCCAGTTTTGATGCTTCATAGAACGTATTGGGAATCTCCTGCAGACCGGCGAGGTAAATGATCATTATATATCCGCTCATTCTCCATACAGTCACAACAGCAACAGTAGTCAACGCCGTGGCAGATTGTGCAAGAAATGCAGGTGTGTTTATCCCAAAGAGCGTTCTTGAAATGTAACTGAGTATCCCGAACCTTGGAGCCAGAATCCAGCTCCAAATGAGACCTATCGCTACTGCTGAGGTTATTACTGGCGAGAAGAACGCTGCCCTGAAAAACGCTATGCCCTTTATCTGGCGGTTAATGATTAGCGCGAGCCCCAGACCAACAATCATCACCAGTGGAACATAAGTAACAGAATACCTCAGAGTGTTTCCCAGAATACTTAGAAATCTATCGCTGGTAAAGAGCTCTACATAGTTGTCCAGACCGACCCAGACAGGTGCGCTGATGATATTCCATCTGTTGAATGATAGAAAAAAGGCGTAGATCATCGGTCCCAGCCTGAACAGAAAAAGTCCAATAATCAGCGGTCCCACGAAGATAAACGGATGCCATGGCTTGTACCATCTCGATACGCCGCTCTTCACCTAAATCCCCTCCGGAAGTAATGTGAATCAGAAAGGGCCGGCATTGGTACCGGCCCTCAACTTCAACTATTACTTGTAGTAACGATCGAGAACTGCCTGGGCCTCCCTTGTTACGCGCCGAATCGCTTCCTCGAAGGTCATATCTCCGTGGATAACGGCGTCGATAGCACCATTCAGCCCAAGTGTTTCAGCGGCACCATAGCCTCTCCATTCACTCCAACCCATGGTGAAGTTGTTCTTGGTTTCAAGTGTTCCCCATTCCAGTATGACTCCCTTTTCTTCACCGGGCTGTTTGTCAAGCTCAAGCCACGCTTCGTCATAAGCAAGGGACTTCAACGAAGGCACCTTTCCACCCATATACTCATCAATCGTCTTGCCTTCGCCTGTTATATGCACAAGGAACTTCCATGCTGCCTCTGCATGCGCTGTTGTACTTGCAATTGCTGTTCCATCGGGCCAGGAGTATGCAACGTCTTCCACCCACTTTGGACCTCTGGGGACTCTTGCTATCCCCCATCTGAAATCGTCGCCCGCGATGCTTCTTATGTTTTCAATATTCCAGACTCCGTCTGTCCACATGGCAGCCATTCCCAGTGGGAAAACATCCTGCTGTCTGATACCTGTTACTTCAGCTATGGTCGGTGCGTAACCATGGACAAGTGTAAGATCGAGAAGGAACTTGATTGCTTCCAGAGCATTGTCATCAAGAACGAACTGTGTGCGGCATTCAGAAAGAAGATCACCGTCATTCTGATAAATCCACTGGTCAACCTGTGCATAGCGTCCATACCACCAGTAGCCCCACTGGTCGATAAAGCCATCTCCATTCTTGTCAACTGTCAGGGCTTCTGCGGCAGCAAGGAACTCAT
Organism: uncultured Thermotogaceae bacterium; assembly: GCA_964611155.1. Classification (GTDB taxonomy): domain Bacteria; phylum Thermotogota; class Thermotogae; order Petrotogales; family Kosmotogaceae; genus UBA9910. The sequence goes on from CAZSXB010000091.1 coordinate 5,396, forward strand.
CCCATGTCCAATCATCAGTGGGATATGCAATTCCCGCTTCATCAAATGCATCCTTGTTGTAGAACATGCCCGTGGTGACCCATGCAAATGGAAATGCGTAGAGTGGTCCCGTGTCCTGGGGATAGCGGAAGATATCAAATACACCTGAGAAGTAGTCTTCCATGTCGATATCTCTTTCGGCGTACTCCTGTATATTCAGCAAGAGTCCATCCGCAGCCCACTGTTCTGCGTAACCAGAACTCATGTTGAAGACATCTGGCAATCTTCCGGCAGCAGCCATCGCACTAAGCTTGGTCCAGTAGTCTCTCGGTTCCAGCGCAGTCATGTTCACCTTGATTCCAGGGTTCTCGGCCTCAAAGGCGTTGATAGCTCTTTGCTCCTGTTCACGGAACTCCGGGTCCCACATCCAGTACTCCAGCGTAATGGTCTGCCCAAACATCAGCAGTGCAGCTGAAAGAACGAACAGTATTAACAGACTCCGTTTCACAAAAACACCTCCTTAAGGTAGTTGAAGCTTTCTTACGTTTCTGACGCCAGAACCGTTGGAACAGCTCTCTGGTAGAACAGCCCTGGTCGAAGCATCCTGTCAGCAGGTTTGATTGCCATACCCTGGTAGACCTTCAAGAACGCCGATCCTCCTCCATCGAGATAGAGCGCCTCCTCCGCATCTTCCCATGCAAAGAGCTGTGCAAGCTCAGAGAAAGTGCACCCATGGCTATCTTCGCCTGCGACGTAAGCACTTGTATTACATCCTTCCACAGCAATGATAATGATGCTACCTGATCGGTCAAAACCAATTCCCATTCGCGGGGCAACTGTCTGGTCCCAGTCAAGCTTCAGATCAGTAGGAGGAACCTCTGGCAGGCCCGGCTGTGTGAACTCCTCGCTTGGGAAGGCTTTCAGCGGCTTGCCTTCACTAACAAGCACAGGGCCGGTCTGAACACCCGTGCTTACTGCCTGATGACTATTCAGTTTGTAGTTAACCGGAGCAGTCAGTACCGACTCCGAAAGCGTCAGATCAGTCTCAATAACAAATCCGGCATCTGGAATCTCGATTCCTCCGCATCTGTTGTACGCATGTATCGTTCTCCCTGAAATAGAAATCAGATTTGATTTCGATTCAACAAAGCGACCTTTGGATCTTGTATGGAACTCACAGTTCTGCCCATGGGTAAAGAAATGAGGACCAACCTCAACAACCATGTCATTAATGCTCAAACGACAGACCTTCCACTTCGCCTGCTCGTTAAGGATCGCACTTCTATCGAACAAAGCGGGCGAACGAATCACACCTGAACCCATGACCAGGCCAATTGGCTCTCCAAAAGCCGAAGCGTATGATGTTGTGTCTTCAGCTTCCATCAAGAAGAAACTGGCATTGAACACAAG
>CAZSXB010000092.1:0-6213 GCA_964611155.1 uncultured Thermotogaceae bacterium
AGTGTTGACGGGTATTCACTAAGGTAGAGGCCTACGAAATACGTCGCAAGCGATACTTTGAAATCAATTCTGTTGGAAATCTCTCCAAGAGCAACAAATCTTGGTCCCACTGCAAGATGAAGATGGGGTTCCCAGTCTCTTATCAGACCTTCTCCTTCTGGAATGGTATGGATTAGCAGTCCGAAGGCTACTCCAACCTGCACCGCCGAATTCCTTGCTCTAAAAGCAGCAAAACGGTAATCAAGAGTCACAAGTCCCGCGTACTCTTCAAGTCCTGTCATGGCAAACTCGCCAGTCAGCCCCAGCGTGCTCCTGTCGGATACTTCGTAGAGACCCGCTAGTGAAAGACCAGGAGCAATCCACGGTTCAGAGCTGTAAGGAGCTTCGAAAGATGCCGCATGTCCTACAACTCCACCCTCTAAAGAGAAGTAACCTAGCGATAGTGAGGCAATTAACAACACAAGCATTACCGACATTAGATACTTCATACTCTCACCGCCCTTGTGATTCTTCTTCTATCAGTTCATTCACTGTAATGAGACTACCACAACGAATCGGTTCCCTCCAATACCTCAGAAGCATTCAGGACCAGCAAATGGTACATAGTGAATGACAGATTGCAGAAATGATAACAATACACTGCTAGATATTGAAAAAGGGCAGCACACGTGCTGCCCCTAGACGAAACTGAGCAAGTGTTTGACGCCTTGTAGCTTAGTCACAGTCGTTGCAGCCTACTATGGGTCTTTTCAGTTCAGTTTCTATTTGTCTTGCTCATACAATATGCCATAAGCTATTTGCCTCTACTAAGCTCTTAAACTACTAGCCATATGCCATAAGCTATACGCTACCCTCAGGCTGCTTCAGGCACCTCAACTGCTACTTCAGGAATGATCACTTCATATACTCCATCACCAAGATGGTAGATACCCTTAATGCCTAGCAGCTCGATCAACTCTGCTCCTTCTTCACTACTGTTGAACAGAATCCTTCCCTTGTGCTCAAATGGTGCAATAGACCAGTTGAATGTAGGAGTTGGTGTAATAGTTCCCTGTTCAATAATGTAATCGATAATAACGTTTCTGTTCTCAGAGGTTGAGGAAAGGACTATTTCAGCATCTGTAAGATGATATCCTCCACCACCAGAGCGGTAGTTGTTTGTGACAACAAGGAACTCCATCTCATCAGGGATCGGCATGCCCTGGTAGGTAAGGCCTGTGATTCTTTCACCAACAGGTTTGGTAATATCGATATAGTAGTTGATCCCTTCGATCACATCGAAATTGTAGGATGAGAACCTTGCCAGCAGAGACTGGTCTTCTGTGTCATTTGGATCTATCTGGTTGAAGTTTGCTGAACACCTTTCCAGCCATCCCTTAAGTTCCGCCCCTGTCACTCTAACTACATGAAGGGTGTTTGAATAGATGTAGATATCAGCAACGTTCATGATTCTGATGTCACCAGCTTCAACGCTTGTGCTTGTCCTGAATGGAGCCGCGGCTGACAGAAGAGGCATATCTTCCATATCAGTGCCTTCAAGGTAATTTCGGGCATACCAGAGCTGTGCATCGTTAACGATCTGAGTCACTTCATTGTCGATCACACGACTGAAGTATCCTTTGATCGGGACTGTTGTTTCACCAACAGGGGCAAGGACATAATCTACTGTCTTCTGATGTTGCTCAGCAACAGCTTCAGCAATCTCCGGTGCAGCCTCCACGGTTTCGTCAACTCTCCAGAGTTCAGTGTCTGTTCCCAAGACCTCCCATTTTCCATCTTCGTAGACCATGACCAGGTGAATAAGACCAAGCGAGTTTCCCCAGCTGCCAGCCATGGTTGCAGGCACTCCGTTGAAGTGTTCAGTTGAACGGCCGTGAGAATGGCCCATAACGATGGCGTTTATGCCGTCGACTCTTTGTGTCATCTCTCTTGCATGCGAAGTCCCCTGGTGCAGAGCAACCACAACGAGGTCAACATCTTCTTCCTGAAGTCTTGGGATCCATTTCTCAGCAGCGTCTCCGATGTCTTCAGTATATACAATACCTTCAAGGTGTACTCTGTCCCACATCATTATTTCAGGAGGAAGGAAGCCTATGACACCTATTCTGATGGGTATACCGTCAACTTCCCTTTCTAGAACCACGTATGGATCGTAGACGAGTTCATCTGTTTCGACATAATAGACATTCGCAGACAGCATTGGGAAATCTGCTGCTGCAATCGCGATGTCCAGGTACTCGAGTCCGAAGTTGAATTCGTGGTTTCCAATTGCCGCGACGTCGAAATCTGCGATATTCATTGCTCTTATGATGGAAGGAGTTTCCCCCATCTCTAGCGGTTCCACACGTGCTTCAAATTCAGCGAGGATACTGCCCTGGATCGTGTCACCGGCATCAATAAGCAGCGTGTTCTCGTACATCTCTCTAGCCTGCTTGATCAATGTGTATGTTTTCGCCAGTCCATAGTTGTCGACTTCCTGTACTGTCAGATAGTCATAGGGCATCACATATCCGTGCAAATCGTTTGTTCCAAGGATGACGAGTCTGTGCAGTGTTCCTTGACCAAAAGCTGCAATTGACAGCAAAACTGCAAACACAGCAACTACTACACATACAATGGGTCTTCTGATCTTGCCATTACCGGTCATCTAAACACCTCCATGTAATTTTGTCGGCTCCCATACGATATACTCTATAAATGCAGATTTTCCAAAGACATCATAGAAGAGTGATGTGTTAATCTGCATCATATTGCGAACCAGGGTATTGTCGAAGGAGTAATCTGAAAAACTCTGCTGAAGATCAATTGGTAGAGCTCCCTCGCATGTGGGTGACCGACTACAAGAACCTTACCATCCTGACAAGGTAATACGTTATGCTTATCAAAAATGTGAATTACAATTTGACTAATCAAGACTATGGCTCGTTTGAATCGGAGATGCCTGCTGGCAGAGGAGCTATCTGACTAATAGCTGAAAGGACAGCCAAATAGAATCATAAGTTCTCCAGAACTGTTGAAAATGGTGTTATGCAGCACTACAGAAGTATCCTAACCTGCAAAGTCATCAAGTCTAGATGAAAAGTTACATCAAGAACGCTAGAAGATTATCCCAGAATAGGCTTACTATCTCTGTCAAGCTCTTGAGAATCTGATCAGAGATGGATTCGTCATTCAGTAGTTTTCACAGTCTGTGGACTGAATAGTGACTCATTACCTGTATGCAAACGCTATAAAGCAGAAGGCACTGGCTTATTCAGTGCCTCCGTTGTTTGCACACTGACTACATATCCCTACAAGGTTTATTTCCTGGTGCTCAATGATATTCCCGTCAATCTCTTCAGTATTCACAAATCGCCCTGGATCAGCTATGTCGATTAGCAGGCCGCATTTTCTGCATTTGAAGTGCACATGGTCGCCACGATCGTACTCGTAACGTAACTCGTTGCCTTCTATCGAGATGGGCTTCACTAGACCTTTTGCTGCAAGATGTTTCAGGGTGTTGTAGACGGTTGCTTTCGAGAGTGTCGGGATTTCAGGAGCAAGGGCACGATACAGATCATCTGCTGTCGGATGAATCTTGTGCTTCATCAGGTGAATCAGAATACTTACCCTGTGAATAGACGGCTGTAATCCCTTTGCTCTGAGGAACTCTACTGCCTTTTCTTTTGTGTTTGCTGTTTCTCTCATTGTAATCATCTTCCTTCCATTAGAAAATGGGGGGATCTATCCCCCCATATACTTATTCAATTATTTCACAGTTCCTTGTGGCAGAACCACCAATCATAACACTCATACTCACTCTTTCTCTTCTCCGCGGTCTCTACATCAGTTGCAGGGGAGACAATGACTCTCTCTTTGATAAGGCTGTTATTTGGCCAGTCTGCTGGCATAGCAACCTTGTTCTTGTCAGAGACCTGGAAAGCCTTGACCATTCTCAGAATCTCGTCAAAGTTTCTTCCAAGTTCCTGGGGATAGTATAGCATTGCTCTGATTACTCCAGAAGGATCGATGAAGAATACAGCTCTAACCGTGTTTGTGCCTTTTCCTGGATGTATAAGACCAAGCTTTTCTGAGACTCCGCCTGTGTCTGCGATTATCGGGAATTTGATCTGAATACCGAGCTCTTCCTTGATCCACTGCACCCACTTGATGTGGGAAAACACCTGGTCAACGCTAAGCCCAATCAGTTCAGTATTCAGCTTCTTAAACTCTTCATACCTGTTCTGGAAGGCAACAAACTCTGTTGTGCAAACAGGTGTAAAATCAGCAGGGTGACTGAAAAGAACAATCCACTTCCCCTGGTAATCACCAGGAATATTCTTGACACCATGTGTGGTCTGTACTTTCATCTCCGGGAACTTGTCTCCAATTAACGGCATTCTGGTCTCCATGATAAACCTCCTTGAAAGATAATGATTCTAAACCTATTCTACATATAATAATGTCACTTGTCAAGTCAAGAGGAGGGTTTATCTCTCAATTCTTTGGAGAGTGCCTTCAAAGATGGTAGAAGACCCTTATCAAGAGAGTTGATTGCAGACCTTGCTGCCTTCACTCTGCCGGATAGATCGTCTATGGCCTCATCAAGTTTCTCCGGATTCTCGTCAGTGACGGCTGAGAACAGTTCCTTGATTTGTTCCAGGGAGTAACCTATCAGCTTGAGCTGCTCGATTTCCTGCGCAGTCTTCAGTTCTGCCTCGGTGAAATACCGTGGTCCGTTGTTAGCGATACTGTAAGGTTTAAGAAGTCCTTTCTCTATCCAGAAATCCACAGTCCGCCTGGTCACACCGAGTTCCTTTGCGAACAGGCCAATTGTATAGGCCTTTTCTCTGGTTCTCTTGTTAGTTTTCCCATATAGTGCGATCATGATCTTCTTGATTTCCTCGAAGCTGTAATCGGCATCAAAGAGGGGCATAAGCTTGTTAAGTCTTTCCAGGTCGCGCTCGTCTACAAGAAGTGAGCCATCTTCATCACTTTCCAGTGTGATAAGCATCCTTCTTGAGAGCATGTAATCCAGCAAGGGCCTCAGTAGTTCACGCTTGTCAGTTGGTAATTCAAGTCTGGTTAACACTTCGCATCTCACCTGAATCAGATGCTTTCTGAGGATTGTCCGTAAAGCCCGAATCCAAAACCCTCGAGCCCGCTATTTGCTCCTACTGATGGCCATACAAGGTTTTCTTCGAGCTTGATCTTATTGATGTCAACGATTCCTTTCATTGATTCAACAAGCACTCTATGCACCTCAAGGGCCATCTCCCTGTATTTGTCGAATGCATAGACGCATATGGCTTGTATGTTAGTCTTTCTCGTCTTTAAGAAATCCCTGGCGTCTGATGCGATCTTCTTGATTCCTGCTTTTGACGTTCTGACTTTGTCAGCAGCATAGGTAACACCATCTCTTCCGACTGTCAGGATAGGCTTTATTCCGAGAATGCTTCCAGCAAAATACTGCGCCCTGCCCATTCGACCGCTTCTTGCAAGGATTCCGAGATCAAACATCAGAAATCTGAAGAACACATTGTCGCGAATTTTCTCAGATAACTGACCCAACGTGATCAGGTCTCCTTCGTCTTGAATGAACCTTCTATAGATCTCTCTGGCCTGCAAGAATGATCCTACTGATAGATTCTTCGTATCTATTGGATAGACCTTGATACCTTTGACCATACTCGCTGCGAGCTTGGAGGTCTGGAATATCCCCGATTTCTCTGAAGAACAGTGGACATCAATAAGCACATCATAGCCCTTGTCTCTTATTGCTTCGTATCTCTTTGCAATAACACCAGCAGGCGGCTGCGCAGTACCCACCTTCTTAGCAGTTTTGGCTATTTCATAGTATTCCTTTTTTGAGAGGTTAACACCATCTTCGTATTGCTTGTCGTCGACTACAACATATACACTGGACAGGAAGACATTCTCTTTCTTTAAGAAATCGTCTGTCGCACCAGCAGCTGTATCAATACTCATTGCTCTCTTCTCTGCCATATCATCACACCCCTTATACGTATACGTAAATACTAACACGTAAGACTGTAGTTTTCCGAGAAGACTCGAGAGCAGCTATCTCACTCAAAACATGGGATCGATTAGTCTGCAGATTACAAGAAGGATCTCTTCTTGGATAAACGCGTGATTCGAAACCCGACAGAATCTAAGCAGTGAAGATTGGTCAGACACTTCATGGTGTTAGTTTAGAAAGAATCAAAGAATCAA
>CAZSXB010000093.1:0-6182 GCA_964611155.1 uncultured Thermotogaceae bacterium
TCATTCTTCCGATAGAAACCCACGCGTTCTGGTAGGCAAAATCACGCAGTACATCAGACAATCTTATATCAAGGTTTTGGCGAGGAACAAGCGATCTTACATCAGAAAAAGGCACAGGTTCTCTATTTGCGTAGACGCTTGCAAGCTCAAACGATACGCCGTATCTCAGATCATTGTGAAGCGAGACAGTTAAGGTCATATATTCAACACAGAGCTCCTGGAAATATTCGCTGTAGACCGCCCTGTTGAGTTTACCGAACATTTTACTTGAGAATACCAGAATCAGGTTGATCTGACCACGATCAATCAGACCGCAGACTACGGAAAACATACTCTCAGGGTAATCGTTCATAGCAGCGTGAACGTTGTTTACAACGGGGACCTCTATACTGGCCACCACGTATGAGTCAAATCCTTCCTTTTCGATTCTGAAATCCGTTGCCTCAGGGAATCCCTCTTTAACTATGGCAACTATTGTCTGATCGAGTTCTTCACCTGGATGCTCGATTTTCAACGTACCATAAGCCACAAGTGTTTCACCAGAAGCTGCATCGATTATGTCGCGCACGTAAAGATCAACCGTCACATCCGTCTTACACGCACAGAGCAGAACAAGCATCACCGTTACCACCAGAAACAGAAAGAGCTTCCTCACGACAATCCCTCCACAATAAGAAGACATATTGATAGACATCCACGAGAGGCATGCCTGGGCAAAGACTATCAAACAACACCAGGACCCCTGAAGAAATCGGCTTGCTTATACATGGCACAGACCCAAAGAGATACATCCTTCCCAGAATACCTGAACATAAGGAAAAAGAGATACGGAAACCGTGCAAACAATAGCAAGGACCTGTTCAAATGATAGCAAATCACCACTTCAATAACACCTTAACTATGGAGTCTGCAGCACCAGAGTGATACTATCCGTTGGAGGATATGCGCATCAGTAAAAGAATCATCTTGTTCCTAAAATCCCTACCAATGCTGGATCCGTGCTGGAAGTACATAAGAGGCCCGGTGCTTTCTGAATTACACCGGGCCCGAACTAACCAGATAAAGGAAGAGCTGGTCCTCAGATTCCCAGCTTTCGCCTCTTTGACTCGATGTGGCTGAGTATGCCTTCTGCAGCCTTTTCAGCATCTTTCTCAACATTCATCAAGCCACCAGTGACATTCTTGCAGTCTTCGGTAAGAAGCTTCACAAGATTGGGTGCTCCCGTAACCGTTGGAACAGGATTGACGTAAGTATAGAGCCCAAGTGCAAGTGCAAAAATCGCGTCTATTGTTGCCTTCTGTTCCATATACTCCGGTGCCGCTGCTGCCACAGGGAGATCAGTTATCGGAACATCTCCAAGTGCGCCAGAAATGGCGCCCAGAAGATCAGCGATACGTCCTGTATCAGTGCAAGTACCGTAGCTCAGAACAGGAGGAACACCGAGTTTCTCACATACTGCCTTGAGACCAGGACCGGCAAACTCTCGGGCTTCAGGGGTACAGAGTCCAGCAACCTGAACCGCACCGTTTCCACACCCCATGGAAAGGACAAGGATATCCCTCTTTATCAGTTCCTTCACTACCTTCACAGTATGCACATCCTGGCCGCTGTCTCTCAAACTTGTGCAAGAAACCATTCCCACGACGCCCCTGAGTGTTCCACTCTTTATTGCGTCAAGAAGTGGGTCCAGTGTGCCTCCAAGTGCATCGAGTATGCTCTCTGTGGAGAACCCTACAATCGCTTCTCCAGTGGGTAGCCCAGTGACTGGTTCAACTGCCGATCTACGAGTGGAATAGTTTTCTATGGCCATCTGTAGCAGCTGTTGAGCCTGTTCCCTGGCCTTGTTTGGAAGGTAATTCAGGCGCTTATCGATGCCTTCAAAGGCAACGAGTTCACTGACTGGAATGAGTTTGAAGCTGTACTTCTCAGCATAGAATGGGTCGATTGGCATAGAGCAGTTCATGTCTGCAACGAAAAGGTCAACACAGCCGCTTGCAAGAATAGCTTCCTGCATAATCCAGTTGCCTGTGAAACCATAGAATACATCGTCCATTTCCCAGCGCTGGATCATTTCTTGCCCGGTTTCGATGTTGGCAATCACACGTAGCCCTTTTGCTCCAACGGCCCTCGCCTTCTCCTGCCATTCAGGTTCACGCGCAACCTGAACCATCGCAAAACCGAGGAAGGGTTCGTGTCCGTTCGGCAGGACATTCACATAATCTGGGTCAAGTACACCCAGATTGACGCGCATTTTGTGTGGCCTGGGAATCCCGTACAGGATATCCTGACAGTACTCATTTACGATCTGGCTCTGATAAGCCATCGCAACGCCAAGTCGCATGGCCTTCAGCGCCAGGCTCACGTAGTAACCGTCAACATTCGTCAGACACGAACTCGTCGAAAACATGATCTCCCCATGAATTCCCCCCGGGAAGATATCCAGTTCTCTCCAGACTTCTTTGCTTTGTTCGGTTGCGAGTTTCTCGACAATCTGACTGGGTTCGTCATACTTTCTGTTGAAATCCTCTTCCACAAAATCACAAAACCTGATAGCTACTTCGTCAATAGAGCCGGATGTGTCAATACCCAGTCTGCTGGCAAACGTCTTCAGCTTCTCTGGCTCTTTGATCTCAAAAGGTGTATTCCCCAACACGGTCTCACGAAGCGTTTTGATGGTCTGATCTGTATGGTACTGGTAGGTCGAAGAACCCATTACGTTTCTTAAGAGCATCATTCTCATAGCCATACCGTCTCCAGTGATACCACAAACACCACGCTTATCCTTGCTCACATCAGCACGACACGGCCCATTAGAACACAGATCGCAACGAACCCCTCCCATACAGAACGCACATCGCTGATCCGGATTACCTCCCAGACCTTGAGCTTCATAACGATCCCAGATGTTAGTCATTCCATCTGACTTCACTCTCTCATAAAGCTTCTGAACTGATTCATGGTAAGAAATCCTGTCTTTTTCCATACACACCCCCCTCTCACTTTGGTTAGTTTTACAATATTAGTCGGCTTTCTTTCAGATAACACACACCTGACTCGCAGCAATTGCAGTGATTGTTTTGTCGGAAAATACATGCAGCAGCAGACACCCGACCGCTCAGAACACCTGCGTCCAAGATTCTACCATTTGAGGCACCTGGAAACGAAGCTTTTTCAATTGTGCTACATGCGTAGCCAATTGCAGAGACTAAGTTCTGTCGGTGCTTCTTGAACCTAGACCAGTTTCACTATCTGATTTTGAAGAGGTGCTGTCACAACTGGTCCTCTATCAGGATCTATGTAAACATTGGTTTCCAGCCTTACTCCGAACTCAGGAAGATAGATTCCGGGTTCGACCGAAAAGCCTATTCCAGGAAGCACTCTCCTGGTATCGTGGGTCTCAAAGTTGTCCAAATTGACGCCAAGTGCATGAACAGAAGGTCCTGGACCCATACTGTGCCCGGTCCTGTGGACGAAACGCCCACCAAATCCTGCTTCTTCGATGTGTCGGCGAGCCACCATATCCAACTCCCAGCCCCTTATGACCTGTTCTTCATTCCAGGCTTCTTCCAGCCGTTCTATAACAAGATCACGTGCTCTCTTAACCACCCCAAAGACTTCCTGATATCTGGAGGGAATCTCCCTGCCAGCATAAGCGACCCAGGTAATGTCACAGAAGACACCAGTATTGCCAGGGTATCTTGCCCACAGGTCAATTAACAGCCAGTCACCTTTCCTGATCTGAGAACTGACTTCCTTTGTTGCTTCATAATGCTGCTTCCCGCTGTTCTCGTTCACACAGACGCTGGGGCGGTTTTGCGTCTCGAGGCCCCTGCTACTGAATTCGTTCATGATGAACTTCTGGATGTCGTATTCCGTTACGACCTTTGCCTTATTAATAGCTTCGCTGACGAAGTCAAAAGCCAGATCCTTGATCTGGTTTACTTGCCTTGAAGCGTCGACATGAGAGTTGAATGCCTCGCTACTCCATGACGCAACGGCACATTGAAAGAGATCGGCAGAAGAGCAGATCTCTGCCCCAAATGATCTGACCATCTCCAGTGTTCCACCATCTATCCAGGACATTGCGGGAATCTCAGCCTTTGGAGAGTACTCCATAGCAACTGTGCCGCAGCCGTTCAACAGCTTCTCAAGCATGTCAAACATCTCTTCTTTGCTCATATGAAGCCCAACAGTGTAGTCAAAGCTGGTGAACTGCTCATAATCCACTTTGTGAACCAGAAGCGTCGGCTCTCCGTTACTCGGAATGAAAAGGAAATTTCTTCGTGTTGTCCATTTCTTTCCTCCGAGAATCTCCCACATGATGGGGTTACTACCTCGAAAGTCATATACGAGCCAGGCATCGATGCTGTTCTCTTGCATGAACCTCTGTGCTAGTTGTAGATCAAACACTAAGAACCCCTCCCGACAGATAATCTAAAGCCAAGAATGCTCAGATGATAGCACATGAATCCTTTGGCGAGACAGAATCCGTGTACAACTCTAACGCGGATGGCACTTCATCGATTCCGGGCACAGAAGGCACAGCAGACAGGCTTAATAGCATATAGATCGCTGTACTCGCCAATAAATCGTGCATCTGGGTCGATACTGACAACGTCATCTTGGTGATTTTGATCGGGGATACTCTGAAACTGAAGTTGGTTTTTCAGTTAATGGCCTGAGTATGTCACTGCAGCTCGACCTCACGTCTGCTGTATAAACTAAAAGGAGTCTCTGCTGAACTCAAAGTACCACTTCATTTTCCACTTTGCTCTGGAGCGCTGGCCCTGCATGAAATTTTTCTTCTGTAACTATTCTTGACACGTCGCGTCTTGAAAGCAGCTCTTCGATATTCTATGGCAATGTGCGTGCTCATATCAGCTCATTGAGACTCCAATCGGGAAGATGCACGAGACCTTTCTGTGCTTCAATGCACTGTCCTGGCGATCCGGAAACCGCGGTTGTTGTGAGGAAACGTGGGTGCATCACCAAAGCGGTATGAAACCCGTACTTCTGTCGCGGTATTGCTCCAGCTACCGCCGCGTATCACACGGCTGGGACCACTGCTTACGTACGGATTTGTTCTTGGTACGTCTGTGTAAGCATACCACCTGTCAGTACACCACTCATTCACATTCCCGCTCATGTCATATATGCCAAGAGCATTTGGGAGTTTCAATCCAATCGGCCACGTTGTTCTCCCTCTACTTTCATCGTTGTAAGAGTTATCTCTGTACCACGCTGCATCATCAGGGTTATCACTACCGGAGAACAAGCATGGTGAACTGTACTTTCCTCCCCTTGCTGCATATTCCCATTCTGCTTCTGTGGGAAGGCGATAACCTACTACGTTCTTTATGTCTGTGGTCACATTTCCACTGGCGTCAAGCAATTGCCCTTCATCGGATTCACCCAGCAGTCTGTAAGCAACAGGAACACCTTCTTTCTCGCTCAGCCAGTTACAGTAGGCAACAGCATCCCACCAGTTGACGTAGATTACCGGCCTTGTTCCCCTACCCCAGCCCTGGTCTCTTGCAATGTTTCTTCCAGTATCCTCACAGAATGCGTCATACTCATCAAAGGTTACCTGGTGTATCCCGATCCAGTAATCGTAGGTAAGTGTTACCTGGTGCACTGGTCTGCATCGTTCATGCAGGTCACCAACCTCATCTCCCATCATGAACGTTCCACCTCTTACAAGAACAAAGTCAATTTGAGATTCGTCAACTGTCGTTCCTGAAAGCACTGATTGTCCTGATGCTAGAATTAGAACTACAAACAGCAGGCTATACAAAGCAACCTTCTTCATCTTATCCGCCCTCTTTTCTTCTGAAGCAGTCCTGAAAAAAGTGAGACTATCTGCTTCTCAAATTCTGCACTTTTTCTCATTGGATAAATAACTGAATCAGCTTCGAAATCAACTATTTGCGAAGTGCAGGAACTACAAGGAAATGAGCGAAGTTAGCGTGAGTTTCATGACTGTGTCTGATTCGGGACAATAGCCTTAGACTGAATAGTCCCTGCCATGAATATGTCGATCTGAGTGAGCAGTTCCCGAGAAATGTCCTCAGTCTTCAGAGGCGCCTATCCTCCAAACGTGAACAAGAGTTCGCTCAGGCTCGTAACGCGTTCCTTCCAGGCTCTCGCGACCCGGCTCGAAGACATAGAAGAGACCATTGATT
>CAZSXB010000094.1:0-6127 GCA_964611155.1 uncultured Thermotogaceae bacterium
GACACACGTATTTTAGTTCACCATGGTGATCAGGTGCTGACACAGGACTCAGGAATGTACGATCTTGTTGTAAGCGGACATACCCACATAGCTGGGATCAAGAGAAAAGGCAAGACAGTGCTGGTTAATCCGGGCAGCCCTGCTCTTCCCAAAGACTCCAGCCCTGGCACATTTGCAATATGGAACACTTCTCCTTCTGGTACTGTCGATATTTACGACCTTAACGGCAGGATTCTGGAATCGATATCCTTGTGAAGCTTCTCGAAAGAAACTAGATTACCGATTCCACCAGTCTTCTCCAAGGTCATTTCTACACACTGTCAAGATGTTGACTTTGCAGCTAATATATACGATAATATTTGTAGAAAATAAACGAAAGGCGGTCTTGTCTGCATGAATGATTATCCGAAGAGAATCCTGGTTGTATTTTATTCTTATGAAGATAGCACACGAACCATTGCTGAAAGTATAGCTGAAGCAGTTGGAGCGGATCTCCTTGAACTTGTTCCCAGGAACTCGAATAGCCCCAATAAACCCATGAATTACCTTTGGGAAGACATGTCTGTTCAGATGGATAGCGAACCTGATCTGGAAGAATATGACATCACACCAGAAGACTATGACCTGATCTTCCTCGGAACACCGATATGGGCTATGACATTCGCTCCACCTTTCAAGACGTTCTTCTCTCAGGTTCAGCTTGAGGGAAAGAATATCGCTTTCTTCTACACCCATGAAGGGCTCAGGGGAGTAACCGCAGAAAACCTTCGTAAAGAACTAATAGGCAACAACATAGTCGGCCATGCTGATTTCTATGATCCTCTGAATTCAGACATTGAGAAGATCGTCGAAACGGCAACTAGCTGGGCAAGAGAAGTTATGTATCTTTCGCGTGCTGTAGTATGAAGACCCCCTTTGCAAAAAACAGAGGACCCTGTCGGGTCCTCTGTTATTCTTACTCCTCAGTACTCTTCGAGATGAGTGAACTCTGGAGACTCAACCCAGGTTTCGGGTCTTCTTATGAACTCGATGAGATTATCCAGAATGGCTTTGTGTTTCTGTTCTTCTTTCTTCAGTTTGTGGAGCACTTCTCTCTCTTTCTCGCCTGAAGCCTTTGATTCGAGGTCAGCATATAGTTCTATACTCTTCTCTTCAAGCTCTATTGCATGTTGATAAGCTTCGAGCCTGGTAATCTCCACCTCAAAAGGACGCTTCCCGTCTGATCTTTCCTTGAAGATCCGTCTTGTATTCTCAAACGTCTGAGTCCCCTTGTACTCAAAGTCTTTCTGCTGCATATCTCTTATGATCTCAGCATGACGTTTTTCATCGTCAGCAAGCATCGTAAAGAGCTGCTTCAGCTGTGTATCATCTGTTTTTTCTGCTTGTCGGAAATAGTAATCTCTTCCTTCATCTTCTATCTTCAACGCCAGCTCATACGCGTTCAAGATTCTTCACTCCCTTCTTTTATCCTTCAGATAGTTTCCTGTATGTCTCGTACCTTTCCCTGGCTTCTTTCTCTGCCTTTTCAAACAGTTCTTCAGCAACCTCAGGGAACGTGTTGATAAGAGACGTGTATCTTATCTCGCTCATCAAGTAGTCTTTGAAGGGTTTGGTCGGCTCTTTCGAGTCGAGAACGAACGGATTCTTTCCTTCCTTCTTCAATTCCGGATTGTGCCGATACAAGTGCCAGTAACCGCTTTCAACGGCAAACTTCTCATGCGTCTGCGTCCTGCTCATCCCTGTCTTTATGCCGTGATTGATACATGGAGCGTATGCAATAATGATGGACGGACCTTTGTAATTCTCAGCTTCAACAAAGGCCTTCAGGGTCTGATTCATGTTGGCACCCATTGCGATTTGAGCAACATAGGCGTATCCGTAGTTGACTGCCATTAGGCCAAGATCCTTCTTTTTGGTCTTCTTACCGGAGGCTGCGAATTTCGCGACAGCGGCGGTGGGACTTGCCTTTGAAGCCTGTCCGCCGGTATTCGAGTAGACCTCTGTATCAAATACCAGGATATTTACATCTTCACCCTGGGCAATAACATGATCGAGCCCACCATAACCGATATCGTATGCCCAGCCATCTCCTCCGAATATCCATACGGATTTCTTGACGAGGAAGTCCTTTCTGTCTGAAATTTCCTCAAAAATCTTCTTGATCTTCGGATCATTAGAGCCCTGTTCCAGAACCTTCAGAATCTTGATTGTTGCAGCTTTCGATCCCCTGGCATCGTCCATTGATTCGAGCCACATCTGGAACGGTTCCTTTATCTCGCTGGAAACATCAAGGTCCACGATTTCTTCCATAAGTTCTTTGAGTTTCTTTCTGTTCTTTCGGACCGCCATGGCCATACCAAAGCCGTATTCTGCATTATCTTCAAATAGTGAATTCGCCCACGCAGGTCCTTTCCCTTCAGCGTTAACACAATAAGGGGTAGATGGAGCAGAGGCACCCCATATCGACGAACACCCTGTTGCGTTCGCAATGAGCATCCTATCACCGAACAGCTGAGTTACAAGCTTTGCGTAAGGTGTCTCTCCACAACCGGCACATGCCCCGGAGAATTCCAAGAGTGGCTGAGCAAATTGGCTACCCTTAAGAGTGTCAAGCGGCATGACCTCTTTCTTCTCTTTGATAGTCATTGCGAAGTTCCAGTTCTGTACCTGAACATCAGTCTGACTTTCAAGAGGCTTTAGCACAAGAGCCTTCTCCTTGGCAGGACATACATCAACGCAGTTTCCACATCCAGTACAGTCTAGCGGAGAAAGCTGAATACGGTACTGCAATCCTTCGAATCCTTTACCAATGGCTTTCTTTGTTTCAAAGGTCTCAGGAGCTCGCTTCTGCTCTTCCTCGTCAAGCAGGAATGGTCTTATGACACCGTGCGGACAAACATACGAGCACTGGTTACATTGAATGCACTTGTCAGTCTGCCACTCGGGTATATGAACAGCTATCCCCCGTTTCTCATACCTGGTGGTTCCCATGGGGAAAGATCCGTTCTCGGATCCAACAAATGTACTCACGGGAAGACTGTCGCCTTCCTGTCTGTTCATAGGCTTCAGGACATTCTTGATGAAATCGGGTACATCTTCACCTTTGCCTTCCTTATCTTCTTTGGCATCCTTCCAATTCTCCGGGACTTTCACCTTTACGAGAGCGTCGATACCTCTGTCCACTGCTTTGTCATTCATTTCGACGATCTTTTCACCCTTTTGACCGTAGGTGTCAACTATCGCTTCCTTCATGTACTCAACAGCGTCTTCAATGGGAACGACTTTCGCCAGCTTGAAAAACGCAGATTGCATGATCATGTTTATCCTGTTTCCCAAACCGATTTCCTCTGCTATGCTCGTTGCATCGATAATATAGAAATCGATGTTGTTTTCGGCAATGTACTTTTTCATCGATGCAGGGAGTTTCTCATCAAGCTCTTGTTCGCTCCAGGAAGTGTTCAGCAGGAATGTACCGCCACTCTTCAGTTCGCTTAGAATATCGTATTGGTTGACATAACTCTGCTTGTGGCATGCAACAAAATCAGCTTCATGTATGTAGTATGTTGACTTGATCGGCTCTTTTCCAAAGCGTAGATGGGATATGGTTACGCCTCCAGATTTCTTCGAATCGTAGGCAAAATACCCCTGCGCATAAAGATCTGTCTTGTCACCGATAATCTTGATTGCGTTCTTATTTGCACCGACAGTCCCATCAGAACCGAAGCCCCAGAATTTGCAGCGAATAGTCCCTTCCGGTTCAGTTTTGATGATCTCCTTCACTTCGAGCGACTTGTTTGTGACATCATCCACAATGCCTATGGTGAAATCATTCCTGGGATTGTCGGACATGAGATTGTCAAACGCTGACTTTATATGCGAAGGATTGGTATCCTTTGAACCCAGTCCGTAGCGTCCTCCGATGATCAGTGGGGTCTTCTCCCTGTTGTAGAAAAGAGTCTTCACATCTTCATAAAGAGGTTCTCCAAGTGCACCTGGCTCTTTGGTCCTGTCAAGAACGGCGATTCTTTCTACAGAATCAGGGAGCACTTCAAAGAAGTACTTGTCAGAGAAAGGTCTGTAGAGATGGACCTTTATGACTCCGACCTTTTCGCCTTTTGAAAGAAGATAGTCTATGGTCTCTTCAATCGTATCTGTTACAGAACCCATGGCTATCAAGACGTGCTTCGCATCTTTCGCTCCGTAGTAGTTAAACGGTCTGTAGGTTCTTCCTGTCAATCTGGAAATCTCCTCCATGTATCCGGATACAACATCAGGAACCACTTCATAGAACCTGTTGGCCGATTCCTTTGCCTGGAAGAATATGTCAGGGTTTTGTGCTGTTCCCATGATCCTTGGATGTTCAGGATTGAGGGCATTGTTCCTGAAGCTTCTTATTGCATCCCAATCAACTATCCTGGCCAGATCTTCGTAATCGAGCACTTCGATCTTCTGCACCTCGCTCGACGTCCTGAAGCCATCGAAGAAGTGGAGGAAAGGTATTCTTGTCTTTACCGCAGATAGATGTGCGATCCCTCCAAGATCCATTACTTCTTGCACGCTTCCAGAAGCAAGAAGAGCAAATCCCGTTTGCCTGGTGGCCATAACGTCAGAATGATCCCCGAAAATCGATAGCGCATGAGCTGCTACGGCTCTTGCACTTACGTGGAATACACCCGGAAGAAACTCTCCGGCGATTTTGTACATATTCGGAACCATCAGGAGCAAACCCTGGGAAGCGGTATATGTCGTGGTTAAAGCCCCTGCAACCAGTGAGCCGTGGACCGCTCCTGCCGCTCCAGCTTCGGACTGCATCTCTATGACATCAACAGTCTGCCCGAAAATGTTTTTCATTCCTTTGGCAGCCCATTCATCAGTCAACTCTGCCATAGAAGATGACGGAGTAATGGGATAGATCGCCGCAACATCTGTAAAGGCATATGCCACATGAGCTGCAGCAGTATTTCCATCCATTGTTTTCATAGTCTTGCCCATATCTTTCCCTCCTTATATATCCTGAAGGATACACCAGGAAATGTCTTAGGAAGAGCAGATGCTTCTGCTTCCTGGCGCATCTATCTGGCTTGGAACGCCGCGCAAACGTATTTGACACTATGATAATGATATCACAAGATCGAATAACCATCTTGAGAACAGAAGATCATTACAGACTGGCTCGCTGCACATGTATAGACCAGTGTTCTGTCAGGATATCTCTGACATAAGAACAAGAGGATCATAATCATTAAGCACTGTCTTACGGGAGATTCTGTCGTTCTGTAACGGGCTGTCGAAGATGTTGAGCCGATACGATAAGCAAAACGAGAATAACAGAATCTTCTCAACCAATCTATCTATGAAAAGAACAATGTGGGAGCCATCGGTTTTGCTGAAAGTTACAAAAAGATGTAGGAAATCGTGACAAATGTTCATAACACACGAAATTGCGATCCGTCGTGTAAGTGTTTCTGAATAAACTTTTTGTGGATATTTGATAACTCATTTGTCCTTCTGTTATACTTTACGTAACGCATTTGTTTTCTTAGTACGATCATATTACCAGGTGACCTCGTATTGTTATGCTCGCTTGTCTAAGAAGAAGGGAGCTCTGATGAATACATTCAAATGCCTTGAGTGCGGGGAAAAATACTTCTCTAGCGCAGAACCCCGGACGCTGAAAGACTCTTCATGCCAATTATGTGGAGGAAAGACTATTGCGGTTGGGCCTTATGTCAAACTGGGAACAATCCTTCTTCAGCTTGGTGCCATTGACCAGGACACATTAGATGCCGCACTCAGCAGACAAAAAAACGAAAAGCTTCGTATCGGTGAGATACTCATCGAAATGGGCGTCGTTGAACCCTCAGTCATAGACTACGCTCTCGCGCTCCAGAAATCCGGGAAAAAAGCGGATTGAACAAAGAACGCTCAAAAAGCTGAGTGGCTTAGATCTTGCCACGAAGCGGGATGGCCCACTTCAGGCCATGAAGCGGAACCAAAAGACCGGTGGCGAAGCTGTGAACCGAGAACCAGGAACCGGCTTATACTATATGCTTGTAGAAGCAGTTGCTGATCAGTGATCTTCCCCATAAAACTCTCTCCCGTTCTTGATTTTGTCGCCACAAGCCAT
>CAZSXB010000095.1:0-6080 GCA_964611155.1 uncultured Thermotogaceae bacterium
CTTCCATCGTACCGTGACAATCCTTTCAGGGAGAACAGTTTGTATCCTCCTTCAAATTCCCTCAGGTTCAAGGAAGCAACGTCAATCTGCTCAAGCGTTCTGATAGAATCGGCCAATAATAGCGTTGATGTACTTAATACGAGTATCAGGAATAATAGCAATAGTTTTCTCATCCAAATCACCTCTCAAATTCCGAAAATTCTACTCCGGTTTTTGTGTTCTTATTCAAGAGAATATCATAAGAAAGGCCACATACAATAGTTGTGTGACTCCTGTTATCAAAATGTCCATTGCATTATAATGATATTTGAGGGATCGTATATGAGAACAGGTAGGTATCGCCGGCTACTCAGAAAGAGTATAAGGAACCCGAAGCTGGAAGAAGCTGTCAGAAACATTGATCGGGCTCACTTTCTTCCGGACAGTGAAAAGCACCTTGCAGAAAGCAATCATGTGGTGCCGACGTGTATTCGGCATGGCAAAGTTATAAGCACTGCGAGCCAGCCATCCCTGGTTTTCGAAATGCTTGACATGCTGGATCTTGAGGGGAATGAAACTGTACTTGATATTGGAACCGGGACTGGTTACAGCACGGCTCTTTTGAGTCGCATGGTAAGTGACGGACATGTGATCTCTATAGAATACGATTCGGAACTGGCTAATATAGCAAAAGAGAGACTAATGAAACTGGGAATAGATAACGTCACAGTACTGAACAGGGATGGCTATTACGGTTATGCTGAAGGGGCACCTTACGATGCGGTCATTTCAATGGTTGCTCTGGGTGATTTTCCGGCCCAGTGGATCGAACAGCTCAAAGCAGGAGGCAAGGTGATCACACCAATAGCCGTATACTACGATCACACACCTGTTGCTGAGCTGATCAAGGAGGATAAAAGGACACTGGCAGGCAGATTCGTGATAGATGCAGTTTTCATGACAATGCCTCAGCACAGTGAATCCATCTTCCAGGCGTATTCATTCAGGAACCGTGAGGTTACGCTGAAGCTGGTTGATGGTTCGTCAGGTCAGAAATACGTTGAGGTGCTCCCAACATGACTGGAGCACAGAGATAGTCTGAATGAAGATAATCAGGATGTGATAGATGTGAAAGTTGTTGGAATCACAATCGTTCTGGTGCTGGTTCTTCTGCTGGCTTCGCTTACAGGTTGTACTGTTGGAAGCACAAAGGTAATCTTCTGCCAGGATATTGTTCCGATTACACTTGATCCGATATATCCCAGTTATGAATTAAGAACCGGGACCTTTTTCGTGATTCTGGAAGCAATCAATCCTTTTGATTTTGAGACGATAACCACACGCTTCTGGGAAACCTCAACGGGAGTCGACAGATTCGTCAAAGAGGTGACGCATGAGATCAACCCCGAGGCGGCACTCGTTGCTCTTGAGTTTGAGATAGACGAAGAAGGGCAGTATAAAGCATCGTTTTTGGGTCCAGATGGTCGCAGAATTGCTTCAGGACAGTTTGTGCTTCGTTGAGAGATCCTTCTAGAAAAACTCCATTAGCAATGTGACCTGCTTTGGAAAGTCCACGTTTATAGATCTTCCACCTGGCTTGACTCTTCCGCATGCCTGCATTTCTCTCAGATCTGTGAAACCCGAGATAATCGATGAGAGCGTTGAAACATCGCACTGAAACTCATGTTTGTCCGCTCTTCTTACACTGAGGGTTCCTGATTCCACGATGAAACGGAATATCCCGTCATTCCAGGGAGCAAGGCTGTCCTCGACTCTTACAGCAATATCCAGATCAGGAGCTTTGATTGATAATCCGTCAAGGTCTTCCAGTGAAACAATTCTTATCATCCCAGCATCCTGAATGAGTTGCTCCTTTGGTCTGTCAGACAAGTAAGGCCACAATTCCTCGTCCAGCGGAAGTGTGAATACAACTTCATCAATCTGCTGAGAAAGGCTCTTTATAAATCCCAACATGGCTCTTCTGGCATTTTCTGTAAGGTGTAAGAATTGCCTGACACTGAGAAGCTGTTTCCTGTCTTTTCCTTCCCTTGAGTAAGAGAGATCCATTATTCCCACAACCCGATCATCTTCAGTGAATTTCACTATATTGCGTGCGATAATGTCTGGCCAGGGGTGGGTAACTGACATCTTCCAGTACTCGATTGTTTTTGGACAGAAGTTATAGTGATCACGAGCATAGGCGTTGTAGAAATCAAGTGATTCTTCATCCGGGGCCTCGAGCAGTTCTGGTGAAATGGTATTATCCTCATCGGGCAAGTTGATCGTTCCGGGAGAGAACTTGACCTTTTTCATCCTGAAAAACAGCTCCCACCCATACTTTCTGTAAAAACCCTGGTTGAATGGATACAGAACAGATACAACGTGTCCTTTCTCGCGCATGGTCTTCAAGGATTCCTTGAGAAGGAACTTGACCGCTCCTTTTCCCCTGTAGTCAGCCCTGGTGCATACGAAGCCTATTCCTCCCATCTTGACAGGGGATTCTCTGAATCTCATGGAGTACTCATCGAGCACGTAACCCGCAACAAGTGAGGACTCGTTGTAAGCACCCCAGGCCTCACTGCCCAATTCCAGGCTCTTTTTGACGATAGTTCTAACTGGTTCTCTATACTTCTGGTCCAAAGAAAAAGAGAACTCCGCGATTCTGTAGAAAGGATTGAGGTCTGATATCTGTTGGTAATCAAACATCTGCTCACGCTCCTGTGCGGGATTGTCTGCCAGATGATTATACACGATCAGGTCTGCTGATCAAAACGTGAGATGACTTATATCATATTCATAATGTCGGATAACACTGGGAAAACATTCAGGAAATGGATCAAGGTATAATTGTACTAAAGCCAGTCAGGAGGTGAGCGGATTGTTCTTCCTTGGGAAAAAGGAGCTTGCAATAATCGAGCTCTTCAAGGAGCACCTGTTTCTCGTAGATCATACATTGGAAGCATTGTATAAGTTGTTTAATGCTATTCGAGAGGGTGATCAGAATACAATAGACGCTGCAAATGATGAGGTGCACGATAATGAAACCAGAGCAGACCACAAGCGCAGGGAGCTCGAAACAGAAATGTACAGGGGAGCTTTTCTTCCGAATTTCAGAGGAGATTTGCTCGGACTGGTAGAGACTTTTGATAAGGTGGCGGATACCGCTGAGAAAGTTGCGGATCAGATAATCCTGCAGAAGATGGAGCTTCCTGAACTCCTTATTGAAGAGATAATTGCGCTTTTTCGCAAGACCTGGGAAACATTCAGGGCTGTCCGTAGAGCGGCAGAGATGATGTTCGAAGACCTTGAACAGGCAACGGAACATGTCAAAGAGACAGAGCGTTTGGAGCACAGTGCCGACGATGATGAACGTGCGCTGATCAGGAAGGTCTTCAACATGGATCTTTCACTCGCCGAGAAACAGCAGTTGAGAGAACTCATACTGACAATCGGCTCTCTGGCAGATATTTCTGAGGATTGCTCAGACCGTATAGAGATTGTGATATTGAAGAGAAGAGTGTAGATAAAGGCACTGATAGTTTCTGCTATTCTGTTATTGTGAAGCAAATGAGGCTGAGCATCACCGAGGTTATCCCGCCCCTGGCAATCAAGGGGGTGAGTTGTCTTTTAATACATGAAAACCGCCTTCTCTTCGGGGTTGGCGGGAAGCGTTACAGAAGAAATGATGATCTGAGTTTGCTCATGGGTATAGGTGGACACGTTGAAAGTGGGGAGAGCTTTATTAAAACACTTGCCCGAGAGTCCCTCGAGGAAATCGGTGTATCGTTATCTCCGGTGCATTCTTTAGATGCTTTTCTTGTAAATGATTTTGGCGAGATAAGACCTCTACAGCTGAAAGAAAGACCTTCCCCTCTGATTATCTATGGCATGCTCGACAGGCGCAAGAGCAAACAACATCAAACTGTTTACTACATTGTCTCGTACATCTGCAAGCTGGGGGAAAGCCCTGTAATAGCTTCTTCAGAAGAGATTACTGCACTGATAAGCGTTCCGAGATCAGCTGTTCGTGAGTTTTTTTGTTCGAGAACGAAGCTGAAGACGGTTTTGGATCATGGCGGCAAGGTTGTTGCAGGGCAACTCAGCAAAGAGACAATTCTTCTTCCGGTAGGTACTGCAAAGGCACTTTTTCATCTGCTTTCGTTGCAAGACATTGTCATTGGGGGTTTAGCAGAATGAATGCAGCGGTTCTTGTGCCGTTAGTGAGATTGGTTAACGAGCCATTTCTTGTATTGACCAGGCGCAGCCGTTATCTGAAGACACACCCCGGTCAGATAAGCTTTCCTGGGGGTTTCATTGAGCCAGCTGAAACGGCTCTCGAGGCTGCCTTGAGAGAGGCAGATGAAGAAGTTGGCATTAAGGTTGAGAAGATCCTTTCCATAACAGAACTCAAGACAAACGTTACCGTGACTACGGGAGTAACTGTGAGAGCCTTTCTGGGGATAGTTTCTGAGCCAATTTTCCGTCTTAATAGAGAAGAAGTGGAGGATCTGATATTCGTTGCTCTTCAGAATATTGCGAGCAAGAATCCTGAGACTGTGATAATGCCAACTGGTAAGAGAACGATCAGGTACAGATTTGATGGCCTGATCATCTGGGGAGCCACTGCAAGGATCATAGAATCTGGCGTAGGAGAGATAATGAGTATAATGGAAGACCGGGCGTAGAAGCCCGGTCTAGATAATTCCATTTCAAATCACCAAAGACTGCATATGGCTGCAATTTCTGGATACGAGACTAAAGACAGGATCTCTATCTTCTCAGTTCAAACCTCTCAATAAAGCCGCGCAAAACATCTTCGATACCAGGCTTGCCAAAGTCCTGCAATTCATAACCGACTTTTACACATGGTTTGTTGATCTTAACAATTCTGTTCAAGTCTATTGGAGTGGCTATAACAACAAGATCGCATGGTGTATTCTCAATTGTTGCTTCCAGATCTTTGATTTGTTGCGCTCCATATCCCATTGATGGCAATATCGTTCCCACTTCAGGATAAGTTTCAAAAGTTGCTTTAAGCTTTCCAACAGCATATGGTCGTGGATCAACCAGCTCGCTTGCACCGTACTTCTGAGCGGTCACACTACCGTAGCTGTACTTGACTTCGCCGTGAGTAACAGTTGGCCCTTCTTCGATAACCAGAACACGCTTTCCTTTTATTAGTTCAGGTTTATCAACATATGTTGGCGCAACAGCATCAATAACAACTGCTTCAGGATTTACCTTGGCGATATTGCTGCGAACTACCTGCAAATCAGCCAGATCGCAACTATCGATCTTGTTAACGATAACAGCATCAGCGATACGAAGGGTAGTTTCACCGGGATAATAACTCAATTCATGCCCGGCACGCTGCGGATCAACTATGGTAAACATCAGATCAGGTCTTATAAACGGGAAATCATTGTTCCCGCCATCCCAAAGGATTATGTCTGTATCTTCTTTTTCTGCTTGCCTTAGTATTGCCTCATAGTCAATTCCAGCATATACGATATTCCCACGAATGATATGAGGCTCATATTCTTCCATTTCCTCGATAGTACATTCATGAAGCTCCAGATCTTCGATCTTCTCGAAACGTTGAACAGCTTGTTTTACCAGGTCACCGTAAGGCATGGGATGACGTATTACGCAGACCTTCAAGCCATACTCATGCAGAATGTCTATGATTCTTCTTGAGGCTTCGCTCTTTCCGCCACCAGTTCTAACAGCACCGGTTGCAATCACGGGTTTAATTGAGTTCAACATCGTAGCATTCATGCCCATTAGCCTGAAATCCGCCCCAGCTGCATTCACTGTGGCACACAGATTCATTACGCTCTCGTATTTCATGTCGCTATAGGCAAATACACACTCATGAACATCCAACTCTTTGATCAATCTCGGTAATTCCTTCTCATTATGGATAGGAATACCTTCTGGATACGAGTCTCCCGCCAACTCCTTAGGGTACTTTTTCCCATCGATATCGGGAATCTGAGCAGCAGTGAACGCTACAACGTTGTACTGTTCATTACCCCGGAAATAGGTGTTGAAATTGTGGAAATCTCTTCCTGCCGCACCAAGAATCACAATGTTCTTCT
>CAZSXB010000096.1:0-5750 GCA_964611155.1 uncultured Thermotogaceae bacterium
ACACTAATGGCTGCTGCGGCAAACTTCGACATCATTTTCGTGAACCCTGGATACTTCTTTGATAACGAGCTTTCAGAGATCATGACGATGTTTCCTGAGAAGACTTACGTCTATATCGACGGTGTAGCGAGTATTCAAGGCGTCATATCATTGCCCTTCAAGCAGAATGAGGGAGCATTCCTTGCTGGAGCACTTGCAGCATTGCTTACAGACGCAACTGCTTTGGAGATGATTGGTAATCAGAGAACCGTCGGATTTGTTGGCGGGCAAGATATGCCTGTCATCAGGGACTATCAGAAGGGATTTGAGGAAGGTGTCGCCTATGTTGATCCAGAGATAAGAATAGTTGCAAGGTATGCAGGTACGCACTTTGATCCCGCAAGAGGCAAGGAAACTGCTTACCAGGTCAACAGAGAAGGAGCAGATGTCATCTTCCAGGCGGCAGGTCCAACCGGACTCGGAGTGTTGGAAGCAGCAAAAGACTACAAGTTCTACGCCATAGGAGTTGATACTGACCAGGGATATATTCAACCAGGATTCATCGTGTCGAGCATGCTTAAGCGAGTAGATGTTGCCGTCTGGGATGTTGTGAGAATGGCTGTCGAGGGAGAGCTCGAAAAAGGTGAAGTCTACAGCTACGATGTCGCAAACGGAGGAATTGGCCTTGCATATAACGATTATGCGATGAGTATTATACCTGCAGGGATCTACCTCCAACTCAAAGAAATCGAAGAGAAGATAGCAGCTGGAGACATTGTTGTAGGCTCCTATCTTGAATAGTAGCCTGAAAATGGCCTCTTGAGAGTGTTGTTCACCCATTTGTTCGGAGGTCTCGGTTGCTAAGCTGGGACCTCCCTAATTGGAGTCTTTATGATCGAGCTTTCAGGAATAACGAAGACCTACCCAAGTGGTATCAAGGCGCTAAGGGGAATTGACCTGTCAATAATCGATGGGGAGATTCACGCGATTGTCGGTGAGAATGGTGCCGGCAAAAGTACCCTGATGAACATTCTTTACGGTATGACGAAGCCTTCCAGTGGAACAATAAGGATTGAAGGGAAACAGGTAGATATTGACCATCCCAGAAAGGCAATTCAATTGGGAATTGGCATGGTTCATCAGCATTTCTTGCTTTCTCAGCAGTTGACAGTGATGGAAAACGTTGTGCTCGGCGATGAAAAGCCTTACACAAACAAGCTCGGTGCGATAAGTCATTCCAGGATGAACAAAGCTGTGAGGAAGCTGACTGAATCCATGGGTCTTTCAATCAACCCGAAAGAGACAGTTGCCAATTTACCTATAGGGAAACAACAACAAGTTGAAATACTCAAGGTGTTCTACAAGAACGCAAGGGTCATTATACTCGATGAACCGACTTCCGTCCTTTCTCCCCTTGAAATCGGTGACTTCCTTAAGTTTATAAGAAGCTTAAAAGATATAGGCAAGACAGTGTTATTCATATCACATAGACTGGGGGAAGTCTTTGCTGTTGCAGATCGAATAACGGTTCTCAGAAAGGGCGAGATAGCGGGTACTTTCAACGCCGGCGAGACCGATCGCTCTGAAATCGCCAGCAGTATGATCGGACATGATTTCCCTCTGGTCGCTTCAAGTGATCGCAAAAAACTCGAAGAGAAGGTTGTTCTGGAAGTCAGTAGCATCAGAACTGACAAAACCGACATTGACGGGATTTCATTTGGAGTAAGAGAAGGCGAGATTATGGGAGTCGCTGGCGTTGAAGGAAATGGTCAGGAAACCCTGTTCAATATCTTGCTGGGGACCTCAAAACTAGAACAAGGCAAGATACTGGTTGACGGTCAGGACATTGCGAACAAAGACATCGTGGAAAGAAGAGAGTACGGCATCGCCTACATAACCGACGATCGTCTGAAAAGTGGAGTTGCCGCTTCCAGGAGTATTCTGGAGAATACGATCATTGGGTTTCATAGAAGAAAGAGAGCGGGTGGATTCTTCATGAAACGTGCAGCGTTGAAAGAATACACTTCCAGCATAGTCTCGAAATACAACGTAGTTGGAGCAAACAGTTCACGTTCAAAGGTTGCGGCCTTATCTGGTGGAAACATTCAGAAACTTGTGGTTGGTCGAGAACTGGAAATGTCAGATAAGCTTCTTGTTGTTTCTCAGCCAACCGCCGGTGTTGATATCTCTTCAAAACAGCTTATTCACAATGCTCTGAAGGAACTTGCCAGGAGGAAAGTGGCGATTCTAGTTATTAGTAGTGATCTCGAGGAACTTATGACTATATGTGATCGAATGATAGTTATGTATAGAGGAAAGGTTGTTGCCGAGTTGATGGGACCGGACTACGATAAGAACGAGCTAGGCCGTTATATGACTGGTGTTAAGGAGTTGTAGCTCAATGATAGAGAGGAAGAAGATTATTAGGGGGAGCATCATCTGGGTTGCGTTTGGTTTAGCAATCCTACTTATATGGTCTCTCATAATACTAGCTATCGGCGAGAATCCTTTCTCATCTTTTCGTTATCTGATTGAAGGATCTCTGGGAAGCAGTAGATCTCTATTCTCAACAATGGCGAGAATGGTTCCTTTGCTCCTCACCGGACTTGCTGTGGCAATACCTGCCTGGACAGGTTTGTGGAACATAGGAGGGGAAGGGCAGTTGTTACTGGGTGGTTTGGCCACTGCATACGTAGGTTCAACCCTGGCTGTCCAGAATCCAATTCTGGCAGTTACAGCAGGTGCCTTAGCCGCCTTTGTTTTGGGTGCTGCATGGGCGTTCATTCCAGCCATCCTTCGGGTTAAGCTGGGAGTCAACGAAGTCGTCACAACGCTTCTATCAACGTATATTGCAACATATGTGATGTCATACTTTGTGAATCATCCTCTTAGACAACCCGGTTCGTCATGGGCACAGACACAGCGGATTGCAGAGTCATTCAGGCTCCCATTTCTTGTAAGAGGCACACAATTCACCGCAGGCTTTTTCATTGCAGCGGCTGTTCTGGTATTCTTTGCACTAATCAAGTACCGAACCAGATTAGGCTATGAGATGACTATAACCGGAAGCAATGAGTTGTTTGCTCTTGCAGGTGGGATTAAAGTAGCGAAGACAAGGCTGCTAGCAATGGCAATGGGTGGAGGAGTGGCAGGTCTTGCAGGAGGGCTACTTGTAATGGGACTGACACATAACATGAGAGAAGGCTTCTCCCCAGGATACGGGTTCACAGGACTGTTGATTTGTCTGCTCTCTATGAGCCATCCAGCCTGGATTGTAGCTGTCTCCCTGTTGTTCGCAGTCATTCAAACAGGAAGTATTAACCTGGGATTGTTCACAACAGTTCCTTCGGAGATCAGTGGGGTGCTTCAGGCAGTCCTGGTATTCTTTGTGCTTGCAATCAGTTCCGTGAGTTCGAGACAAAGGGGAAATTGATATGAGTCCTGAGATCGTTGCTACCGTCTATACTGCTACAATCAGGATGACCACACCAATACTTCTCGCAGCGCTCGGAGGTGCTCTGACTTATCACGCGGGCAAAGTAAGCGTCGCAATGGAAGGTCTTATGCTCGCCAGCAGTTTTAGCTGTGTTGTCTTTTCTTATCTTGCAGGTAATGCGCTTGTTGGAGTCTTAGCTGGAATAGCAACTGCTGTAACCCTTTCACTATTCAACGCGCTCTTTGTGAGTATTCTCAAGGTTGACAACTTCGCGGTTGGCTTTGCCCTCAATATATTCGCGAGTTCTTTGACACTCTTTCTGACAAGGGTTCTCTTTGTCGGACAGAACGTTTTCAACTCACCAGAGATTGTCCCTGTACGCGGCCTTGGTATTGTTACGGGAATTGGTTTTCTGGACAACTATATACTCAGTTTCAGTGTGCTCACATATTTTTCGCTCATATCTGTCTTTGTAGTATCTTACCTTGTTTTCAGAACTCGCTATGGATTGCATCTCAGAGTTACCGGAGAAAAACCAGAAGTGCTGGAAGCTGCAGGGATAAGGTCTTCTAGAGTATACATACTGGCGAGCATAGGATGCGGAATTCTGTGTGGACTCGCTGGAGCTCAGCTATCTCTATACAATGTAAGAATGTTCACGAGAGACATGACCGGCGGGAGAGGATTTGTGGCACTGGCTGCGATTCTTATGGCAAGAGGAAAACCTCTTCTGCTGTTCTTTGTCTGTCTTCTCTTTGGCTTTTTTGATGCATTATCTTTGAGACTACAAGGAGCGGCATTGCCTCCACAATTCTCACTTATGTTGCCTTACATTGTGAGCATTGTAGCACTCGTCTTTTTCTGCATCAAAGGCAAGAAGTCCACTGTGATCAGCGATGAGGAGTGGTAATCACATGAAGGCATTTTCCGTTGCATGTTGTCAAATGAGTTTTCCGATAGTAGGTAAAGGGAGCAGCATTGAAGATAGAGCAAGGAGGATGCTCGAGGTCTTAGAGTCTGCAGTTGTCGGATACAGGGATTACGTCCCGGTCAAGTTAGTTGTTTTTCCTGAGTTTTCGCTAACGCCAATTTGCTCGGAGTCATCGGCACATCTCGTGAAGGATACTGCGATTCCGCTTGAGAATGAATTCATTCCAGGGTTCATAGAAGCTGCCAGAACACACGATGTCATCATTAATATCGGTTCATTCTTAGAACGTTCAATAATCCACGAAGTGGTGTATAACACTAGCGTGATGGTCTATCCTGATGGAGTGTTGCTTGTATATCGTAAACTGAATCCTTTCATTCCACTGGAACCGGTCCATAGCCCCCACGACATCGAAGGATTCAGCGACGAATGGCTCCCTGTTGCAGAGACCTCATATGGGAACATGGCCGTTCAGATTTGTTATGATTCAAGGTTTCCAGAGCTCAGCAGGGCCTTCGCGCTCAAAGGAGCTGAGATCCTCATTGTGCCATCAGCGTACATGGGGCCCTGGGGCGGGATCAAACCGATGGACGTTTGGACCACAACTCTGAGAGCCAGAGCAATGGAGAACAGCCTCTATGTTGTTGGGTGTAGCCTTGGATCTACGCTTCTGGATCATCCCCCATATTCCTGGACGGGTGGAAGTGTTGTTATCGATTATGAAGGGCGGGTCGTTGCTCAATCACCTAATGGTCCAGTTGAAGACATTCTGGTTGCTCCGATTTACATAGACAACCTCCGTGAATTCCGTAGAGAGACACAAATGTTCAATCTTGCGCACCTTAGAACTGAGATCTACAAGAGCACCTACAAGAGAAGGGTCTTTCACGGAAGCGGAGATTCTGAAATAACCCAGGATTCGCTCAGGAAAATCATCGACAGCACCAGGACAGATCTGTTCGGTTGATGACATCAGGCTGAATGCAACCGATCTGAAGTTCTGGCGGTACTGTGCGACGAAACGATTGCCCGGGCAAGACACGAAAGTGCTGCTGTGCTTGAGGGCGTTTCCAGTTACTGGTTCCCGGTTCTGAAAAATCGGAAATCAGCAACTATTTCGGCTGCGGGTATGTCCGGTCCTGGTGGTAGTGAACAAGTGAGACCTATTCAGCGCATGGAACAAGAGCAGCTACAGATTATTGCGGGATCGCTGTTGCTATACTTCTGGCATTTAGCAAGTGCAAAACATAGAATATTAGCGCCATAAGAAATCCTCCCATTACCAAGAGAAAGGCTCCTCTGTAACCAGCAGAACTTATGATAAATCCTATCAGGGCAAGTGAAAGTGACTGCGAGCTAACCAAAACTATGTTGTTTGCACCGAAGATCTTTCCCTGGTTAGCC
>CAZSXB010000097.1:0-5463 GCA_964611155.1 uncultured Thermotogaceae bacterium
GAGCTGCCCCTGACGGCGAAAGGGTAAGCAGCAGTTATGACCATAGATACGGCGTCGAAGTTGTATCTCTCTACGGAGAGAAAGAAAGGCCTGACAAGGAAGAACTCGAGGATCTCGATATCATTGTCTATGATATTCAGGATGTTGGACTTCGTTTCTACACTTATCTTTACTCTCTTGCCTACATGATGGAAGAGTGTGGGAAGCTAGGGATTCAGGTTGTCGTTCTTGACAGGCCCAATCCGCTTGGTGACAGAATTGAAGGTCCCATCATTGAGCCAGACTATAACAGCTTTGTCGGCGGATACTCCATTCCTGTGAGGTACGGCCTTACCATAGGGGAGCTTGCACAGTACTTCAACAAAGCTTTTGATATGGGAGTAGATCTGAGAGTAATCGAAATGAAAGGTTACAGGAAGGAGATGTACTATGATCAGACTGGACTTCACTGGTCAACTCCTTCTCCGAACCTACCTGCTCTGGAACACACTATACTCTTTTCCGGCTTCTGTATGCTTGAGGGAGTGAATGTATCTGTCGGCAGAGGTACTGTTCATCCTTTCAAATATGTTGGCGCACCCTGGATTGAACCCGGCCGTCTCCTGAAAGCTCTGAAGAGTTTCCGACATGAAGGAGTCGCTTTCAGGGAAAGAGCCTTTGTACCATCACTCTCGAAATACAAA
This sequence comes from uncultured Thermotogaceae bacterium, assembly GCA_964611155.1. GTDB lineage: Bacteria > Thermotogota > Thermotogae > Petrotogales > Kosmotogaceae > UBA9910. The sequence goes on from CAZSXB010000097.1 coordinate 684, forward strand.
GGAGAATTGTGCCAGGGAGTCGAAGCTTATGTGACCGATCGCGAAAAGATTAAACCACTGAATATCGCCATCGACCTGGTACACCTGATCTATACTATGTTCACAAAGGATTTTGAATGGGATACTGCTTATCATGAAGCAGGTGGACGTCACCATTTTGACCTGATAACCGGTAACGGCAGTGTTCGCAGAGCAATAGAAAGCGGAGAAGATTCCAAGACCGTCCTCCCGGCATACGAACAGGATACAAGAAAGTTTGAAGAACGCGCCAAAGAATTCCGGATATACTGAATCAGAATAGTAGTTTGGACAGTTGATACATGTCTGATCTACCAATTGTCTGGAACAAACTGGCCAATACCTAGATCAAGTAACAGTGAGCATTCTTCGAGTTCTGTGATCTGCCCTGAAGCATCGAGTGCCACCTTCATGATCGCTGTGGTTCTTGTTGCTCTATGGTGCATTGAGGTTGTCCAGTTGCCCAGAGAGTAGACAATTGTGGAAAGGCGGCCGTCTTTTGTTTCATAGACCTCTACGGGTTGAAGGACGTGAGGGTGATGCCCGATAATGAGGTCAACGCCCCTGTCTGCCAGGGTCCTGGCTATTACCACCTGGTTGGATCTTGGATAGAGCTCGAGTTCATAACCCCAATGAAGAGACATTATCACAATGTCTGCCAAATCGCTCATCCTGTCGACTAACCTCAGCAGATCATCAAGGTTTGCGTCACTGAAATCCCATGCATTCAGCATTCAGGTTTGCTCTATTGACGATACTATCTCCTTCAACGAAAACCCCATTTGTGCTGAATGTGTAACCACTCATCGCAACTGTCAGGCCATCAATCTCAAGCAGGATATACCTGTCACAAGCGTTCTTGATTCCCAGTACTTTGATTGAGTAGTTTTCGAGCAGTTCTGCAGTTGCCAATAGCCCATCTATTCCCTGGTCAAGGCAGTGGTTATTGGCCAGGTTTATCACATTCAAATTCATAGGCAAGACGATTTTCGCGAAGTACTCAGAAGTACCATTGAACCTGGGGAAACCTCTGGGAGGTCTTCCAGGGTGAATCGGAAACTCCAGGTTCCCAAACCTGATGTCTGTGTCGAATAAGTCTTCAGGAATATACTCATATAGCCTCTGGGGGTTATCCATAAGCGAAGGATGGAACATTATATCGCCAATCATGGTGACTGTAAGAGCGGTGTCTTCGGGACGTGGAACGAAATCACTGGATAATGAAGCCGTTTCATGCGAATCTGCGAATCTTACTGGTCCGAGTATCGATTTTGAAGTCCAAACAAGAATATCAAAGACTGTGAAATTCTCCAGCCTTCCCTCAACTGGAATGCGATAGTAGATACTCGTGCAACCAGATATCAACACCATGACTAGAATACAGAGCAAGCCAGCTCTTTTCATCTGCATGGCTCCCTGGTCTCATGTTGGCACCTTTCATTATGAGATAACTATCTCATATCAGACGGGAAAAAACTCAGTTCTCAGACTTCCGTTCACTTCGTAGACCACTGTATACAATCACAATACTACCCAGAAGAAGTATTACCCAGCCAATCGGATTAACACTCATACCTATGAAGTCCCCATATACCATTCCACCGGGGTCAGTCATCCCACCCGGTTGTCCGAACATCCTTTCTAGCTGAGCGAAATTCGCAGCGTCCTGAAGAGTGTAGATCAGCCTCACGACAACAGTAATTGCTGTCAAGACACCGGTCAAACTGGCGAACTTCCTGTACTCGGTGAACAGAAGAACAACAGACGCGATTATCAGGATGATCAGAAGAGCTGCAAATCCAGCGCCGCTTTCTATCCAGTTCACTGAATCATATAGAGTGAACCCGCCTGAACGAATAGAGATCGTAACCAAAGGCAAAAACATTCCCAGAAAAACTATCAGGGCACCGATTATTCCAATTACCTGTTGTCTGCTTACCATGCCTCTCCTCCAGCATAACATCAGTATGTTAAGATGATAACACTATTGTCAGAAAAACTGAAGTCGTGTCATCCCAGTTCAATGCCTTCAAAAGGACACTCAATGCTATTGAGAAGTGTAAAAAGATTCTCCTGGCCCTATTACAGAGAGTGTATACGCCCCTGTGATTTTATCAACATAGTGTGAAAGATCATATAGCCGAGAGATCTCAACTGAAAACCTCGACATATTCTTCTTCAGATTCTGATCTCCAAGAATCTTGTTCAAACCTCTCCATAGTTCGTGTGGATCATCAAAAAAGAATCCATTCTTCCCTTCAACAACCCTTTCTTCCAGGCAGGGATCTTTCGCCGCAACTACCGGCAGACCTGAAGCTATTGCTTCAAGAACACTGAAGGAGAAGATTTCTGTGACTGATGTTGACACAAACACATCTGAAGCTCTGTAGGCCACTGCAACTGAGTTCGGATAATCCAGTGTTCCTACAAAGCGAACTCTATTTCCAACACCTTGTCTAGAAACGTATTTCTCCACCTTCTTTCTCTGAGGACCATCTCCGACGAAAAGCAGAATTGCTTTGGGAAAGACTTTTAGGACTGAAATGAAATTATCAACAATGACCAATGGTTGTTTCTCTTTTGCGATCCTTCCCAATGACAGAATAACTGAGTCATCTTCGGCTATGCCGTGATTCTCTCGAAAGGATCTGATACTTTGACAAAAGTCAGGTTGCGTATTCCTGAACGGTTCGAGATCAGCACCATGAGCGATGATCTCTATCGGTTGACTCACACCACAATCCAGCAAAATATCTCTTGCCTTCTTTGAAGGTGCGATGACTCTTCTTTGTTTGTTGCAGAAGGCTCTTATCTTGTGTCTGGCGTACAACTTTCCAAATGATCTGGCTATCCCGAGATAGTCTGCGAGGACAAAGTAGTTGGAGTTGAATGTATGAACCTGTGGGACCTTAAGTATCTCTGACACTCTTGCACCCAGATTGCCCATCGTAAAGAGATCCTGGGTATGTACTATATCAAGGTTCAGTTCAGCTATAGCTTTGATCCGCTTTATCGATGGGTGTAAAGCCAATCTATGGCCGGGATCAAATGGTGTCCTAACTGATCTGAACCTGAAGACGCCATCCTCTGGAGTTGCTCCTGGATGACTGATGGTGAAGATGTAAACGCTGTGTCCTTTTCTGCAAAGGCCATCGCGAAGGTTTCTGAGCGCTGTAACTACCCCATCCACCTGGGGCAAGTAGCTTTCAGAGAAGAGACCGATATTCATCTCTAGATGCTCTGTTAGTTTCATGACCGCCTAGTAACAGAGACTAAACCCCCTGACTGAATACTATCAGATACCCTTGATCAATTGCTATGTAATGTAATGCTTCAAGAAGGTTTTTTGCGAATCAGTAATTGATCCAGGCAATCAGGTGACAATAAGAATACTAGACGACCATCATCTGTTTCTCTTTCCCGAAAACGAAAAAGAGTAGACCACTCGCAGCCATAATGGCAGCCAAGAAGAGAAACATGGCGAAATACGAGTACTCAGCGATATAACCTGCAGTGATTGGACCAAACATCAATCCGAAAGCACGAAAAGACCTTAGCAACCCCTGGAATTCAGTTCTTCTTTCTCTTGGTGCGTTGATTGCCACGAATGTTGCTGCTCCATTGATAAAGGCTCCATATGCAAATCCCAGGGAAAGGTATGCCAGACTAACAGTGATCCAATTACCTGCCAGACCAAAGAGTATCGCTGTTAGAGAGGATAGAAACATGCCCAGCACAGTGCTTTTCTTTGGACCTATCTTCACAATCAGCCTGCCGAAGTACAGATGTGAGAAGAATTGCAGTCCAGGATTTATACTGGAAAGAAGCGCAGCCCCCGAAGAGGTAAGGCCAACTTCCTCCGTCATATAGACAGCTGCCAACGCAGTTATACCTGCTATGCCGAACTGTCTCATGAACACTCCTATGTAGAGTGCCCACAGCCCGTTCCTCTTCATCGGGGAGAAATCACTCACAATCGGCAATATCCTGTTCAAAAGACTCCCTGAAGCTCTCCTCACTTCACTCTTCTTTGTCTCTTTGACAAACAATGCAGGAAGCACTGCAACAAACATGAGCAGAGCGAAAACCAGCATCGTCATCTGTACAGATATCATCAGAAGAAGCAATGACATCAGGATGCCGCCCTGGAACATTCCTATCGCCCCTGCAGCATTGAAGAAAGATATCTCGCGAGCAGAACGACCAAGTGACTCATCAGTCGAGGCAGTGCTCATGACGAGCGCAATCGGAATGAAGCCTGATGTTATGAATGAAACAATACTGGTGAGAACAACAAATTGTAAGGGTAACCCAAGAAAGACGTACAACATGAATAGAAGTCCTGACATAGTCATTAGAGATACCAGCAGTCTCTTGGTATATTGCATCTGATCTGCTACAGAGCCCCAGACTGGTGAACCAATTACCATCATGGCTCCTCTGACTGTTGCTATCAAGCTGATGACAAAGACTGACGCACCGAGTTCACGCAGTCTAAACTGCAGAAGCATGGTGAAAGTGATTTCCACACTAAACTGCATTACAGTTGCAAAGAGTATTGGAAGTCTTCTGTTCAGAGTTCTTTCCACCTAGCTTTCCTGTCTTTGTGGTCTCTTTTCAGTTCAACTACGGGGCGTCTTGCCTCGAAGAGAGAAGTTCGTCTTGCTGATTAGATGATCAATACCATTATAGCGCACCAAGAGCGGCCCATGGACTGCGAAAAAGAGTTCACAGCAGACTGCCAGTTCCGGCTTCGCCGGGC
>CAZSXB010000098.1:0-5240 GCA_964611155.1 uncultured Thermotogaceae bacterium
TCGGTGGGGTGAATAACGAGTTCACCCAGCAGATAGTTGAAGTACTCGATGAAGCCTGCGGAACGTGCCAGGTCAACCGTATACGAGGGAAACTCTTCGTATTCTTTTGCTTCAGGGGCTTGCATTTCCAAATACTCACTGAGTGGCATGGCAACATACTGATTCTGTATTTCAAGAACCTTCTCGAGATCACCCGGGAGTTCGTTATTGACACCTGTCCTTCCAAGAACAGCGGCAAAGTTACACTCGCTTTGGAAAGACTTGTCTACACCCTCGGGGATTTCTCCTTCCCATTTTGGACCGGTGATCATGAAAGTGACTGCATTGGTGCCAGTAACCCGGGGACCAACATAAGCGAAGTTGTGAGTGAATATATCGGTCAGTTGAAAAGAGAAGTAACGATCAGCAATCTCCGGAACACTCACCACAAAAGGTTCTGTTCTCAGATCCAGCCAGAGTCTGGAGTAAAGAGTATCGTTGTTCGGTCGCACAACACGTCTGTCTCCGGGGTCCACGAGTTGTGTTCCATGATCGAACTTGTTCATCTCCCCGAATAGTGTGGTCTGCATAATCATTATCCAGTAATTCTCAAGCATTGGATAAGCAAAAATGTAGGCTTCTTTAGCGATCTCTCTTGCTTGCTCAGGATCAGTTGTTATTTCTCCAGGAGTCGAAAATGCCAGGATTGCAGACAAAATACAGATGAGGATCAAAAGCAGTCTCTTACAGGTGAATACCTTCATCTCATACCTCCAATGATACGGTTTCCCGGAATGAAGTACTCGAGAAGTTATAGATAGCGGCGCAATCAGAAAGATTATATACTTGAAGACCAGCCGTACAATCAGAATTTCATAGTCTTTTCACCGATAGACAGAAGACTTTGCTGAATCTGTAGTCAACATGAATGCAGGAGAAGCGTTTCTTCTTGCTTGCTACTCCTGCAAATGCGATTCTTAGAAGTGTCTAGAGCGAATTAGTCATCGTCATAGCATTCAATCATGAAGCCATCAACAGTTCCGGTGCCGAAAGCCCCGCTTGAATTGGTGCTGATGACATGGTGTGCGTTCTCTGCTTTGTTGTCACCCTGATTTGGGTCATCAACGTACGTGATCGTTGTCGATCCATCTGCGTGGACAGTTACTGAACTCACCATTGCTGCATGACCGCCACCACCATTCCATCCTATGAGAACCTCGACATCGCAATTGTTGTCCAGGGCGTCCTGAACTCTCTCTATTAATGCAGCCCAGCCTAACCCTTCATCAGGGTCGTAAGAGTCGGAGTACACCACTTCGGACGAGATGCTCAGTTCAACGGTCTCAGTGTAAAGGTTTTTCCCAGAAAGCATGTTCTCATCGGTAGTTCCTGCACCGCATATGTCAGTGCCCATGAATTCAACGAGATTGGAATACATATCCTGTGGTGAATCTGTGTCGAAGCCGTGCTGTTTGCTCAGGTAAGAGATCGATCTTGCTACCGAACCTGGTGCACATCCACTGTGACCTTCGTCAATCTCAGCGATCTGATCTGGTGTTATCCCTATGAAGGCAGTGCGGACTACGGGTGAGAATGGGCCAATCCAGGGTCCAATGATGATAGGGATGCTGGCGATACCACTACTGCCACCATCTCTTCCTCCGACAAGATACTGAGAAGGATATACAGAATACTGTGAAAGGGTCTCAGCTTCCGGCTGAGTGTCAAGAGGTTCTGAACTCAAAAAAACGGCAGCTTCAAGACTCTGAATGGGGGTTTCTCCATCGAGTCCCAGGGAGAACTGCACGCGAGGTGAAGCACTCTCAAGGTATGCCGAATCAGCGAAAGATAGGTAGAGATTTCGAACAGCCCAAAGAAGATCCTCTGTGTCGGCGGTAGTGCTTATCAAGACGTTAATCCATCCACCTCCATTGTCTTCAAGGAACCAGTCCTCGGCGCCATCAAAAAAGACGAATTCCGCCTGCCCTACATTCGAGTATGGATACTTCGACTGTCCGGGCAATTCCAGCCAATCTAACTGACTGAAACTCACTTCTCCGTGAACGTCAGTGTCCCATGGTTCATAACCAGGGGGTTCTTTATCCTTCGGTATGCACCCTGGGAGTAGAATTGCAAAGACAATCGACGCGACCAGAAGAAATAGCATTAGACTTCTCTTCATTGTTGATACCTCCTTTTCCAGGCTATGAGCCCTGGAGATCCTTTCTGCGCTCAAGAATAGATAACCGGAAACCCATCCTGCAAAGCAAGCTAAAGCTTGAATTCAGGCATATTACACAGTTGTCTTAAAGGCGACATAAATAGACGACATTGAATTATATCAGAACTCCCTTCTTGAGCAAAGAGTTTTGGACACAGATGCCTGACATATAGGGGTGATTCTTACTAATCCTCCACAGTGTAGCAAGCTATCTGGCTGAGGATCCTGAGAGGGAAGATTTACTCTGCGAGAAAAGTAACGTGTTCTTTCATTGTTCTGATGAGAAAGTGCAGACCATGATGGTGTAGAATAATGGATACTGTTGCAGATGATGATCAAGTGGAGGTCAGAGTTGTTCCTGTTTGACGAGCGTTATCGAACATTTGAAGCATTCTCTATTGCCCATCTGATGGCATGGATCGTTCTGTTGCTTTCCTTTGTGATCTTTCTTCTTTCCAGAAAAAGGATATCAGAGAAACAGGACCTCTTGATACGTCGCGGATTAGCCATAACAATGGTTTCAATGGAGTTGATCTTCTACGGATGGCATCTGAGCACGCGTGGATTCGAGACATCATTACTTCCCCTTGGGGTCTGTGCATTGGCGATGTATATGAGTAGTATCGCATTGTGGTTCAAGAGCGAGCGAGTCTTTCGGATAGTGTTTCCCTGGGCGGTAGTTGGGGCGCTTCTCTCACTTGTGATCGCTGACATGGAATACACTTTCCCACACTTTCGATACATCCACTACTTCGGAAACCACAGCCTTTTCCTTTTTGGAAATGTATATCTTCTTGTACAGCATGAGTTCGACTTTAGATACAGGCATCTGTTGAAATCTGCTGCTTGGCTTGGGATTTATGCAGTCATTGTCTATCCAACCAACTACATTCTCAGAGCCAACCACCTCTTCCTTCGAGCCCTGCCCGAAGAGGTATCTTTCTACATCGATCTGTTTGGAGCATTCTGGCCATTTGTTTTTGCATTGACGATTTTCGGACTTTTTCACCTCGTTCTTGTTCCGGCAATGTTTGCAAAGCGGCTCAGAAATAACCCTTCTCGAGACCGAATAATCCCTGGCACCACTTCAGATGAATAATGCTGATGACTATGCTTCGACGCACCGTAAAATCAAACTGTGGAGATTACTTGATTTGCCTGAAACAATTGTTTTATTATTGTACTTGATATTGACACTTCTTGACACGTTCAGAGCTACACTGTTTCACCCATAGGCTTCACACATGGTTGCTTACTGAAACCATTTCGGCTCTCTTCCAAGGGGGATGAGACCGTGTTGTGGCTTTCTATAGTTATCGTGGCTGCTGTTTTTGTTGCATTGGGATACCTGGTGATTAGATCAAGACCTAAGCCAGAATTACTGGAGACTTACCCATATACAAAGAACGAGAACCCGTTCTCTGCTTCAGAACACTCCTTTTTTGCCACGCTTGATCAGGCAGTCGGGGACAGATTCAAAATTCTTGGTAAGATATGCATTGCAGACATTGCTGTCTTGAAGAAACTATCAGATCGAAGTGCCCGCAAGAGAGCACAGGACAGAATTGCAGGCAGACACTTCGATTACATTATCTGTTCCAGACACGATCTCTCTGTCGTTGCAGCTATTAGCCTGGATGACAAATCCTGCGATCATCCGGATCGCAAAGAAAGAGATACCTTTATTGAAGGCTTGTGCGATGCTATGTCTTTACCATTTTTCCGGTTTTATGCAGGAGATGAACATGCAGTACCGGAGATCCGCTCAAAGATTCTGAAGAAGCTGCGAATTGATGACAAGCCTCAGAATGAACCTGAGTCAGAAAATAGCCAAGATTTGCCTTCTGAAGATACACGATTTGCTGATGAAGAGATTCAACGCGAATTCATTGAAGAAGAAACAGATGTATTCAATCTGGAAGAGGTAACACCTCTTTGTCCAGTATGTTCTGCCCCAATGACAGCGAGAATTATGGAAGTAAGCCCAAATGAAAAGAAGGAGTTCTGGTGCTGCATAAATCATCCAGAATGCCGTGGAATGCTGCCCAAGGATTTCTAGTAAAGAGCCTGGTCGTGAGCACAAATCACACAGATAAGGTTGAGGGGTGAGATCGTGCGCAGAAACAGGATTCTTCTGCTGGTTCTTCTTCTGGCAACCAGCATTATGAGCGTTCAATGCGGTAACAAGAAAGAAGTTCAAGATATGATAAGAGTCGAAGCGGGGTCTTTCTTCATCGGGGATACATGGGGTGATGGAAAGGACATTGAACGACCCTCGCACGAAGTGGCTATTGACTATGATTTCTTGATAGGAATGCATGAGGTCACCTTCGAGAAGTTTGATGCCTTCTGTGAAGCCACAGGAAGAGACAAGCCTTACGATCAGGATTGGGGGAGAGGCAGTAGGCCAGTAGTCAATGTAAGCTGGTGGGACGCGATAGCTTACTGCAACTGGAGAAGTGAAAAGGAGAACCTGCCCAAAGCATATGACGAACAAGGCAGTCTTCTCGACAAGGATGGGAACATTACGCTGAATCCCGCAGAAGTCGTTGGTTTCCGGCTACCAACGGAAGCAGAGTGGGAATACGCTGCACGAGGTGGAAGCAAAAGCAAGGGCTACAAGTACTCAGGAAGCGACAAGTCTGATGAAGTCGCATGGTACGCATACAAATCAGGATGGAAGACCGAAGAAGTTGGGAAGAAGACAGCAAACGAACTGGGAATATTCGATATGAGTGGAAACGTCCTGGAGTGGTGTTCCGATTACTACGCACCTTATACGAGCGAACCCAAAACCAACCCATACACTGGTGAAGGTTCTCATCGAATTCTCCGCGGTGGCAGCTGGATGAGTAATGAAACCGCAGTACGCGTCTCTAATCGTGATTATCAAAGTGCTGGCTACACTCTCTATATCATTGGATTCAGAATCGCAAGAACAGCAGAATAGGATACGATGAACTGGGCAGGATATAAACGAAGAAGTGCACTGCGTGAAGCCGAAGAACAACGGATGGCATAAAGTTCTCTGGAATAGTTT
>CAZSXB010000099.1:0-871 GCA_964611155.1 uncultured Thermotogaceae bacterium
CGTTATTATCAGGAGTTCCTTCTCCTAGCCATGTGCCTCTCAAGTCCAAACCCTTAACCTGCTGCAATATACCGCAACCACTGAAGAGCATGATCAAGAGTAAAGAAAGTATCAGTAATACTTTAGTTCTCACAGTACCATACCTCCCCTTATCAGACCGGTTGTCTCACCGATTCGTTATTTGTTTTGCCGAGCCCAATCTGCCGTCCATGCTTCTATCGTAGCATATGCAACTTCTGTTCTCGGCATTATTTCGGGAGTTGTTTTGTTCAGAACGCCCGACTTCGATCCAACTCCTGATCCCGTTTGTGCTGGATACTCTGTATGAACAGCATATCATTCGTCTTTGACACCACTTGAAATGTGTCCGTCGCTGGATATTGACATGGGATCAACTGAAGATCATTCACAGGGGTGAGCGCATGAAAAACGCCAAAACTGTTACTGTAAATGCGGCGGAGGTTCTCTTCCAAAGCCGTGTATTTTCCTCGTTGGGTTAGTGTCCTGTGATTATTAGAAGTATCCAGCTGACAAGAGAGAAGTCAATAGTTGCGATTAGTTGCGGTTGATCAGCCGTTCCTGTTTCGGAGAAAACACAGTAGGATCATTCCAACTCAGCACAGATAATCCCGACCAGGGAATGAAGCCTCGTTAAGCGAACCCGCGCTCCGTTCCGAAGAAAGATTTCCTTCAGAAACTCTGCGGAAGCTGGGAAGTCAGTATCTCCGCTGTCGTAGCAGACAGAGTCCCACTCTTCCTTGATCTTTTCTGGATCTTCAAACCACATTATGTCTCCGACAACTATTCTTTATTGCTTGGTTTATTTATATTGTTTTTTGTCTATTTTTGATTTTTTTTTTTGGTGTTTGAT
>CAZSXB010000099.1:881-4983 GCA_964611155.1 uncultured Thermotogaceae bacterium
CACATTATGTCTCCAATAACTATTCTTGCTGGCTTGCTAACAAAAGCAGCGAGTTTCTCGATGAAGGACTCTTTCATGTCGTCAGTGAGATGATGCATCGCGTAATTTGACATTACCTTGTTTACAGAGACCCCCGTAAGCTCGTCAAAAAGCTCTTCAAAAGAACTCCTCATGAAAGTAATGTTTCTTATTCCTTCACCAAGAGCACGATGACACGCTCTATCGAGAAGGGTATTGCTTATGTCCACGCCGATTGCCTTTTTGCATACCCCTGCAACCATGGTTGTCAAGAAACCATCTCCACAACCTACGTCGAGGACAGTATCGCTTAAGCCTGGTTCAAGAAGAGAAAAGACAACTTCACCTGAACGACTCACAAATGAACTGCCTGAAGAACTGAGAAGCTCGGAATCCTCACTCAGGCTGTCGAAATCCTCTTCAAGTCTCTTCCTGTTGTAATGATTCATCTTCTGGTCTCCTTGCTACATAGACCCTTGTCCCCAGAATCCTGTGATACTCAGACCATTGCTCTCCTTGCGGGGTCTGAACAATGGCCTGGTTAAACTCCTCGACCTTGGCATCGAGCCTGTCGCAGTTGTGCAGGATCATGGCTTCCAGTGTCTTCGGGACAACGGTTGCCCCCCATTCTTTCATTCCATGATGACTAACAATCATATGGGTGAGCTGTTCTTCGTAGTATTGAGGGAACTCACCAATCTCTGCGATTGAGGAAGCGAGGATCTTCACCCCAATAGCCATATGATCTTCAAGAGCTCCTTTGGTAGTTATGTCGAATGAAGCATCGTCGTAAGAGTAGCTCCAGATCTTCCCGATATCGTGTATCAACGCACCTGCGACAAGAAGATCCTTGTCAGCAAGCTTCGCGAAATCAAGTTCACACACTTTGAGGCAGAGCCTTGCCACATTGACCGAGTGTTCTACCAACCCTCCGATTCTCACATGATGGTAAGAAGAGGCGGCAGGAGCTTTGCAGAAAGACTCATAGATACTACCCTGTGAATCAAACAGCTTGCACAGAAGTCTGCTCAAAGGTTCCGAAGATACCCCTGCGATCAACCCTTCCAGCAGTTTCTTCTGAGTATCAATATCCGCGGAAGGAACGAGTTCAGCAAGGAGTTCTTCTGCTATCGATGAAAGTGGTTTTCCTCCAAGGATCTCAAGGGACAGACCGTATCGCGGATCATGCTTGTAGTCAGCAAAGACAACCAGACCAGCAACAGGTCTTTCTTTCCAGCTCCAGATCTTAACTCTCGTTTCCCCATTCCTGTCTCTGACCACACCATCATAGAACTCAGAACCTGTACTGCTCGTTCTTGAACTAACCTCACCAACGAGAAAGATGCCCGGAGAATCTCCTACGAAATTCCCCGGACCAGTCTCATCCTTCGAAATCGCATCACGAATATCGGTAAGCGTTGGGTAGTGCTTACCGTCAATTTCTACCACTTATCACACTTCCCTATCATGCACGGCCCTCTACCTGGAATAGGCAGGTTCTCCTTCGATGATCACGCGTTCAACATATGAACTGAGATCAAATGGATGACCCGACCATACAACAAGATCAGCGTCTTTTCCCTGCTCAATCGAGCCCAGTCTATCGTCAATACCAAGGATCTTCGCTGCATTTATCGTGACCATCTTGAGAAGATCCTCTTCCTTTGCCCCATATCTGAGAGCTGTTCCTAGCTGAACATTCGTGTGTTCATGGTGCACTACTGGGTGATCGCACATCATTGCAGTGAGTATGCCCTTCTCGCTGAGTATTCTGGGCGATTCGTAGCTCATATCCTTGACTTCGAGTTTTGTTCTGAAACCGAATATCGGTCCAATAACAACAGGTATACCTTTTGCCTTGATGAAGTCCGCGATCTTGTAGCTCTCTGTAGCGTGTTCCACAACAAGATTGAAGTCAAACTCCTCGCTGAGCCTGATCGCGGTAAGAATGTCGTCCAACCTGTGAGCATGTATTCGTGCAGGAATCTCCTTGTTCAAAACCTTTTCGCCGATCTCCATCTTGGGATCTGTTTCTGTAAAAGGTTTCTCTTCCTGTCTGGCCTGTTCTTTCTTCGCCATGTATGATCTTACTTTCGTAAGATAACCCCTGATAACTGCGGCTGTTCCAAGTCTTGTTCCAGGCATCTTCTTGTTCATTTCACCGTATACTCTCTTTGGGTTTTCTCCAGTGGCCATCTTCAGACCTGCGCTGTCTTTGACAAGCATTTCGTCAACCACTTTTGTTCTTCTCAGTTTGAATATGGCTCCCTGACCACCCACAGGATTGGCGCTTCCCGGGACAATCATGACCGTCACGACTCCACCTGAGAGGGATCTCTCGATTGCAGGATCTTGCGGGTTAAACGCATCGATCACTTTCACATCGGGGGTCAGAGGATCAGTAGCTTCATTGCCATCCTGGTAATAGTGCCCTGCTCCTTCTTCGAAAAGCCCCAGATGAGAGTGCGCGTCGACAAAGCCAGGGAAGACATACTTGCCACTTACATCCAGTATTTCTGCACTGCTGGCCCTGATGTTCTTTCCTATCTTCTTGATCTTCTGGTTTTCGACCAGAATGTCCAGTTTCTCAGCCTTTGATGTTATTGGGTAGACCGTTGCACCTTTGAGCAGCAATGACATTTTTACACCTCGCGATAATTAGTATGTTTACAAAACCAGAATAGCAGATTCGACCTTCAGTTGCCTAGTCTGCGATAGCTCTGACCAGTTCTTTGCAGAACTCCGGAATGTCTGCGACAACTCTCCCCCAGACAATCTGCCTATCTCTGAAAGCAGCTTCATCAACCCAGGTAGCGCCTGCGTTCTCAAGATCATCCTTTATTGCGGTTGAACCGGTTGCGCGGTGACCTCTTACGATCTCCGCAGAGATTCCGACGTGCCCAGCATGACAGATCATTCCGATGATCTTGCCGAGTTCGTATGCCCTTCTTACCAGGTTCTTGACTGCTTCATCACGTCTTAATCTGTCTGGGGCCCATCCGCCCGGGATGACTACGGCATCAACTTGCTCGGCAGAGATCTCGTCAACGCTGATTTGACTACTGGCGCTGAGTCCGTTCTTACCCCTGTAAACGGTTCCACCGACTGGACTTGCAATCACAACATCAGCTTCTTCTTCCTTCAGCCTCATTAAGGTAACCCAGAACTCAAGGTCTTCAAAGCCCTCTTCTACCAGGAATACTACTCTCTTGCCTTTCAACACGGTGACTCACCTCCTTCACGCGATTCTAATATAATCAGTGTCTACTGATCTTGATTAATCGGACACCACGGTTTCCAGCTGCCTCCTGTACAGATTACCACAACCCAGCCTGTGCATTTCAGTGAAGGTCCGTTGTTGATGTATTATAGAAGGAAAAGCTCTACCGAACTGCTTGTCTTATGCTCTGGTGAAAGGATGTGCTGGTTGTGAAAAAGAGGTATATCGCTCTTATTGTCATCGCCGTGATTGTTGTTGCTGTGTTTGCCATCGTGATGGGAGTCAGTGCATGGCTCACGCGTGGTCTTGATGAGATGGCCCAGATGCAGATAAACAATGTTGACCTGAACTCTTTGTCTGATGGCACTTATCGCGGGAGTTTCAGGGGTTACAGGTGGTCAAACTCAGTGGAAGTTGTGATCGAAAGCAACAGAATCGCTGACATCAGAATCACTGAGAAACACAGGTTTCACAGAGAGGAGCTTATACAGGAACTGACTTCAAGAATAATCGACGAACAGTCTATTGACGTTGACACCGTTTCGGGCGCCACGGTTTCGAGCAAAGCTTTCCTGAAAGCCATTGAAAATGCTTTGTCCGACCAGTAAGATTATTAGAGAAAGGGGCCTGAAGAGGCAGCAAGACAGTCAGAATCTGACTGAGAAGCGTTTGCCCAGGGGCAGGGCAGAAGCGAAACAGCCAAAAACACTGTGAAGCTGGTCCAACAAAGATCGCTGGTGAAGCGGATTGAGCGAAGTACGCTCAAGAAGCGGAGGACCAGGGTCAGGTCCGAAGCGGGATGACCAGACTCAGGCCATGAAGTGGAACAACCTGCCGGTTGCGATGCGTCGAAAGTAGCTCTTG
>CAZSXB010000100.1:0-4890 GCA_964611155.1 uncultured Thermotogaceae bacterium
CAAGGTGGAAAGAGGAGAAGTCATAGCAGTATTGCACACCAATCTGGAGGATAATATAGAGCCGGCGACCAGAAAGCTTCTTGCTGCCTATACCTTCTCTCCTGACAGGCCAGAGGTCCCGGCACTCATAAAGAGTGTTCTTTAATCCTAATTATGCAGTACTGGGGGTAAGATATGCGTTGTCTATTAATTGTGCTCCTCTTCTCGGTGTCTCTATTCTCTTTGCCAGTCATACTGATTGAGGATGGAGAGGTATCGAGATTTGAAGAAGGAGCTTTACTGTCAGAAGAAGGGATCTACTATATAAGCAGTGCAGTAGTGAGAACTGCGATAGATGAGCTGCTATTTATGAGATCTTCTCTGGAACGAGAGAGTGTAATGGTATTTCCCGAAGGCTTGACCGTAAGATTTCACGAAGATACCAGATCTGCAACCGTTGATCGAGAGAGAACACTTAACGATGTCCTCCGTATGAAAGATGATGAGCTCTTTATCAGGGCAGGGTTCTTGAGTTTCCTGACAGGATGGGACTATGATGAATTTGGTGGCGTTGTCTACTTGTATGACACAATGCCTTCACTGTACAAGGTATCTGAGACCGTTGATCAGATAAGGCTTATCTTCGATTCCGAGCTCCTGCCGGAGATGGTTAGTCACAGAATGGATGTCTACGGTCATCCAATTGTGACTGTCTCACCTGCCAGGGTCAGCATGATTGAGACTGATCATTCTTTCACCGTCTATGAAGGTCTGAGGCATATCAGGTTTGTTCTTGAACGCAATTGGGAACGGTACTCTGTGAGTATTGACGCAAATGAACTGATTATTGGAAGAAGAGATGTTTTCGGGCAGACGCTTTTCTCGGATCGCGGCGAAGGTTATGTCTTTGAAACGGTAAGGGCGGAGTTCGGCTCTCGACACATAATAATGTCCTACCTGGAGATAGAACCACGAATGTTTGATGTCTCACTGGTGCTTGCCAGAGACCGGCTTCCTGCAATAGAAGCAATTGCAGGAATGGCTTCAAGGGTTTCAGCGCTTGGGTTGATAAACGCAGGTTACTATGATCCGGCGGTAAACTCACCAATAGGCTTTCTAATGGACCAGGGACAGGTGCTGAGTCTCCCAACTCTTGGGAGACCAGTGTTCTACATGACAAGCGATAACCACTACGGTATCGCAAGAATCTCTCCATCGCTGTTCATAAAGATAAACGATGTCACTGCGGAGATCAGGGGAGTAAATACTCACTACAAGGGTGAAACACTGCTTTATACGGACGTATATTCTTCAAAAATCGCCTATCATGATACCCACGAATACATAACAATAATCGACGATATGGTGAAGTCGATAGGCTATAAGGAGTACGTTGATCAAGGCGAGATGGTTCTTGCATTTTCCAGGGAATCGGGAGGCCTTTTCGGAAGTGTTGTACGAGGCCATGAAGCCGTTCTGGAGTTCGTGAGCTCAGTCCCGAAAGAACTTATGCTTGCCGTTGAAGGTGGTCCGCTTATCATCAACAGGGGCTTGCCAGTCTCAACTCACGAAAGGAACCAGTATAGCTCTTCGATTATCTCGACAAGAGCTCCGAGAACATTAGTAGGCATAACACGTGGCGGAAATGTGATGTTTATTACGATTGATGGATACCAACAGTCGAGTTCTGGACTAACCTTCGATGAGATGCTAGAATTCTTCAGGGACAAGGGATTCTACTCACTGATGTGTCTTGATGGAGGGAGATCTTCTGCTCTCATATTCAAGGGTTCCGTCATGAGTAGTCCAGCAATGGGTATGCCCACAATTCCTGTAAGCATTGCAATCAATCATAGAAATAAATAGACTAATCGGAGGTGCAACAATGGACAAGATACCTGTTGATGTGAAGAGAAATGTATCCTTACTGGGACACCACGGCTGTGGAAAGACGCATATCGTGGACACAATGTTATTTGGGGCAGGTTTTATTGACCGGACCGGGATCTTTGCCACGGATACTGAAGCAGTAGAAAAGGAGAAGAAAGCAAGTTTCTCCACGGGTGTTGTGGCGATTCCTTACAATGATAACAGAATCAACGTCATTGATACCCCAGGTATGTCAGACCTTCACTCTGAAGTAACGAACGGTATTTGGGCTTCGGAGAACGCTGTTCTGGTGGTTAACGCTTCTGCCGGAGTTGAGATTCAGACCGAACGATTCGGAGCATTAGCCAGGGATATGGGAAAGAATGTCTTTATATTCTTCAACATGATGGACAAGGATCGGGCAGCTTTTGAAGAATCGCTGGAGCACCTCTCTGATCTCTTTGATAGAAAACCCGTGGCGATTCAAATCCCTGTTGGAAGTGAGTCAGATTTCAGAGGTGTGATTGACCTGATAAGCAACAAGATCGTGGAGTATCCTTCAGGTGCTTCCGGGAAGGCTCAGACAAAGGATATTCCGGAAGATCTCAAGGAAGCAGCGGAAACCGCAAGGACAACCATGATTGAGAATATCGTTGAAACGGACGAAGAGCTTCTCGAACGCTACTTTGAGGGGGAGGAAATCTCCGAAGAAGAGCTGATGAGTGCGCTTAAGAAGGCTTACAAGAGCAAGCAGGTTATGCCAGTGCTTTTCGGTTCTGCCATAAAGAACATAGGAGTTGACCAGCTAATGCGGTATCTTGTCGAAGTCGGTATAACACCTGCGGAAGCTGACGAAATAGCAGGTACAATGCCCTCTGGTGGCGAGATAAAAGTCAAACCCCTTGAAGACGAACCATTTGCTGCTTATATCTTCAAGTCGGTAGTCGATCCCTTCGTTGGCAAGACAACCTTCATGAAGGTGATTTCTGGAACACTTTCTCAAGGTGATAATTTTGTGGTCGTGGAGCAGGAGTCTTCTGAGAAGGCCAATCACATATATGTGCCTGACGGCACGAAAGACATGGAAATAAAGACTGCTTCTGTTGGAGATATTGTAAAGATGACAAAGATGAAGAAGAGTGCCGTGGGAAACACCGCAACCCACAAGGACAGGCAGTTATCGTTGAAGATTACAGAATGGCCCGAACCAATGATATCCAGGTCTATTCAACCCAAGTCCAAGGGAGACATTGACAAGATCAGCAACGGACTGAGCAAACTCGTAGAGTCTGATCCCACCTTTTCCTGGGAACACGATTCAGAGACAGGTGAAACAGTTATCTACGGTCTGGGATCGATCCACCTCGACGCAATGATAGAACGCCTGAAAGAACTCTTCTCTGTAGAGGTTGAGATCGGAAAGCCAAAGATTGCATACAGGGAGACAGTCAGGAAGAAGACAGTATCGGAGTACAAGCACAAGAAGCAGACCGGGGGGCACGGTCAATATGGGCATGTGCAGATCGAGATAGAACCCCTGGAACGTGGTGCAGGATTCGAGTTTGTTGACAAGATCGTTGGCGGTGTCATTCCGAAGAACTACATTCCGGCTGTCGAGAAAGGCATACAGGAAGCGATGAAAAGGGGAGCACAGGCATCTTATCCTGTTGTCGACGTTAGGGTGACGCTGTTCTATGGTTCATATCATGATGTCGATTCATCAGATATGTCATTCCAGATAGCGGGACTGCATGCTTTCAAGAACGGGATGAAAGATGCTGATCCCGTCATCCTTGAACCAATTATGGAAGTTGCGGTCTTTGCACCAGATGATAGGGCAGGAGATGTAATGGGTGAAATAACCTCCAGGAGAGGCAGACCCATGGGGATGGAGCCTGCAGGAAAGGGGATAAGCAGAGTTATGGCTCAGGTTCCACTTGCCGAGATGCTCGATTTCTCCAGCAAACTGAGTTCGATAACGAGCGGAAGAGGCTACTTCACTATGAAATTCAGCGGTTACCAGGAGGCTCCCCATGACGTCCAGCAGAAGATCATAGTGGAAAGAGAAAGGGAACTTGAGGCAAAAGGATAATCGTAGAGGGGGTTGCCCCCTCTTTTTCACCGGAGGTCTTTGATATTATGGCTCACGATACAAAGGAGACCGTCTTTGACCTGAATATTTATGAGGTCTTTCCGAGAATGTATGGTATGAGTGGTGACGCTTTCAAGAGAATCTCTGAAGCACTTCCCGCTCTCAAGGAGCTCGGAATAAACACGGTTTGGTTAATGCCCGTTCATCCAGTAGGCAAGAAGAACAAAAAGGGTTCCTACGGCTCACCGTATGCCATAAGGGATTTTTTCGAGATTGACGAGTCTTTGGGGACGAAGCACGATTTTCTTGAAATGGTCAAGTATGCACATTCTCTGGGGATAAAGGTATTCATGGACATGGTAATGAACCATTGCGCCTGTGATGCGGCTTTTGCCCATAAAAATCCAGCGTGGTTGCTGAAGGATCACAACAACAGGTTTTCAAGGAAGATTGAAGACTGGAGTGATGTTTATGACTTGAATTACGCTAACCACGACCTGGTGAACTACATGATGGAGGTACTCAAGTATTGGGTTCGAGAGTTTGATATTGACGGTTACAGATGTGATGTTGCGGATCTTGTGCCGATTGCTTTCTGGATGCGTGCAAGGCATGAAATTTCTATAATCAAGAGTGGTTTCTTCTGGCTTTCAGAAGGTCATGGTGATGAGATGTATCAGGCATTTGACATGACATATGACTACGATGGGTTCACCCAGTTCTTGCTCTATCTTGATGGCAAAGTCAGCCTTGAGCATTACGTGAAGTATATCGAATACCAGAGTTCTCGAATCCCATCAAATGCAACGAAACTCAGGTTTCTTGAGAATCATGACCAGCAGAGATTTGCTGAGAGAGTAGAAAACCCTGTTCTGCTAAAGAACTGGACAGCTTTCTTCATTACTCTTAGAGGAGTACCACTTCTGTACAATGGTCAGGAATATCGCGCG
>CAZSXB010000101.1:0-4862 GCA_964611155.1 uncultured Thermotogaceae bacterium
CAATCCGCTTCACAGCCTGTTCCTGGCTGTTTCGCTTCTGCCCTGCTCCTGGGCACTCGCTTCGCCTTGTAGTAGTTGAAATCCAGCACAAACCGCGATAGAATATCATTGCGTTCCAGCGTGGCTCAATTGGCAGAGCGTCCGGCTGTTAACCGGATGGTTGGGGGTTCGAGTCCCTCCGCTGGAGCCAGAAGGTCTTAATAGAAGAGGATCCCCTGATAAGGTGGGGATCTTCTTTTTACTTTTGCTACAATAATTCACAGAGAAGTCTGTATCAACTAAAGCGTGACGTGCGGTATCACCTGGCCGTATCTTTCATGCTATCAGCCAGGTCATCCGCTGTTTTGATGAGATCTGCCTCTATTTCTTCAAGTGCCTGTTTCAACTGGAGACCTTTGAGACTCTTAGTCCCAATCACTTCTCCACCCTTCTTGCTAACCCTCCTGGCAAATCTACGCATCGCCTTGTCATTCGTTGCACCGGCACCTACACCGACCAGAAAGACCTTCTTTCCGGATATGCCTGATCTCTTGACAAAGGTACTGATCTGCGGAGTCGGATGCCAGGCCCATATTGGTGTAACGAGAACTATGAGACCCACATTCTTGATATCCGGGAGGGGATCCCGAAGAGCGACAGTCAGATTGAGTATCCCGCTGAGAACAGGTCCTGCGGATGGCCTGGGCTTGCTGTCTTCCAGTCCTTCAACGGCGAATCCGAGTTTCTCAGCAAGACGTTCCGCAACGATTTTTGTGGATCCTGTCTTGCTGTAATAAACCACCATACCTTTCATACTACTTTCCCCCCATTCTTTTCAGTGAGAACCTCCCGCGCGAAAAAACGCCAGTGACTTCGAAGTCTTTACTCATGATCAGGAGGTTTGCCTTCTTAGATTCTTCTATAACACCTATCCCGGCATCAACCAATCTGTAGAAACGAGAAGGATTCACGGTGAACGGCATCAATGCTTTGGATATATCCATTCCAGCTTCGTCTACAGTGTTAACGAACACCTTCATCAAAGCGTTGGCAGGAGCAGATTCTAACTCGATGAGGTTCTTCTCGTTATCGAATACTGGCAGTGATCCAAAAGCATCGGACGAGACGCAGATCTTCCCGAAATCGACACCCTGATCATACAGATCTCCCAATGTGGCATGGGTGAAGTCTTCATCGGCAGTGAAGTCGATATAACCCCCTCTTTCTTTCACCCACCTCAGACCCTCCTTGAGCAGTTCATTACTCCTGCTTATGTGTGCAGGCATTATCTGCCTGGAGCTCAAAGTACCATCTTCAGTGGCCTTGAAGAGAAGTTCAAGGCGTGCCTGTGCATCGCCAAGATGAAAGACACAGACTCCACTCTTTCCAGAAAGCAGTCCTGCAACCCGCGCATCCATAGCAAGTCTCTGCAGTTCCTCAGAACTCATGCTGCTGGCCCTGTGATCAGAGATAGCGACTTCTCCAACCCCGATAATCTCAGGAATCAGCACGATATCCTTCGCAAGGTCTCCGGTGATTGTCTTGACAGGAAATCTGTATGACCCGGTCAACATGTAAGCATTGAGTCCCTTTTCGCTAAACTCCCGGATTTTCGCCAGAAGTGATACATGATCTCGGGTGATACCATCTGTTCCAAGCATTCCGATAATCGTTGTGGTTCCGCCCTCTATGAAATCCTCGGCAAATCCTTCCGGCGTTCGAGAGGAGAAACCTCCTTCTCCACCGCCGCCAAGCGGGTGTACATGCCCGTCAACAAAACCGGGAACGACTATGTTAGAGGAACAGTCAATAACCTCTCCTCCAAGGCTAGCAATACTCTCAGGAGCAATATCATCGGAGATCCTGAAGATATTCTCTCCACAGATCATAATGTCTTTTCTTCCAAGGTATTCTGGAGCGTAGGTCGCGGCGTTTTTCAACAATAAGAGCATCTTTTCCCCCCTCATACGACTGTAAAGACCTGACTGTTCAATTCGTTATGTTCATATCATTCAAGATGTCATCATTGTAGCAGGAACAAATCATCTGCGAGCACCCCGGAAAGAAACTTGAAATCACTTGACGATCATCAACCATTAGCTTGTCACATAAATACACATAAGCATCTGCTTATCTGCAGACGAAACGGATCTGTTTACTTCACATAACCCAAACTCAGTCAACCGCGAATGCTGTAGATCCCCGGCATTTACAGAGCCCCTCTTGAGCACTTTTCAAACTCAACCATTCTGTCAGGAACCTGGGCACGTTTTCTAGCAGTTTTCTATAGTGTGGGAGAATGAAACGTTGGATGATTTGATGCAAAATGCTAGACTTTATTCAGAAACATCGGAAGCCCCGTTGAACTCAGAACGGTCTCTTTGCCCAACACTTGAAAACTCCGCTGACAGGGGGTGAGCAATGGAGGATTATCAGAAAACAAGAGACTTCTGGGACATGATCTTCGGGCAGCTAGACAGACCATTACCTGAGAAGCCTACCACTGGAGTTAGAGCACTGGATGAAGCTATACTCTGGCTGAGAACCCCGAATAATCAAGTGCTTGACTTTGGTTTCGGTAGTGGTCTTGTGCTCTTGATACTTGCTTACGAACATCCCGGGAAGTATCACGGTATTGAACTCTCGAAAGAAGCGTGCAAACTGGCAAAAAGACTTTTCAAACACTATGGTATTCTGAACGCTTTCTTTGACCAGGGCTCGATCAAAAAACTCCGTCGGATCACCAGTGAATCTTACGACGCCGTGATCCTTTCTAATGTGGTCGACAACCTGTTCCCCGAAGATGGAAAGTCTGTTATAGAAGAGACTTTCCGCATTCTCAGGCCAGAAGGCAGATGTCTGTTCAAAGTCAACGATCATGTCAGCAACGATGAAGCCGAAAAAATGGGCTTCAAGCGAATTCAAGAAGACTTCTATCTGGAGCCCACCGGGCTTTACCTCTGGAACCTGTCAACAGAGGAATGGTCTTCTCTGCTGGAGAAGCGTTTCAATGTAGTCCGATCAGAGAACGTCTTCTTCGAGAAGGCTCAGCAGAAGAATCGTCTCTTCTTGCTCGAGAAACTATAGACAACTACTTGGGACAACTGTGAACCTTTCTCTTCTGACACTCCAGGATTATCAGTACCAGTACATTGCTTGTCTTAACAGGATTGGGAATGTATAATGGATTATAATCAATCTAACATTGTAGGAGGTACAGGTATGGCTGAAAAGAAGAAAAAGAAACTCACCACCAGTTTTGGCAAACCAGTGGAAAATGACCTCAACTCAATCACTGCAGGCCCCAAAGGACCAGTAATCCTGCATGATGTCCATCTCATAGACAAACTCGCCCACTTTGATCGCGAAAGAATTCCCGAAAGAGTAGTCCATGCCAAGGGAGCGGGCGCACACGGATACTTCGAGGTCACAAATGACGTAACGAAGTACACTCGTGCTCGATTCCTTTCTGAAGTTGGAAAACGAACCGAGGTATTCGCGAGATTCTCTACAGTTGGAGGAGAAAAAGGCTCTGCTGACTCAGAGCGTGACCCTCGCGGTTTCGCAGTCAAGTTCTATACCGAAGAAGGTAATTTCGACATGGTGGGTAACAACACCCCGGTATTCTTCATCAGAGACGCTATAAAGTTTCCTGACTTCATTCATACGCAAAAACGTAATCCAAAGACCAACCTGAAGGATCCTGACATGTTCTGGGATTTTCTTTCTCTCACTCCAGAGTCGATACACCAGGTTACCATACTCTTTTCAGATAGGGGAACCCCCAGAACGTATCGTAACATGAACGGTTATAGTGGTCATACGTTGATGTGGTACAACGAAAAAGGAGAATACTGGTGGGTCAAGCTTCATTTCAAGACAGAACAAGGAATTAAGAATTTCACCGGGGAAGAGGCTGATGAGATGCGTGGAAGAGATCCCGACACCGCGACTCGAGATCTCCATGAGTCGATCGAGAGCGGGGATTTTCCAGCCTGGTCAGTGAAAGCACAGATCATGACTCCAGAACAGGCCAGGAGTTATCGCTTCGATCCCTTTGATGTTACAAAAGTGTGGCCACATGGTGATTTCCCACTCATCGACGTTGGTAGGATGGTTCTGAATCGAAATCCCGAGAACTACTTCGCAGAGGTTGAGCAAGCTGCTTTCTCTCCAGGGAACCTGGTGCCAGGAATAGGGCCATCACCAGACAAAATGTTTCAGGCCCGTATCTTCGCATACCACGATACACAGAGACACAGGCTTGGTCCCAACTATCACCTGCTACCGATTAATGCCCCTAAATCCGAGATGAACAGCTACCAGAGAGACGGAGCAGCGCGTTACGACAACAATGGTGGAAGCGGTCCAAACTACTGGCCTAATACCTTCGGTGGCCCGGATCCTGACCCCGAAATGGCAGCTCCTCCGATAGAGATATCAGGTGCAGCTGACAGATATGCTTATGATTTAACAGACAATGACTTTGTCCAGGCTGGCGACCTTTACAGAAAAGTCATGACGGACAAAGAACGCGAACACCTTGTCAATAACATTGTGGGTCATATCAAGGGAGCCCAGAAACGTATTCAACTTCGACAGACGGCTCTATTCTTTAAGGCAGACAGGGAATATGGTGAACGCATTGCAAAGGGTCTCGGGCTTGATGTCGCTGAAGTCGAACGCCTTTCCAAGATGTCTCAGGAAGAGCGCGTAAAGGCAACCGAGGAGTAAGCCTTCTTTGCGCTAAGCAGCACATAGTATTTGAAGGCTTTCTTCTGCAAGACCCGAGCCCTAAGCTCGGGTCTTTGTCATTATCTTGCCTGGACTACTACAGCCCAGATCTTGATTGTCCTATCATTTGAGCCTGAAGCTATGTAGTC
>CAZSXB010000102.1:0-4683 GCA_964611155.1 uncultured Thermotogaceae bacterium
GACCTGGTCTTCGTGTTTTGCTTCAACCTTCAACCTTTACCTGCTCTTCAAACCTTTTCTTGCTCTTCTGCTTCAACCTTTACCTGCTCTTCAAACCTGCTCTCTTTTCCTCTACCCTCGCCCTTACCACAGCAATCACTTACCAGCGTTTCTGGTTAACAACCCGAGCTCTTCCGCAACCTGCACGAGAATGTCAGGATAGTCCGTGATAATGCCGTCAACGCCAAGCTCAATGAGTTCGATCATTCGATCGGCATTGTTAATAGTCCACGGAATAACCTGAAGTCCGTACGCTCTTGCTCGTTCAATAAGGGACTGAGAGACGAAAGTGTCAGCAGGAGAGAGAACCCTTGCACCGATTTCCGATGCCATTCTGGCTATGTCAAATCCAAACCTGATCATGCTGAGCCCATCAGTCCATGCAGAATCGCTTAGATTTGAAGAAGAGACTAGAGCAACAGTAGGGATTTCCGGGGCCACATCTCTTACTTTCCTGAGCGCAGTCCAGAAGAACGACTGAATAGATACCCAGCCCTCCATATTTGCCTCTTTGACGGTTTCTATGACCAGGTCTACGAATTCTTCCAGGGGCACTGTATCATCCGGAGCAATCGGTGAGGCCTTAATTTCGATATTCAGGAACACCTCGTTCTCACTCTTTTCGTTGTGTTCCTTCACAAGGAGCAGGACTTCATTCAGTGTGGGGATTCTGATACCTTCAAGCTGGAGTTGTCTTGGCCAAACATCAGCAGACTTTATTGATCCGATGTCATACTCGACAAGATCTTCGTAAGTCAGGTCTTTGATCAGAATCGGTTCGGAGATGAATTCGCCATCCTTTCTGACCCGTGACGGGATTAACGCTCTATCATGGTAGACCACGACAACTCTGTCAGCGGTAACGGCCAGATCCAGCTCAATAGTTGTTACTCCAATATCCAGAGCCTTCTCGAAAGCGATCATTGAATTCTCAGGTTTGAGACCACGTGCTCCCCGGTGCCCCTGAATGTCAAACGGATAGCCCCAGTCGATGGCAGTTGATCCGAAAAGGCTTGCTGCAAGAATAAGTAGCAGTACTGGAATCATCTTTTTCACGATTGCATCACCTCAGCGAAATGTTCTATTCTTTCAGTGTTATGACGGTCGTATTGTCTCTGAGTTCCAGTGAACCAGGCAGATTACCCACTCCTTCGATCAATACATTCCCAGCAACTTCGGAAGGCTTTTTGCTTGCAAAGAACTCGACTCTGTTGAAGCGATACGGCGGTTCTGAATACCAGACCAGGCACGGTTGTTCAAGTGTTATCTTCTGTTGCTGTCCTGTCCCATAAGCGCATTCAAAGAAATGTCTGTTGAAGAAGCCATTGTCTGTTGGAACTATATTCATCGGATCATATCTTGACAGCATGAACGAACCTCTCAAAATAACATGGTAACCAGTGTCCTCAAAGAATCGATCGACTTCATACTGTCTTGCTCTTCTGTCTGATGCGGAAAGCTCATGAGCACGCTCAAGAGCATCATCCAATGGCTCAGGTAGAACCTTGTCGTAAGGCTGCACATTGAGAGTCTTGAGTAAAAAGTCGTAAAGATAATCAGATACCCTTAAAAACGACTTCTTCCAACCGGGTGCGGAACGATCAAGCATCATAGCCATGAAAACTCCAGGAGAAAGGCAGCTTGCTCTGAATGACTTCAGATCTGAAGGAAACTCAGACAGATCTCTGCAGATTTGTCCGCAGCAATAGTGTAGCGGAAGATCACCAAGCTTGTGGTATGAAAGTGTCTCCACATAAGCTGCTGCCCCTTCATATGTCTCAAGGGCCAGCTCGTAATCCAGAAGCTCTTTAATAATGTTTCTACGGCGTTCTCTGAGTCCTGCGAATCTTCTCATTGCTTCAGTGTATTCTCTACTAGACTCAGCGAAAACTGATCTGATGAGTTCTCTTCTTTCCAAGAAGCGTAGTGCCAGGTTCTCTTCTTCAAATGGATATCGAAGTAAAAGCATCTCGTCAGCATAACGTTGTTCGTTGATTTCTTGCTGGAAAGCGTGAAATGATTCGTGCACAATTAGCGAAGTTAATCGAGAGGGAGAAATGCTTTGCGGAATTGTTCTCGTGTCCCATATAGCAACAAGCTGTCCTTCCATATTGATTGCAGTGTTACCATAAAAACGACTGTCTCTTTCCCCCACAGAGATAACATCGTCCAACACGAACCCTTTCGGTAGTTCATTGAATCCGCTCAAATAGACGTTTTCGTCGTCATAAAGTGCCACCGGGAAGGCATGAAAACCCGGCCAAAGACTGTTCAAATCAAGTCTGTGAAGTCTTTTCGGAAGCGAACCAAGGAAGCTTGAAATCCACTTCTTGTTATCATAATCCAACTTTGTACCCCCTTACCAAAACACAATCATCTGATACGCAGATCGGACAGCAAGTTATGCTTCATATGTAGCCGAGCAGGATAATCAGGCAAAGAACTGCCAGAAGTGTTCCCCAGAGGATCATGGCGTTTCTTGTACCGGTTCTTGCTGACTCTTCTTTCCACCATACTTTCGGTTTGACACCGAAAACTCTGAATGTGACAACACCCGCAAGATTGACGCATACAATATTCACTATGAACAGTATGAGAGCTCCAAGAGAAGCAGAGAAATGCGCACTTCCAAGAAGCATTCCAAAGACTGCCAGCGGGGGGAGCAAGGCAACGGCTACCATAACTCCTATCAGCGAGCTCAAAGCAGCAGAAGTAAATGCAAACGCCCCCACAACGCCTGATGACAAAGCAAGAGCAATATCTGCCATGTCCACATGAGTTCTGGAAGCAATCTCGTGGACTGTATGGTCAATACTGAAGAGCATGCCTATGAGAATTGATACAGCAACCCCAAGAACCAGGGTGATAGATAGCTGTTTTGCCGCCTTTATGGCCAGCTTAAAGTCTCCAAGAACTGTTCCCAACGAAACCGCAACGTTCGGGCCGAGAAACGGAGCGATGACCATAGCACCAATGATGACTGCAACATTGTTTCTGGCAAGTCCAACAGCGGCGACAATTGAAGCCAGAATGACCATTATCGCGCTGTTTCGCACAGTACCGACAGCCTCGGTGACATCAGCATAGAGCTCATCAATACTGACTCCGAGAATCTTGAAGCGCGGGGCATCTTCTTCTTTGGTTTCTTCCTCTTTCTCTTCTTCTGGTTCTTCAATACGCGGGACAGAAGCTTCAAGAGGAAAGACGAGCATCCTGAAACTCTCGAAACTCCCAAAAGTTGTCTCAAGTTCCTTCATTACATCTCCACTTTTTGCAGAATGAATAACCAGTCTTATTGAAACAAGGTCTTCTCCCACAAAGGAAGTTAGAATCTTGTCTTCGATATGCTTTCGGATAATATCGCACGCTTCTTGCTCATTTTCCTTTGAGACAACAACTTCAAGAAGCCTATTTGCCATAGTTGTGCCCTCCGATTGTAGCCACTACCGACTCGCAGATCGGTGTGAATGGGAACACTCGTCCGTCGGGTAAATAGATTATAACGTTAAGACAGCTGAGTTTATGCTAGACTTGTGGCACAGACTTATCGTGGAGGTTTGGATATGCCACTGATCATCTTCATATTGTCAGTTATTGGAGCAGTTGTCGTTCTGGGTATTGGCCTTTCAATTGTTGCCTGTCTATTCAGAATAATCTTTGGCTTGCTTTTCATAGGGCTTGCGGTCTTTAGCGTAATATGGTTGCTCACTGCAGTGCTTTCGGTCTTTTAGCTATCTCCAGGAACTTGCAAGTTTGAACATGCTCCAGGTTTGTTCTGGTGAGTTGTTTTCTATTTCACCACTTTTCCCAGCTTCTCCCTGAGAATACCCTTTGTCTGGGATATGTCAAGATGCTGGTAAGTCAGCTTAATCTTCCCACCGACCCATTTTATTACCAACGTCTGCTGTTCATTTGGTTGGGAGGGATCTGTAGAGCTTGTGTCGCGGATCTTGATTGACTTGATAGACGGGAAATCGATAGAGATATTATCATCATTCTCGGACTTGATCTCGTCAGGAGTCATTTCAAGAAATCTTTCATGTAGCTTCGTAGACGACTTCATCTGCGCAGCAGCTTGCTTGAAGAATCCCTCACCCTTTTCCTTCGCCTCATCACGAGCCTTCTTTATGGCCTCTTTCTGTAGCTGTGAGGAGGTTCTTGCCAGAATCAGCCTTTCTGTTGTAAAGACAATATCATAGGATTTTGAACCGAATAACCCTGCAGATCCCCCGGGGATGATATTGAGTACCTCTTCCACTTTGTCCACCTCCACAGATCGATGACAGCTCAATGATACCAGAATGACTGTGAAGTCTTTTGAAATATTCGCAAGAGCAAAGACGGCTCTCTTTTTATAAGATCCATTTCGGTAGAAATGGTGATATCATAAATAGTCGAGTAAAACGCTCGGCAAAAGGAAGGGAAAGAGAGATGAAAATTCGAGTACTTATAATGGTTCTTGTGATTTCAGCAGTTGTTATCGCCGTCTCTGCTTGTTCTCCAAAGTTGCCCACTGCTCCAACATCTATTGGTGAATACGTGAGCAATGTAAAATCTATATGGAATGAGCGATTTGGGAGCAGTCTCCTCTTCGAGTCATGGGTTTATCTGGGAATGATAGATTCTTCGCAGAAACATGACTCT
>CAZSXB010000103.1:0-4596 GCA_964611155.1 uncultured Thermotogaceae bacterium
GTCAATGTCGCTCAGTTGGCAACGACCAGATCAAAAAAGCACTTTGGTCTTACTTTAGTGAAGTAGTAGTCTTCTGCAGCATCCCACCGGTTATGCCACGAGTGCAAGAACTCCCTATCTTCCCGCGCAGCCAGCCTTTCGTGACACACATTTACCGGTGAATCAACCAGAACGGATAGATCGATGAGATCAGCGATATTCGGGTGACATGAGTATGCTCCTTCAAGGACTATCACGGCCGCGGAGGTGCAACGTGTCAATTCTCGTTTGAGAGGATATGTGTTGTTGGGCTGGATACGGCAGAAGTCAAACGCATACCACCCTGTCGATTTTCCACGCAGTAATGGTTCCAGCGCTTCCGTTCGCAGACGCTGCCAGTCGATAACCTTCGCCGATTTCTCATGCGGATATAGAGTGTCCCATTCGGCGTCAGAGATGTACGAAGCGTAGAAATCATCGCTACGGACCAACGCGCGTCAAGTTCTGTGACAACCATCGAGCCCAGAACAGACTTTCCAGAACCACTGCGACCGTCGATGGCAACAAGTACAGGTCGAGGGAGATTGATGACCATGTGCCTGACGTGAGAAACTACTATGTCTCGGGCTTCTCTTAGTTTGATTGGCGGGTCTGACGTCATCTCTTTACTGATAAGGTAGGCCGTCCCATAGGATTGGGTGATTCCGAGCACCTTTCTGTAGATCAGTTAAAGAACTGCAACAGGTTCCAGTAGTACCAAGAGCAAACAATAAACCTGTACCACAAACCATAAAAAGCTCTCCTTTTCACTTTGCAGAATGATAGCTAATCCAATGTCTATTGTAACTGCTGGAAAGCTCTTCGATGCTGAGGGCTTCTGATACGGCTCTTAAAGCAGTGTCTTGATGTTGGGAACGGCTTTGCTCTTCTCAGGAGAAGCTTCTGACTCTTTCGAGCCTGGATTTCTTGCGGCCGGGCCAGGCAATCTGAACAACTTGAAAAGGCAAGGCTGTGTTCGGTAAACTGTCTTTGTTGATGGCTTGTTTGTTGTTAAATAACACAACAGTTCGCTGTACAGGGAAGAACAATGACTATCGGTCTGTTCGAGAGCTTTTATGTGTGAGTGAGTGATTGGATATCTAACAAAAAACTCCTGAGAAGATTGAGTGCATTGAAACGGAGTAGCTGAGTAATAATCTGACAAGAAGATGATAGTTCCAGCTTCTCGACAGATTATCACATCGTGACTTTCAAGTCCATAAGACAGTCTCTTCGCGAAACACTCCTGAAAGCGAAGAATGGGATTTTGCCTTACTAATAGTGACTAAGAGAGCTGCAAGCAGAACCGGATGGGGGTACATTCTATGGGTGAGACAAGGGTCGACCTGAAGCATCTTCTGGAAGACATCCGGGACGCATATCCTTTTCCGATGGAAGAAGCAATCATCACCGAGCTCGTTGCTAACTCCCTTGACTCACAAGCTTCCAAGATAAGCTTCTGGATAAGAGCCGAGAGTACAACCCTCATGATCATTGATAACGGGACCGGGATGAGTGATAGAGATCTCAAAGCTTATCATGATATTGCGTCAACTACAAAGGTTAGAGGTAGAGGGATAGGATTTGCTGGAGTTGGTGTGAAGCTCGCACTTCTCTGTTCTGAAAGTGTTGTCACTGAGACTCGAAAACTCGGATTCCACAAAGCAACAAAATGGCACCTCGAAAGCAACGTTCGTGCTCCATGGGATTATGTTGAACCAGAAGGATTGGTACCCCCGATAGAGGGTACAGCCGTGTCGATCTTGCTGATGTCGAGCAAGTCAAGCCTGCTTGATCCGGGATTTATCCAACGGGTAGTTCAAAAACACTTCTACCCAATTCTGGATAAGGAGTTTATGAGAAGAATACTCAAGCATGTCTACAAGAACGGCATCCTCTTCTTTGTTAACGGCGAGAGGGTTACAGTTCCATCCGCAGAAAGAAACAGGCAACGAAGCCAGTTTGTTGTGAACCTGGGGAAAAAGGTTAAGCCAGTTGGCATTGGCTTTCTGGAAAAGAGCAAAACTGTTATTGGAGAAGAAGACAGGGGTCTTGCCATATCAACATATGGAAAGGTTATCAAACGCGGGTGGGACTGGACAGGTCTATCTCCACGCAATCCTATGCATCTATCAGGCATTGTTGAAGTGCCAAGGCTTTCTGAAATACTCACGACGAGCAAGTCGGACTTTCTCAGGGATGTGAATAGCCTTCAGAAGTACTATCGCTATAGGAAGGCAATACAGGAAGCTATTGAACCGATCCTGGAGGAGTTCGGAGAAGTGAGTACCTCACGAGAAAAAGCGGACAAAGACTTTCGACCACTGGAAAAGGAGATTGAGCGAGTCTTGGAGAGAATGCTGAACGATTTCCCAGAGTTGAACCCGCTTTTCGGCCGTAAGCGCAAGGCCGAGAAAACAATGGGAGTCATTCCTGATTTAGATGCTCCGGAAGCAGGCTCGTTTTCGGAAGGTGCAGAAACGCTCGGTGATACTGCTGGTTCATCAGGTGATGGTGAAGGTGCGGAAGTTGCTGCAGGTGATTTGCCAGGGGAGTTGATTGATCCCAATTTGGACAAGGTGGAGCCTGGACGTGAGAGCGAGGTCAAGCGCAGAAAGCCAGGTTTGATGATAGGATTTGAAGAAGACGAAGAAAGAGCGGAGTTGGGATGGCTGTCTGAGAACACTGTTTGGATAAACAAAGGACATCCCGCTTACAAAAGGTGTATGAACACTGATGCAGAGGGTTATCACATTGCGCTTTCGGTTGCATGGGTGCTGACTTCTTACCTGGAGGAAGGGAAGTCTCCGCTTGAATTCATCAATCGGTTTTTGTCGGGTTGGGGTGAACGGACATGAAGGACAGGTTCCCACTGAGAATCCTGGAGCAAGACGGACGCTACAAAGCCACAACTTCTGTGATAGATCTTCAGAGCAGATCAAGAAGAATCAGGCAAGACATGGGATATATCGAGTTTGATTACTCGGTCACAGTAAGGGCTATTCAGGACATCCGGGGGACCGTTCAAGAAAACAAAGTGAAGAAGGCAGATCCCAGGGCGTTCTGGTTGATCGGTGATATCTTGTTGGCTTTCTTACATAGAATCGACAATCTGGGGTTCTATCTTGTGAATCAGAATAGGGTTTTGGGAGCGGGCATAGGAATGTCAGAAAGCTCCATCAAAAGGATCATCGCTTTCAGAAAAAGGTTTCCCGACATCGCGCGAGTTAATCCGACTATTTCCTGGTCTAAGTATAGAGAAAACAAGGTGCCGTACTGAAGATGTCTTGAACAGAAGAGCTTCAGCATCTTCGCTTAATACTGTATCTAACTGTAAACGAATGCCGTAAGAGGCATGGAGAAGATAGGACAGGTACGAATATTCAGAATGACGAGTTTCTCAGAGCCATGAATACAGAGCTTCTTCACGAAGTCTCGCTCAAATCATCATCTGTTAGACCTTGTTGGATGAACTCTTCCATTTCTTGTAAATGCTCAGGCGTTTTGCAAGCCTTCTTCCAGTCATCGAGGATCCTATCGAAAAATTCACCTGGGGCATCTTCAGCCCAGTCTTTGAACTGGGATGTTGATTCTTCATCGAACTGGCGTATTCCTTTCAGGATGCCCATGCAGTAGTCTCTCGCCTCGTTGTGCAGCGAGAGATCCAGGTATCTGTTTAGCTCTCTTGTGAATGGTTCCAATGACTCTTCAAACATCTCCCAGGCCCTGTCTACCGGTTCCACATAACCATAACTGGTGCTGCCTGACTGGTCCCAGAGATCCTCAACTTCGATACTGTCCAGGGCAAAGTAGACTTCAGAAGCAACACTTTCGATATCCACATCGCGCAGGTATTCCAGAGCGATCTGTTCAATGCGTTTTGCAATGCTCTTATCCTCGCCTGCCAAAGCCTTCAGTATCACAAGAGCATCAGATGCTTTGATTGTGTCAAGAATGCTTGTCTTCCTGGTTGCTGCTCCAGTTGGTTTCTTACGCTTCTCTACCATGGTTGCACCTCAAGATCTGGAAGTTATTATGTGCATAGTGTACAGGTTAACGTGATTATACCTCACTACCAGCTGATACAGATGATTTTCATCTCCGGATGGTGTTGTGCTGTCTTCCGCTGCTGTCGGTAGTTCTGCCTGAGCGATCTGTAGTTATTCATTAAGATCGGGGAAATGCTATTTCTTCTTCTCTTCGAGAGCTTTCTCTTCGATTTGCTGGACATTAGCGGTCTTGTAGAATGCTGCACTTGCCTCAGTAGCAGCTGTGAAACCACTAACCACTGCGACTTCACAATCCAGGAGTCGGACTTTTCGTGAGGAGCTGTAGTGTTTTCGCTGTTTGTCTCTCTTCAATCCATTGTTCTATCTTGACTTCCCTATTTTGAATGTCTTACAAGATACGCAAGTATCTTTTTGAACAGCAGCCGTTCTGGGTCCGCTCTTCCAGCCATTCTTTGCTGTGTGAAATGCTTCTCATCCAAGTAATTGCGACAATCATGGCTGTTCCCAGTTCAGGCAGCTCTGCAATCAGTGCTTCAGTAATGCTGCTGTAAGCACAATCGCTGGCGTT
>CAZSXB010000104.1:0-4513 GCA_964611155.1 uncultured Thermotogaceae bacterium
AGCTTAGAGAATGGCTTGCTTGACATCTATGTGAATGAGTTCTACATGACTGCAAATACAAGGATTGACGGAATTGAGAAAGGCATGATTGTGTCGGGTGAATTCGACCTGGCACAAGGTTCTGTCACTCTGAATAACGAAGAGAGTGATCTCAAGATCTACGTTAAAGACTCCTTCAACATGGGCGGAAGCAGCAAGATAAACGATGGCGGCAACCCACAGAACACCATCCTCTATTATCAAGGCATCGAATCAACACAGAAGAACGGTTTTGTAGACCTTTCAGGCGCTCAGACTTTTGTTGGCACGTTCTTCATGAGACCGCCAAAGAGTAACGGTTCCTACGAAGACCATCTAACGCCTAATTTGAAACTCACTGGCGGGAGCAATGTAATTGGAACGGTAATAACGTCTTCTCCAGATGTTGAAGTTACTGGAGGTTCTTCTACCGAAGTAACCGTACTTTATGCACCAGATTCTGCGGTAAAGATAACAGGTGGTGGAAAAGTGTACGGAGCGATAGTGTCCGATACTTTCACAATGAGTGGTGGGGCTACGGTTGTTCATCCAGGTGCAGAAACCCTGGCAGACTACATTGATCCTGATGCATTCGACGGTGTTTCCGGGTCTGAGGGCACAGAAGCTGTTGAGGAGTGGGGAGAATGAGAAACACGGGCTTTTCTCTTGTTGAAGTACTCGTGGCACTTCTTATCGCCGTGATCACCGTAATAACCTTGTTGACCTTCCTGACAACTAGTCTAAGGATATACCACAACTCGAACAAACTCATAGAAAGAATTCATGCGGAAGCTTCATATGTGGAGTCTTATATGGCACCGGAGGAAGACTTAACAATAATCATGAACAATGGAAAGACAATAGATGGAAAGCTGCAGATAGGTGAGTACGGACTTGGTAATTCGGGAAAGAGAATCATTCTGTTCAGGAGGAACTAGCAATGACACGCACTCAGGGTATGAGAAATGGCTTAACTCTTACTGAAGTGCTCGTGGCATTAATGATATTTACAGCCGTGATTGCAATAGCTATGAGTATATTTAATCTATGGTGGAGGACTTACAACCGAGTTCCAGAGAGAGTAGCGATCGAAAGAGAACTTACTTCTGCTTTGGAGATCATCATATCCAGGCTCAGGTTCGCTAGAGAGGTTGAACTGGTTCATGTTAATGATGTTCCTGAGCAGACAACAGTTAACGACATCTTCATCAGATTTGTGAGCAACCCAGGAAAGATCGAGATTCTTGGGAACAAAGGAGCCTCTGACCTTCTCAGGATAGAAGGCTTAACTCAACTACATTTCAGCGTATTGGACGATTTCTCTGAAGGACTTCTCAGTGTAACAATATCGAATGCCACAGAAGATGTTTCTGTTTCAACTACTCTAAGAGTAATGAACTCAATTGTTGATGGTAATTACCTGGAAACTTCAGCTATCAGATACAGACCTTCTGAGAGATTCTTTGCATCTTCAAGTCCAGACGAATCTCCCCAACCTGATCCTGATCCTGAAGATCCTGAGCCCGAGGATCCCGAACCGGAACCAGATCCGTTACCTACGCTTAGAGCTAGCAACATCAGTTACTCCAAGAGAGGTCAACACCTTGATTTGTCTATCACTGTTCTTGATCAAGACAACAACGCTATTTCTGGAGCTTCTTTGTCAATTGATCTGAAAACGGGCGGTACTATTTACGATAGCGTTCAAGCAGTTACAAACAACAGTGGAGTCGCGGAAATGGATTTCCACCTATTCTTCCAGCAAGCCCCTTCAGGAACATATACGACTGTTGTAACGAACATAGCAAAAGAAGACTACGAATGGGATGGCGAAACACCACCGAACTCTTACTCGAAGTAATGCCGATTACGTGGTAAGACGATTTTCGGAGCTCTCACTATCAAAGGTGAGAGAGACACATGATCACTGATGCGATTAATACTCTATAGCTCGTTCACCACCACGTCTCTGAAGACCACCTCAACATTACCCCAGGTTCTAAGACCGACTCCACCGTTCTTTAACGAATCATCAAAGGCAGAAAACACCCTGGCACCGTTGAAGTAGAACTGGAATTCCGAGCCTCTCACAACTATCCTGATAGTATGGTTCTGATTCTCCCCAGCGGGCATATCTGCAGGGAAAGGGGTTGACCCTATTCTTGTTTCATTAAACCCGGAGACCTTGTTAAGCACAAATCTGTTTCCTGCTCCAGGATCAAACTGAAAAGCGTATGCGGATAAGTCGCTTCCCGCATCATCGCCTGAAGCCCTGAAATATATCGCATATCCTCTACCGCTACTGTAATCTGGGTCATACCTGTCCGAGTAATTGAGATTGATGATAATCTCATAGTTCTCCCATATCATGTCTTCATCACCACCATCAAAAATACCCCTATGGTGATGACCCCCTGTTCCCCAGGGCGCAACATTTGAGCTCAGTCCGTTTTCGCCCAAGAACCACCTGCCAAAGTCATAGCGGAACGGATTCTCATCTCCGTTGAACGTGTGCCTTAACAGGGATCTTACGTTACGCCCAACAACGCTCCCTCCAAGGTACGCGCGATAGTAAGCTTTCGAGTTGTCTGAAGAACCCAGAGCGTTTTCTAAGAACAAGAACTCTCCTTCAGGAAAGCCTTCGCTTGATCCTGGAAGCATTGATCTGAGCGTATCGATGTCAACGTATTTGCTGGTAAAGACGACAAGATCGTATCCGCTTTCTCCTTCAGCCCAGGCAACCCCGAAATCCTGACCAGCATTTCTGGCCAGCTCGTTCACAGAAACAGGAACAGATTCGTCAATGAATATCGCATTTGAAATCCCGTTCATTAGAGTCTTGAACCCGGTAGCCACGTTTGTGGCGTTTGCTCTTCTTATTGCATTGAGTGCAAGAGGTGTTGCGGTAGCAGTGATAGCCGCAATAACCAGCAATACAATCATTAGCTCAAGCAGCGTTAATCCGTTTTTCCTTGTCATGTCATTCTTCTCCTTCTCAAGACATCAGCGATTGTTTGATCTGTCGTTTGTTCACATGCAAACACATACCATTCACCCAGTATAGGGCAACGTCCTTACGGTCCGGAGAGAGTTACTTCAGAGGGTTTTCTGTCATCAGCAAGGAGAACAAAAAGAGGAGGTGTTTATGCACTTCTTGTGAAAGGTTTTCTAGACTCAGATATTGCCGTCTCTTCGTATAAGCTTCACAGAAAACCGCTGTTCTGGTCACTGACTCAGGGTGTCTCCCGTAACGGCTGGATTCCCAGACGAGATGTGCAGAAACACGTTCAGTAGACTTTGAAGGAGAACTCGTAGTATATCACTTGGTCGGCTCCATTTGATTCTTTGAACTCATCGGGGATGTCTCGAAAATACTCTTCTTCGTTTCTATCTCGTGCGATCTTTGATTGGACTTCGAGTCCCCAGGCTCCCGTTCTTGCTGCAGGAATCAACTTCTGGAGTTCTTCCAGGTTGACTCGATCTCTGGTAGCAATAATGGCGTTTATGTATCCATCCTCATTCTCGTAGACCAGCGCGTAGGTTGAGGGAATATCACGCCCCAGATGCCTCAGCTTGATGTTATCCCCTTCCGGGCCTCTTATTGGTCCGCCAACATCTGCTGTGCCGTTAACATAAGCAGCGACTTCAAGCATATTCGCCAGGATCTTGATATTCTGTGCAACTTTCGATGCCTGTGATCTTCTTATTGCATTCAAGGCAAGGGGCGTCATTGTCGCTATGAGTGCTGCAATGACTGCTAATACGATAAGCAACTCAATAAGTGTAAACCCGTTTTTCTTCCTCATTGTGATACCCTCCTGGCTGAATCTGCTTCTGTGATCAATGACTGCAATACTTGAGGAAATGCATTTCCGCGAATCGAGGATTCGTTTCTCGTGGCTCATATCAGTTCATTGCAACGGAAAACCTGTACCAGATGTTAGGAAAATCATCAGGATCGCATCCGATCACCGGAAAGTAATCTCCGCCTTCCCACACAAAGACATTGCCCGATGAAACGGGCGCTCTTTCAGAGACCTCTGGAATTACATCTTTCAGTGGCTCGATATCAACTCTTCCAGCAAAACCGATCACAACGTCAATCCTCTGATCTCTTATCCTGTAGAGAGCTTCGTAGCGGCTTCCGTCAATACTCCCTCCTATGGTTGAAAGGGATATTGCATCTTCCCATGTTTGAGCGCTGGTAGAGCTCCCGGGAATCATCTTGACTTCAGTGCCATGAAAATCAGCTACGAAGAATCCATTCGATAAAGCTGCTTCTCTTATACCTTCAGCAAGGATCATGATCTTTTCTGCAACTCTATTCGCTTGTGCTTTCTTTACGGCATTGATTGTGACGGGAGTCATCGCTGCAACCGATCCAGCAACCACCGCTATTATTATCAAGATCTTCGCTGTTGACAGTCCTTTTCTCTTGCCCATAAGACACACCTCGTGGTCTTAAGATTTATTCATATAATTGATTCATTTGTAT
>CAZSXB010000105.1:0-4343 GCA_964611155.1 uncultured Thermotogaceae bacterium
ACGCCGTATCTATGGTCATAACTGCTGCTTACCCTTTCGCCGTCAGGGGCAGCTCCCCAGAAGCCATGCTCAGGGCCAAAGACCCT
This sequence comes from uncultured Thermotogaceae bacterium, assembly GCA_964611155.1. Lineage (GTDB taxonomy): Bacteria > Thermotogota > Thermotogae > Petrotogales > Kosmotogaceae > UBA9910. The sequence continues at coordinate 87 of CAZSXB010000105.1, forward strand.
CACAGTGTTGAACGCATTACTCGAGAAAACATCGAGAATAGTTCGCAGATTATCGTCTACTGCAGTAGCATTTGTCAGAAGCCCGATTTTCTTCCCCCTGAAGAGATCTATGTTGTCATTGATCAACGACAGCCCTGTCTTTACAATACTCATCTCTACACCCCTTCGTTTCAAAACAATGTGACTCCTTCGGTTACTTTATTGCTCCTTGAGTCATGCCGGCGATAAACTGCCTTGAGAAAATCACGAACATTATTATTGTAGGCGCTATGGCGAGGACGAGTCCTGCGAATAGCAGGTGCCACTGGTGCCCGTACTCACCAAAGAACGTAGATATGGCAAGAGTTATTGTTGCTTTGGATCTGTCGTTTATGAAAACAAGAGGGAAGAAAAAATCATTCCAGATATTCACAAAGCTCACGATGGCTACAATCGATACTGCAGGCTTCACAAGAGGCATAACAACATTCCAGTAAACCTGTACAGGTGTAGCACCGTCTATTGTAGCGGCTTCCGCCAGTTCATTGGGGACTCCGTCTATGAAGTTCTTAAGGATAAACACAGAAAACGGGATATTCACTGCAACGTATATGATTACCAGTCCAATGAGTGAGTTGGTGAGCCCAACACTTCTCATCAGAAGGAAGATCGGTATTATTGCCAATCTTGCTGGAAAGGCCAGACCGAGCATTGAATACATGAAGAAGAAACGCCTCATACCAAACTTGAGTTTTGAAATAGAAAACGCGAACATTGAAGAAAGAAGGACAATACTGACCACAGAGACTCCAGCAACAAGGGCGCTGTTTCTGTAACCAGTACCAATATTTCCTCTTTGCCATGCCTGGACATAGTTCTGAGTCATGAATGATTCAGGAAAACCGAAAGGGGTCATGTATATTTCTCTAAGAGATTTCGAGGAGTTCATGAGCATATTCCCAAAAGGGACAAGAATGATGAGACAGTAGATTATCAGCAATGCATAGAACAGAATAGTCTCGAATCTGTTTAGTCTAAGCATGTCAAGCGCCCCTCTGTCTTCGTTCTGCCAGGTAGACGTATAGAATCGATGCAGGCATCACAACTGCGAATATGAATACCGTTATTGAGGCGCCGAGTCCCATGTCAACCGCCGCAGCGCCAAGACCACCAAAGGCAGTTCTGTAGAATAGCGTTCCCAGGACGTCCGTAGATCTGAACGGACCAGCCTGTACCCCCGTCAGTGCGTAGACCATGTCGAATATGTTGAATGACCAGATGAACAACAGTATTGCGAGCGTTCTGAAAGTTGAGAAAGTGAGCGGGAAGATTATGCGCCAGACAACCTTTCTGTTGTTTGCTCCGTCTATGTATGCTGCTTCAAACAACTCATTCGGGATATCGAGAATCGCTGCGAGTATCACAAGTACATAGAAGCCGAGATTTCTCCACACATTCACGAATATTATCGTTGTAAGTGCTAGATCAGCGTCACCAAGCCAGGGCCTGGCAAGACCTCCTAGCCCCACAGTCTGAAGAAACTGATTGACCAGTCCAACTTGTGGATTCAGGAACAGTCTCCACATGAACCCGACTATCACTATAGGAATCATGTTTGGGATGAAAGTCAGTGTTCGAAATATCTTCGCTCCTCGAATCTTACTTGCTAACATAATCGCAATCAAAAAGCCAAGGCCCAGTTCAAGCGAAGTGTTTAGCACAAAGAAATAGACATTATGAAAGAATGCGTTAAAAAGCTCGGTTCTAAAAGCGCCTGTGAAAATCGTCCGAAAGTTTTGCAGTCCAACGAAGACCCTTTCTCCCACGCCTGGCCATCTATATAGACTGAGAACAAGACTGCTTATTAATGGGTATATGACGATGAACGAGTATATCGTCATTGCCGGAACGATAAAAATCAGAAGATACTTCGTGGAAGTCTTCATCGTATCACCCTAAAGAAGGGCCTTGCCAGTAGAGGCAAGGCCCGGGTTAGCATTACTCAGACATTAGTGGTGGGTACCACTGGGATATTGCATCTTGAGCCATCTGTGAAAGCTCTTCGGGTGTTATTCTACCTGCGTAAAGTGCCTGCATTCCTGGACTCAGAACATCATCGTACAGAGAAGGCTTCTGTGTGACGAATACAGAACCAACCCAGTAGACGTAAGGAGACGCGTGATTCTCGTATGTGTTAACCGCTTCCTTAAACAGTTCGTCATCAGGAAGATCTGCACCCATAACAGCAGGAATGTTGAATGTGATATCTGCAAATATCGTACCAAAATCTGGTTTCGCAGCGAACTTAAGGACTTCAATCGCACCCTGTCTGTTCTTCACATTTGAGGTCATTGCAATCGCGCCATCAAGATAGGTGTATGCATAGGGATCCTGGTCAGCGGTTGCAGGAGGAATCATGAAGTATCCAACATTCAGGTCGGGGTTCAGTTCTTTCCAGGTCTGGTATCCCCAAACGCCGTAGAACACCATTGCTGCCTGTTCAAAAGCAAAAGCAGCATCCTGATCAATTGTTGAGTTCGCCAGGAAGCCTGGCTGGTAGTAGACTTTGAGATCGTTCAGCTTCTTGTTGAGATCTGTGAATTTCGGATCGAGGAAGTTTGTTCGGCCTTCTGTAAGATCCAGGATCCAGTCTGGTCCAAGAATACTCACTCCTGTCATGGCATGCTGCATAGTAAGAGCCCAGGCTTCCAGTCCAGGTATGAAGAACGGTGTTGTTCCGGCAGCCTTTATGGCTTCAGCATTACTGACAAGTTCATCCCAGGTTCCCGGTTCAGACAAACCAAGTCGATCGTAGATATCCTTGTTATAAAAGATTCCCACAACCTGGACTGCAAAGGGAACTCCGAACACATCACCTTCGTAGGAAACTGAATTCAGAGCTGCCTCAGGGAAGTTTGATGTGTCCACCAGGTCAGTGATCGGAAGGTAAAGCCTGTTCTTGATAAGCTCGGCCGTTCTGCCGCCTGGAAGCCTTCTGGAGTACACCAGATCAGGTCCAGTTCCGGTCTGAAGGGCAAGGTTTATCTTCGAATCGTACTCGGTTGGTGCAAAGGCTTCGAACTTGATTGTGACATTGATTCCTTCTGCTCTCATTGCTGCTTGCACCTGTCTCCAGACCTCTGCATCCTGGGTTCGCCAGCTCCAGATGGTTACTTCACCTACTGCCAGGGCCATAGAAGCTATCATAACCGCAGTCAGCACCAGCAAGATAATTCTTTTCTTCATACTCCAACCTCCGTATAATGGATTTGCCTCTGTCTCCTATTGCGAATTCTATTTGGAAGAGACAATAGGTCACTTCTCTCAAATGCCGTGGTTTTCATCATTCCATGATGCTCTCAAAAAGAACTTGAAGACGTACTTATCAGCCCTGTAGACGGACTGAACATGCTCTATGCAGCGATTGTCGGCCAGAAAGGACTTTCTCAGCCGGGATAGTGTGCATTGCCCCGGACTGATTTTCAGCAGACTCCCTATTGACCTGGAAAGCTTCTCGACTTTCATCTCCTCAATAGCGTGATCAGGAGCGAGTCCCAGCTCCTGCAGGGAAGCATACAGAGAAGCAGCACCACTGAAATCAATATCCATTAGCTTGCTGAGAGAATCATCAAGGCTGATATTTATGTGAGAGCACTCATAGGCAACTGGAATGCTATTCTTCATACGAACCCTCGAAAGATGCATCACCTTGTCGTTCTCAGAGATGCCAAAAGCAGCGGCGACTTCCTTTGAAGGATGGACTAAGATGTGTGAGACAACTATGCTCTGTGCAAGAGAGCTCTGAGAAGACATTTCTGCTGAAAAACCCTTCAGGGTTGTAAGAAGCTGAACAGTGACATCGTTTCGGACAAATGTCCCTTTGCCGGGTTTACGAGTGATGAGGTTTTGTCGCTCAAGGTTGCTCATTGCAGTTCTTACTGTCGTTCTACTTACAGAATACTTCTGTATGAGTTCGTTTTCACTTGGAAGCTTATCTCCAGAACGCATATTCCGTATCATTTTCTCAAGATCTCTTTCAATGCGGTAATAAGCTGGAACTTTCTCCATATCTCGAGAATTCACAGGCTACCCCCGTACGAAATCAAATGTAATGACATTATGATATTACTACTTTATATCTTCATCGCCAAAACTACTGCTAGCTCTCCAGAAGCAGTCAGAGATATTTAGAAGCGGTTATTAAGCCAGCCTATCATCGCGCTCCCAATCTCTCGGATGGAAAAGGGCAAGACTCTCGTCCTGCCCTTCGGACAAAGG
>CAZSXB010000106.1:0-4254 GCA_964611155.1 uncultured Thermotogaceae bacterium
CCTGGATAAGGCGCAATGCGAGAAGGCTCTTGGAAAGCCCCTGGGAAATCAGTTTGTCGACCTTAATGGTTATCGATTGGTATTCTTGGACTCACAGGATCCTGTTATTGAAGGCATTGGAGGACATGTCTCGAAATCCTCTCTAAGTTGGCTTCATTCAACGGTTGATTCAGCAGAAGGACCTTGTATAGTCTTCGTGCATCAAGCTGTCGACGATCATGACCTCTCTGACAATATTCACTTCAATGATATCTCAGACATGGCTTATATAAAGAATAAGGATGCTGTCCATAAGATCCTTTCGGATCAGGCAGTCAAAGTCATCCTGAATGGACATCTTCATAGAGGTGCTCCAAGATCAAATGAATCAAAACTGTATTTGACCGTGCCATCCTTTACTGATTCCTGGAATGACAAAGGAAGACATCCGAGTGCGTTTACAGTTCTCGAAGTGACACCGGAACGCATAATTGTAGACCACCATCGCAGTCTCTTTCATAAGGAAATCGAACGTATCTCGGTTGATATATGTGTAACTTCACAAGAGGAGGGAAAGAAGTGAGCAAAGGTTTAAGAAAACTGATTGTCGTGATGGTTCTTTGTGTAGTATTGACAGCCGGTGTTTTTGCTCAGATTCAACTCAGATTCTTCTATCCAGTTCAGGTTGCTGGTCCACTTTCACTGCTGATTGACGAGATGGTTGCAGAATTCAACACCCAGCATCCCGATATCAAAGTGGAGCCCATCTACAGTGGAAACTACGATCAGACACTTGCAAGAGCACTCACTGCCGCTCGAGGTGGCAACCCGCCTGAAGTTGTTGTGTTGCTGGCAATTGATCTATTCACTCTGCTCGATCTGGATCTTATTGAAGACGTTGACCAGTTCATGACAGGTGAATACGAAGACTTCACCGCCAGCTTCTACGATGGCTTCCTGGAGAATTCCATTCTCGACGGGGTAACCTGGGGGATCCCGTTCCAGAGAAGTACACCGATTTTCTACTACAACAAAGACCACTTCAGGGAAGTTGGGCTCGATCCCGACAATCCCCCCACTACCTGGGACGAGCTTCTTGAAGCGGCCAGGCTGCTCACCGTTCGAGATTCTCGAGGAAACGTGACAAGGTGGGGCTTCGCAGACATAACCAGCGATACCTGGACGATCCAGGCGCTGATTCTGCAGGCTGGCGGAGAGTATGCAAATGAAGCTGGAACTGAAGCCTACTTCAATACTCCCCCGGTAAAGGAAGCCCTCGAATTCTGGAACAGGTTGGCAAACATCGAGAGACTGATGCCTCGACACAGAGCATATGGGGCAGCATCCCAGGATTTTGTTGCCGGTGCTCTGTCAATGATGTTCAATTCAACTGGGAGTCTTTCGTTTGTCAGAACATCCGCGACATTTGATTTCGGTGTTGCACCGCTTCCTTGCAACGAGCTTTGCGCGGTGCCTACAGGAGGCGGAAACCTTTATATTCTTAAGGGCCTTCCAGAAGCAAATAAGCAGGCTGCATGGAAATTCATCACATGGATGACCAACCCAGAGAACGCTGCAAAATGGTCAATTGGAACAGGCTATATCCCAGTAAGAGAAGATGCTTTCGAGACAGCCAGCCTCAAGCAGTATGCAGAAGATTTCCCTGCCATTCTTGTCGCGCGAGATCAGCTTGCAGTAGCAAGAAGGGAAATGGCGTTTCACAACAATTCCCAGATCAGAGAGGTTCTACTCGGTTATGTACAGGACATGCTTGATGAGAGACTGAGTATTGACAACGGATTACGTCAGCTTCAGAATGAAGTGGATATGATCCTGGCCCCTTTCAAGTGACCCAGTAGTCTTTAACAAAACTCGGCGCGGGAGATGAAATATGATGATCTCTAGAAGAAAAAGGCAGAAAATACTACCCTGGCTGTTCATTGCTCCAACGTTTTTCTTCCTTGGGATGTTCACATATTACCCCGCGCTGAGGTCTCTTTTCCTGAGTTTTTCTCATTCAAACATTGCCAGGATGGAGCCCGTTTTTGCCGGTCTGGCCAATTATCGGAGGGCCTTCAACACGCCTTTGTTCTGGACAGTAGTTAGGAACAATATCTTCTATGCTGTCTGGACTGTGCCATTAACCCTTCTTCTTGCGCTTGTGCTGGCTTTGCTGGTAAACCAGAAGCTACGAGGGAGCTCGCTCTTCAGAACATCATATTTCTATCCGCAGGTCATTCCAATGGCTGCTGCATCTATGATCTGGCTCTATATACTCATTCCAGGGTACGGATTTCTAAACTACGTCCTAAGCCGTTTTGGTATCCCCAACATTGAGTGGGTTGCCGACAGAAGGTTTGCCATGTGGGCCCTCATTATAGTTGCTATATGGAGAAATGCGGGGTATTACATGGTGATTTTCTTGAGTGGTCTTCAGCAACTCCCTACTGAGATCTACGAAGTTGCGACTATTGATGGAGCCTCTACATGGAAGAAGTTCAGGCATATCACCTGGCCGCTATTGTCTCCGACAACGTTCTTCACGTTCGTTATCGCGATGATCAATTCGTTCCAGGCGGTTGATCAGGTTTACATCATGACAAGAGGTGGACCTGGGAACTCAACAAACATGTTTGTCTACTACATATACCAGGTTGCCTTCAGGTTCTGGGATTTTGGTTACGCTTCGGCACTGACCGTGATTCTTCTCGTTGTTTTGCTCGCGTTCACAGTTCTTGCATTTCTTCTGCTTGAGAAGCGTGTCTTCTACGAGGCGGGTGAACGGATGTGAAGAAAAGTCTCGTGCACCACAAACTCCCATCTATCATTTTGATGGTGTTCTTTGCAGTCGTTTTTGCTTTTCCCCTTTACTGGATGGTAGTTACGGCATTCAAACAGCCTCACGAGGTGTTTTCGCTTGTACCAAAGTGGTTGCCTGAGAACTGGACATTCCAGAACTTCCGCGAGGTTCTGAGAATTGTTCCTTTTGGACGCTATTACATAAACACTACCTTCTTTGTCTTTGGGCTGCTCGCAGTTCAATTCGTCACGGTCACATTGGCAGCTTATGCGTTCGCTCGAATGCAGTTCAGGCTCAAGAACGTATTGTTCATGATTCTTCTGGCACAATTGATGATAGCACCTCAGACCCTGATCGTTCCAAATTACCTCACAATCGCCTCGTTGGGTCTGCTTGACACACGTACTGCCATTGCCCTTCCCTACGTAGCTTCTGCCATTGGAGTCTTCCTGTTGAGGCAGGGCTTTGCATCAATTCCTGTTGAACTGGAAGATGCGGCAACAATTGATGGTTGTGGAACTCTTCGCTTCATACTATTCATTGCTGTGCCATTGATGAAACCGTTCTATCTTGCCTTTTCACTGATCAGCATCACCTATCACTGGAATGAATTCTTCTGGCCACTAATTATTACTGACAGTGTTAGAGCCAGGACGCTTACTGTGGGCCTTGCCATGCTCGCCGAGACATCTGAGGCTGCTGCTGCTTGGACCCTTCTGATGGCGGGAACTCTTCTGGTTATTCTTCCACTAATCGTCTTTTTCATGATTTTCCAGAAGACCTTTATCTCCAGTTTCATGCACTCAGGGATGAAAGGGTAGACCCGACAGGACAAGATAAAGAGTTCTATGTGCGAGCCACATCAATATCAGTACAGGTTTCAGAAGCAGCTGAACTATGAAGATCAAGTGCGGGTATAGGTTGTAAAGGTGCGGTTGAGTAAGAGCGGGTATTGTTCAGAGCAGGAGAGACTTCCGAAAATTCCGACGTCCGACTTTCGACACAACCAACTGATAGAGCAAGATACAATAGTACCGTCACGTTTGCAATGACCTCGAGAGTTCTAAATCGCTTCGCCACTGTTCTTGTGGTTCCACTTAATGGCTATTTTTCGGCCATTCCACTTCAGACCGTGTCTTTGTCTTCAGCTTCGCGTGAAGTTCTTCCACGTTGCGCTTCTCAGGTTCATTCTGCCTGATCAGCATCGCAGCATATCTTGCTGCTAAAGTGCACCCACCCCGGCGCTTCACGCCACCCCTCCAAGGATGGGATTCAGTTCAGAAGAACCATGACGAACTGTCAACCCTGGACTCGGGACTATGGACTCGAAACGGAGCTCTTGTGAAGTGGGGGTTTGAAGATCAAGTTGAGATTCAGGTAGAGGGAGAAAGAGCAAGGGTTAAATGGCAGGTGAAGTATTAAGATCAAGTGCGGGTATAGGTTGTAAAGGTGCGGTTGAGTAAGAGCGGGTATTG
>CAZSXB010000107.1:0-4233 GCA_964611155.1 uncultured Thermotogaceae bacterium
GGAAGTGGAGAATACGGTCTGAGCCACAGGCATGATTGCTCAGTCTACTTAATCGACACAGGAGATGAAATGATCATGGTGGATTCTGGCTGTGGAAATGAGCCAGAAAGGATTATCAGGAATATCGAAGCTGATGGCCTTGAACCACAAAGACTTGCGGCTGTATTCCTTACACATTGCCATTATGACCATGCCGGCGGAGCGAGTTTCTTTCATAAGGAGTTCGGAACAGATATCTATGTTTCGTCAGTCGACGTTGATCTTCTTCTTTCTGGAACAGATGAAGAAATAGGCCTTTGCGCAGCAAAGAGAAGTGGCATATTTGACTCAGATTACCATTTCAGTAACTGCGAGGAGGCACTACCTCTCAAGGATTCTGATTGTCTCGCCTTCGGTGATCTTTCTTTGAGAGTCATAAGCGTTCGTGGACACAGTCCTGGATCAGTCTGTTTTCGTGCATCACTGAGAGATTTCGACGGTCTTTTCACTGGTGATACGCTGCTGGCAAACGGTTTAATAGGTCTTCTGAATATGGATGGGTCAAGTCTAAAGGACTTCAGAGAGCACCTACCGAAACTTGAGAGCGAGTCACCGGATGCTCTCTTGCCAGGTCACGGAGTATTCACGCTCTCAAATGCCTATGAACACATAGTAAAAGCTCTGGAGGCAATAAAGAATCTTGCAGTTCCCAGATCTATGCTCGAGTGAGCATTAAACGCCAAGGAGATAGCGTTCGACATGATCACTCACAGATACCCGGTTATGAAGCTCTTGGGAGTACTGTCCAGATGAGACTACAGCCAACTGTTGCCAGCTATTTTGGATACCATGACAGAGTTAGGAACACTCTGAATCAAAGCCATTTTGACACCATGGAGCAAATTATCAACGGCGGACTCAGAGTCGAGTTCTACGATGCTGAAATAGTGAAGGATCTTCTTTCAATGCACATCATAGAGATTGCTGGAAACAACGTGAAGCTTAACACAGCGGTCTTTCTTGAGAAAGACATACTTGATGCTAAAGACCTCGCCTCTGAGATCTCTCAAGAAATGGCAGAACTCCTGTGGAAGATTGGCAGTCCATTTACCAAGCTTTCTCCAGAAATCCGGAATTTCCTGGCGGCTGTTATTGGTGCGTCTCAAGGAATATCACGACTCCTGAGAAAAGGGAAGCTTCAGGTAAACTGGAGAGACTACAAGGGGGAGTACGCGGGAACAAAGGTTGATTTCGATGAAATCTGCCCCGCATATGAGGACCAACCGAAGGACTGGCTTAGCAAATCAACAATCAAGGGCAACAAGTATACGGCAGTCTTTATTGGATCAGGCGGGGGCAATTTCCTTGATCTAATAAGTAATACATGCTGCCTTTCGACAGCTCGATCGTACATGGGTAATCTCCTTCGATTTCTTACTGACTCTTATGCAGATCTGCTTGCAGGAAATATTGACAGCGAGTTTCTGAAGAATACCGTTTCCGAGATCAACATCTACGAAAACGACAAACCAAGAGACATTTTGGTAACATCGGAGCTCTTTGATCGATTCTACCCTGCTATTATGGCGTTGTCTGAAGCTTCATCAAATCTATACATGCGTAACCTTCAAAAAATCTCTGATCTTCTGAGATCAACCACAGCAGGAAGAACTGGTGTTCCCCCGGAGAACATGATGATGCATTTTGCACGTTATTGTCGAAGAGCACTGGCTAAGGAGCTTTACGAGTCAGGTTTCCTGACAGACAAAGCTCGTGAAGTGGGATCCATTACCGTCTTCTTTGAGAACAGAATACAGAAACTGGTAGCATTCCTCAGCTAGCCACGCCAAGCAACTGTCTCGATTCGCTAAGCTCAATAATCGTTTCGAGAGATTGCAATGTGCAATGTCAATAATCCAGAAGATCTGTGTCTTTTTGTCTCTGTTTAGAGCACAAAATGTCCTGTATTGATGCGCCGACAAAGTTATAGTAATACCATTGCTACGACATGGAGGTATCAATTATGGGCTATACCGAGCACCTGCAGAAGACGATCGACTTCATTGAAGAGAACATCAGGCAGTCGTTGACTGCAGAACAATGTGCAGAAGTCGCAGGCTTCTCCAGGCATCACTTTCACAGGCTTCTTATGGTATATATGCGACTCCCTGTCATGGCATATGTTAGAAAGCGCAAGCTTTCGCATGCAAGATCAGAAATCAGCAAAGGAGCTCGTGTCATAGAAGTGGCAATTGACTTTGGATATGGGTCTGAACGGTCGTTTTCAAGGGCATTTGTGCAGGAGTTCCGTACTACGCCGGGAAGGGTAAAAGGAATTCCTTACACTATTCCTCGAAAACCGGTAATAGCCAATTACAGACTCAGAACTGATGGAGGGGTGAACATGTATAGCGAAGTAAGATTTGAGAAGCTCGATTCAATGGTCGTTGCCAGTTTATATGTAATAAGCCATGATCCTGAGACTGAGGTGATCGACAGGATGGAAAAGTGGGCACACGATAATGGCATTGATTCATCCGCACGTTGCTTTGGCTTCGACATACCGGTTAGTGAAGAAGAAAGGAGTCAGGGGAAAAGAGGCTACGAGTATTGGGTAGTGGTACCTGAAAACACCCGGTCTTCTGAAGACATCTTGATCAAGAAAATCGAGAGTTGCAAGTACGCAGTCCTTAGAATCACTGACCCGATGGCAGATCCCTTTAACCGGATTCCTCAAGGATGGAAGAAACTTGTCAATTGGGTGACAGAACACTGTGAAGATGTCAAGCACAGAGATGACCGTTATTGTCTCGAGGAAGAGTTTGAAGAGGACGGCGTCAATTATATGGACCTCTTTCTACCGCTTGCATAGTTCGTAAGCGAACCCTGAAAAAAAGAGACTTGTGCAGAACCCGGGTTCGAGTTGCAAGGGCTGGACATAGCGACATATAGAGTAAGAAACGAAAGGTTGACATCCAAAAACGTCCAAACCACAACAGTGCGTTAGGAGTAGTCAAGAAAACCAGTTGAAGTTTGCGGGTTATGGTGGAGACACCTGCACTACGACTGCCGGAAAGTCTTCGCGGAGCAGAGTTATCTCATGTAGATCAAGCGCGGGTACCGGGTGAAGAGTCCCGCAAAATCCTGCGCATCACCTCTGCTGAAAAGGATTTACCGTGAGCAGGATATATGGTTTTGGCTCCCTTTTTAAGCATTAGTTTCCAACTCGAATGTAAGCTTCCCGGCTCGTCTGCGAGAATTGGCAGCCCCGGCCCATACCTGAAAGGGAAATTGCTGTGCGCAAGACAGCCTACAAAGGCATCCCCTGTCTCCAGAAGGACACTTACTGAACCGGCTGTGTGGCCCGGAGTGTGAATCACTTCTCCTGCAATACCATATCTAGCAAGATCGAAGCCTTCACAGTCAAAAACAATGTCCGCTTCCGTACCAGAAAAATGTATCCAGGGCTTTGCCAGTTTGCCAATGGAGATCACAATTCTTCCCCAAGCAGACACCGCTTCAGGAAAGACCACTGTGCCGTTTTCAAGCCACTCTCTTTCCATTTCATGGATTGCAATGCTAGCTCCAGTAAACTCTCTAAGCCACTTTGCAGTTCCTGCGTGGTCGAAGTGACCGTGTGTAAGAACAACAAGCTGGAGATCTTCCGGGGACAAATCGATAGCTTTGAACCAGCGCTGAATAGCTCTCTCTCTTCCTGGCGGGCCAGCATCTATCATGATGCATCCCTTGTCCCTGACCAGATAGCATCTGCTGACTCCCAGTCTCACTGAATGTATTCTAAGTGACGTGTCTATCCCTCCTGTGCTTCAGAATGGTACCCTCTTCATGGTGCCTGTGTTCACCAGGATTTCTTCAACCGGACCTCCTGAACCGAACTTTTCCACCTGCTTCCGAGAGAACACCGGTTTCGAGTCAAGATTCCCTTGTTCCGCGTCAGGGTTGCAGTAACATGTCCAGAGTTTCGAGTCCCGGGTCCAGAGTTACAAAGACACAGTCCAGAGTTTCGAGTTCTGAGTCCAGAGTCCTATGGCAGCAAAACCCACTGCGAAGCGAGTCAGGCAGAATCGGCCACGAAGCTGAAGTTCCAGAACTCTAGCAAGCTTCACAGTGGAACTTTCGTGTTTGCCCTTCTCGCAATACCCACTCTTATTCAACCGGGCCTATCCAACTGAACTTCCTCAACCGCTCTTGATCTGAATCCCATCCTTCGGAGGGGTGGCGCGTAGCGCCGGG
>CAZSXB010000108.1:0-4183 GCA_964611155.1 uncultured Thermotogaceae bacterium
CCGTCCATTTGGTGTAGGGGCATAATACCATTATGCCCTTCTTTTGACAGCGTTCTTATGCTAGGGTTTAACGGTGTTAAACCCCTACGCTACTGCGGATGGAGGTTTTCTCACTTTGTGTAGATGCATCAGCATGCTGTGCCCTTCGGATGAAATCCGACGGGATTATCAAGAAAAGGTTTGAGGAGCAGTCAGAGGTTCAGAAACCGGCTTCTCGTCGCGAAGCGACAATCCGCTTCTCGAAATGATCTTCGTCGACCCGCTTCGGACCTGAACCTGGTCCTCCGCTTCTTGAGCGTTCTCTGCTCAATCCGCTTCCCAGGCTGATCCTGCCTGACTTGCTGTGCCCTTGTCTTGACGCCGTCCGTATGCCAGGGTTGAACGGTGTCAAACCCCTACCCTACCGTGGAAAAGCGTTTGCGTCCCTTTAGTGGGCATAATATCATTATGCCCTTGTTCTCACATCATTCGACCATAAGGGTTGAACGGTGTTCAACAACTCGAAGCAGATAAGGTAAGAGCCTCAATTGCTTATGCGCTAGACATTGTCAGAAACTCGGAAAAAACGTCAGAGGCAAATTCGTTGTTCTGAATCCTCAAAAGTAAGAATCAGAAGCATACGGTAGACCATTCATCTTTCGCGACTGAACCGTTTTCCTTAACAGGGGCGCCAGCGCGGAAAGATAGATCCTCCGAGGTACACAAGCTGAATTGCAAAACAGCAGTGAAGCGGGGGGGTCCAGAATCGTTACATGAAGCGGATCTTAGGATCAGGGCAGATGCGGTATGTGGAAGATCATCGCACGAAGCTTCTGACATAACCTTGCGAATCGTCTCGGGGACCGAACCCTTTTGCTTTGTACGGGAAGAATGTTCTGCCCTTCTTCACCAGAAAAAGTGATCTGCTCCGGTCTTGCCAACACAAACTTGAGTTACCTTCGAAAAAGCATCTTCTGAGAATCTACACACGTGAAAACAATTCTTCTTGAGAGGCACCTTGTGCTATCATCTCTTGTCTGATAAGTTGCTCGACATTTGGGAAGAGTTGCTCTTGAGATCAGATTGTTCCAAAAGAAGCTTCTCATAAGAGAATGGAGGGAGCAGTGGTGAAGAAAGCTGTCTTGATCTTCATGTTCTTGACACTCTATGTACTGCTACTGATTGCAAATATATCTAGACAAGACAAAGATCCGCAGTTGGTCTGGCAGAAGTGTCTTGGAGGAAGTGATTGGGAGACCGGTAGATCGATTCAGCAGACTACGGACGGTGGTTACATAATAGCCGGTGAAAGCAATTCAGTTGATGGAGACGTTACTGGAAATCACGGAGGATTCGATTTCTGGATAGTCCAGCTCGATGCTTCAGGTGACATTATCTGGCAGAAATGTCTGGGAGGAAGCGGGAACGATTATCCTACGTCTATACAGGAAACACAAGGTGGAGGTTATGTTGTAGCTGGATATACCAACTCGACAGATGGGGATGTCACTGGCAATCACGGAGGATTCGATTTCTGGATAGTCAAACTAAATACATCAGGTAACATTCTCTGGCAGAGATGTTTAGGAGGAAGTGGCAACGATTACGCCATGTCAATACACCAGACAATTGACGGAGGCTACATTGTTGCTGGATACAGTGACTCAAATGATGGACACGTTACTAACAACCGTGGAGGATTTGATTTCTGGATAGTTAAGCTGAATGCATCGGGTAATATCGTCTGGCAAAAATCCTTGGGAGGCAGTTCTAGCGACTATGCCAGGTCAGTCCAGCAGACGAACGATGGAGGTTACATAGTTACCGGAAATACTTACTCAATCGACGGTGATGTAACCGGCCACCATGGAGATGACGATGTATGGGTCGTTAGACTAAGTAGCACGGGTAGCATCATCTGGCAGAAGTGTCTTGGAGGAAGTGATTGGGATCGTGCCTATTCTACCTTGCAGGCTTCGGACGGTACTTATATGGTTGCGGGATACACAAAATCAACCGATGGAAGCATCACCACCAAACACGATGGGTTCGATTTCTGGATAGTCAAGCTGGACACTTCAGGCAAGATCGTCTGGCAGAGATGCCTTGGAGGAAATGGCGATGATCATGCCACGTCAATATGGGAAACGAAAAGTGGAGATTTTGTTGTGGCCGGATACACCAACTCGACAGACGGAGATGTCACTGGCAACCACGGGGGATTTGATTTTTGGGTAATCAAGCTGGACAAACTAGGTAATCTTATGTGGCAGAAGTGCCTCGGAGGAAATGCTGAGGATATTGCTTACTCTATTCAACAAACGCTAGATGGTGGTGGCATAGTTGCTGGACATACTATATCGAGAACTGGAGACGTCAGTGATCATAGAGGATGGATCGACTTCTGGGTTGTCAAGCTTCAGTAGCTGATCCTCTGCTACTTCCAGAAGTCCATTCAGAATCTCGATTGTGATTTGCTCGCGATCTTGAGCTTAGTATTTCTCAATAAGATCTCTAAGGAAAAAGACTTTAGCATCATCACGATGTACTCTTAATCCCGGACTCGGAACTCTGGACCGGAACTGCTGCTTTACTGCGTGTATATGAAATGGAACAGACACATAGAGTTTCAGAGTTTTCTCCGTGGAATAATACCCGACAACTACTAAAGGCTCAGGAGGAAATCCTTCCCAAAACACGATAGCATCAGGATCTTCTGATAAGAAAGAAGGAAGAGAATCTGAATTCGCTTGACTCAATAAACCTTAAATTCAACAAGACTGTCGTTGATAACTGCCTCTGTTTTCTCTTCTGAGTCGCTGAACGAACCTCTTCATGTTTGAATAATCGGATGGACAAGTGCTAGCTTAGTTACATGAGAAATCGATTACGTAATCGATTACCCACAAGCAATAGAACCCAAACACCTAGAATAAAGGATGTCGCAGAGAGAGCTGGTGTGTCAACCGCTACAGTCTCTCGTGTGTTGAATGATGTGCCAACAGTCTCAGATGAGAATAGGGAAAGGGTGCTAAAGGCAATTGATGAGCTTGAATACAAGCCCGACTATTATGCCAAGGGATTCAGAACAAGAAAAACATTTACTGTTGGGATGATTCTTCCCGATATCAACAATCCTCATTTCCCTTCAATGATGCGTGGTGCTGAAGCGGTTTTACGGAAAGAGAACTACAATCTTGTCATTGCCAATACTGATGGAATAACCGAATACGAGAGCAGTGCTTTTGAAACGCTAATAGCAAGACATGTTGATGGTGTGCTATTCATTGGATCAAGTTATAATGCTCATCTGGAAAGACGAATGAGGGAATCTGGTATTCCTGTTGTCCTTCTGGGCAGAAAGTGGTCAGAGGAGTTCCCTGCTGTCTCTATAGACAACTACGAGGCAATGTACTCAATGCTTCGTTTCTTATATTTGGAGAAGCACTCCAAATTCCTTTTTCTTGCTGGTCCTGAAGATATTTCGAGTTCTTACGATCGAATAAGAGCAGCAAGAGATTTCTCATCACAACATTCTGACGTGCAGATGACTATTCTGCCTGGTGACTTCTCCTACCATTCAGGTTATCAAAGAGGTATGAAAGTCTTAGGCAGTGATAACAGAGAGTTCGATACTGTGGTATGTGGAAACGATCTAATCGCTTTCGGCGTACTTGGGGCATGCAAAAGCTTGGGCATAGGAGTTCCGGAAGATTTGTCAGTTTCAGGCTTTGATAACATTTTCCTCGCAGAGCAGATGGCACCTTCTCTGACAACAGTGGATCAGAACACTTATGAGATGGGAAAAGCAGGAGCAGAATTGCTTTTAGAGTACATTGAAGGCATAAGAAGCAAGAAGAAACGGATTACGCTGAAGACGTCCTTAGTGGTGAGGGAATCAGCACCGGGCAGGAGGGATTCATCTGATCATGGCTAGAAACAACTTCAGAATAGCTGTGTTGGCTGATATTCACTACGGCCCAAACAAAGGAACACTTCCGGGACGAGAAGCTCTTGAAAGGCTAGAGGAATGGGTCCAGTCAGTCAACGCTGAGCTGCATCCTGATCTGGTAGTTGATCTTGGAGACAGGATCAACAGCGAAAATCCTGCTGTTGACTATGAGAGAATGCAATCTCTTGCGGGAATCTTTTCGCGATTGGTCTGTCCCTGGTATGGAATACATGGGAATCACGATCTGGATAA
>CAZSXB010000109.1:0-4169 GCA_964611155.1 uncultured Thermotogaceae bacterium
GGCAGTGTACATCGCAATTGTATCGTTGATAGTTCTGGTAACTGTATTATCGCTTGGCTCGATTTCACAGGATTCAGAGCCAGAAGAAGTCATATGCAGACCATCTGAAGGAGAGGGGGAGAAACCTATGGGAGATCTCAGGGAACGCCTAACAGATATCCAGTACAGAGTTACTCAGGAGAACGCCACCGAACGTCCTTTTGATAACGAGTACTGGGATCACAAAGAAGAGGGCATATACGTTGACATAGTGTCAGGAGAACCGCTCTTCAGTTCACTCGACAAATACGACTCCGGGAGTGGTTGGCCAAGCTTCACGCGACCAATCAATGAAGAAAGCCTTGTTGAAAGGAAGGATATGAGCTATGGGATGGTCCGTACAGAGGCGAGGAGCAAAATAGCAGATTCGCATCTCGGGCACGTATTCAGCGATGGCCCTCCCCCTACCGGCTTGCGTTACTGTATAAACTCTGCAGCGCTTCGATTCATTCCCAAAGACAAGCTTGCAGAAGAAGGCTATGAAGAACTACTGAGTCTATTTGAGTAGCTCTGCAGCCAACCAGGAATAGAAGTGTCAGAAGTCACATTCTGACACTTCTATTTCGGATAGCAGTTCTTTAATGCCTTCTATTGTGAGGTCAAGAGAATCCAGAGAAAAACGAAACTCAGGAATACCCAGAGCATACGGACGGAGTTCGTAGAGGTCAAAATAGATGACAAGAGTGCCGTTCTCAAGGTAAAAATGCTGATCATCAGCGACTCCTTCAAAGTCCTGGGCCGCTTCCGGGAAGAAGTTCTCGCTGTCTTCTTGTAACTGTCTTTCTATCTCTTCGTTTATTGCTGCTATCTGCTGGTTGTTCAGGATCTCGTTTAGCTTGAACAACTTGCCAGTTCTCAGGTCGATATTGTAAGATCTTATTTCAGTCATACCGTGAGCCCCACCAGTGTACTGATAATATGTCACGGGAATGCTCAAAATCCGACTTTCGTTGAAAGCCACCTCAAATCGAGTGTATGCAACAAATGCATGAGGTTCAAAATCGTGTTCTTCAGCCATCTGAGCATATTCGGGATACCAGGAGTAGACTTCTTTGACAAAGGCCGTTGCATGGCTCTCAAACATAGTGTTTATGGCATGCTGGATCACTTCGTCTTCTGTATATGTGAGTACAGGTATCTCCAGGTTAACCTCGATTTCGTGTGTATGATAGATAACCGCCATTTTCTCATATTCAACAGGTCCGTTCGGGAGCGAAGCAGAAGCAAACGATGCACAAAGAATAAAAAGAATGAAGCAACCAATGCGTTTTCCCGGGGAACAAAGATACCATCTCATGAATATCTCTCCTCCTTCTCTTACCTGTGAATTCTACCACCAAAACCTTTGAATCAGTAGTTTCGATCAGCTTGTTTGTTGTCGCTTCTCTGAACTTAACAAGCCTGTTAGACCCGCTCCCTCCAGTTTCTGATGCTCATACTCAACCGAGAAGAAAAGGGTAGCATCGTATGAAGTTCATTAAGTTACCGTTAACACTGTCTGGATCTGCTACTTATCCGATCTGCATCCGACCTCAAGAGAACTGTAGCTCGCCCTGCACTTGGTATGTGTTTCTTCTGAGTTGAACACTTTGCTTCAGAGATATTATTCAACAAGCGCAGATAACACAAATCTCCGGAAGATCTGTTAATCATTTGTATTTGTTACAGCAACTTATCTCAGGCATTATAAGTGGACAATCAGACAAGAGTCATTGGTTCTTCTGCTTGGAGGTGTTACGAGAGATGAACAGCGAACTATCCATAAAAGGCCATTCACCACGATTACCGATAATCCAGGGAGGAATGGCTGTCGGGATATCCCTCGACGGTCTTTCCAGTGCAGTTGCAAATGCTGGTGGAGTGGGGGTAATAGCAACTGCCGGTCTTGGTATGATCACCCGGGAGAAGAGAGTTGATTTCGGAAGAGCTTATATAGAAGAGCTGATAAGAATTGTCAGAGCAGCAAGAAGAAAGACCGACGGGATTATTGGTGTGAACATAATGGTTGCCCTATCCAATTACAGAGAACTCGTTATGAGTGCCATAAAGGAGAAGGTCGACGTCATATTCTCTGGAGCGGGCCTTCCCCTGAACCTGCCATCTTACCTCACGGAAGGTTCCCGGACCGCTCTCGTGCCAATAGTATCTTCCTTGAGATCAGCAAGCGTGGTCTTCCGAAGATGGCTGGGGAAATGGGGATACATTCCTGATGCATTTGTTGTAGAAGGACCTAAGGCTGGAGGACATCTGGGGTACAGGGAAGAAGATCTTGGTTTGGAAGAGGTCGCACTGGAAAAAACGCTTCCTGCAGTAAGGGAACTCACCGATGAAATCGAGAAGAAGCACGGCAAAAGAGTACCGGTTATTGCGGCAGGGGGGATCGTTGATTCTGCGGATGTTGATAGAGTCATGAGCCTTGGGGCTTCTGGCGTTCAGGTGGGAACGGCCTTTGTGGCAACTGAAGAATGCGACGCGGACATAGGATTCAAAGAAGCAATTATCTCAGCGGCAAAAGAAGATGTCGTCATAATAAGAAGCCCCGTGGGTCTTCCTGGCAGAGCCGTTATCAACGACTTTTTGCGTGATGTAGGAGCGGGTGAGAAGAAACCCTTCAACTGCCCGTATCATTGTATTGTAACGTGCGATTTCAGGGAAGCTCCATACTGCATAGCCAGGGCTTTGATAAATGCTTCAAAGGGTAATCTGAAAGAAGGCTTTGCTTTCGCTGGTTCTGAAGCATACCGTATCAACAAGATAACCACTGTTAGTGAGGTCATGAAGAGATTAACTGGATAGTACTGCTTCCGCTTCTTGTTGATCCAGCGCTGAATAATGATCCGGGCAATAAGTCTGTTCATTGGCCTGCAGGATCAAGGATATCTCGAAGAAATACAGAACGCTCTTTGCTCTCCAGGAATACAGGAAATTGCTTGAATAAAGACGATAAAAACTGTATATTATGAATATCGACACATTCATGTGCCGGCGGTGATTCTTGAAGGGGGGATAGCCTGTGAAACTGGATTACGAACAATACCGCTTGATAGTTGAGTGGTCTCCGAATATGATCTGGCGGTCAGGTACTGATGGCATGTGCAATTACTTCAACAAGACCTGGCTAGATTTCACTGGTAAGACACAGGAAGAAGAAATGGGTAACGGATGGGCCGAAGGTGTTCATCCTGAGGATTTTGATCGCTGCCTGGATATCTATATGACGAACTTCAAGAAGCGTCAGAGTTTTGAAATGGAATACAGGCTTCGGAGACATGATGGTCAGTATCGATGGATTAACGATATTGGGGTTCCCTTTTACGATGATGCGGGGGAATTCCAGGGCTTCATTGGAAGCTGTGTTGATGTGACCGAGAAAATCGAAGGAAAGAGATACAAGGAAATGGCTATGTATGATTCTCTGACCAAAGTCTATACGAGGCAGTTCTTGCTCACATTGCTTGACGAAGAACACAATAGGGCGAAAATCTATGGCAGACCGATCAGTCTCATAATGATGGATCTTGATGATCTGAAGCCAGTCAATGACAATCATGGACATCATGTTGGAGATCAACTCCTGAAGTTGTTCGCCAAAATCATCACTGAGTCGATCAGAGAGAAAGATCTGTTCGGAAGGTTTGGAGGCGATGAGTTCCTGATAGTGTTGCCTGAAACAGCGCTTCAATCTGCCAGGGTTATTGCTGATCGTATAGTCAGCAATCTGAGACAAGCCAGGTTGAATTATGAAGACATCGACTTGCCGGTATCAGCCAGCCTCGGACTTGCAGAATCGAGCGGCCAGGAAACAGTGCAGGAACTCTTGATTGCAGTAGACAAGGAGCTATACGCTTCAAAGAAGCGGAAACCTTCACCCAAAGTACTGTAGAAAGCTAGAAAACTGTTCTGCCCTGGTGTACTGTAGCACATGGTGATCAGGCTGTATAGAAAACAAGAGACGCCGGTATACGGCGTCTCTTGTTTATGGATGAAGTCTCTGTTAGTTACTTCAGTATGAAAGGTGAATAGTTCTTGAGTCTTGCCTCGATCTTGGTCTTTTCTATGTCTCTGTCTATTTCTCTGTAGAATATCTTTCTCTCTCTCTTCATTGCGCTTACCCCCCTTTCTGATAACGG
>CAZSXB010000110.1:0-4133 GCA_964611155.1 uncultured Thermotogaceae bacterium
ATTACTATGAGGCCTATACACCTGCTACACGGGTAAATCCTTATATGAGTGAAGGGACAAACAGAGTAGTACGTGGCGGATGCTGGAGTGTTGACGAAGAGCTTGTCAGAGTGGCATTTCGTGGTGATAGCTCGCCCAATTACAGAATCTACGATCTTGGATTCCGAATAGCCAGAACGGCACAGTGAACGTTAGAGACACAAACATACTTTTAGAATCATCCGAAAGTAGCACCGAACAGTCCCGCAGAAGCTGATTGATATCGATCTTGGAAAGCAGATGGTGTGTTTTGTGTTGACGAAGCAGATGCGATACTAACCGAATTGAGCTGCAGAGAGTCCGGCACTAGCAGCGTAGTTATCAGGCGGCATCAGGTTTCTCAATTGAGCTATGCAGTGGACCAAAAGATGCTCACTGAACAAAGGTCGCCATACTGAAGTTGGTGCCTGCAAATTGAGCTGAAACAATGCGCTGTCAAGGAATTTGGAGGCAGGTTTGTGATACGTTATAGAGAAATATCAAAAGCTGACCACGCAAGAATTAGAAAACTTGTATCTCAGATCTGGAACCTTGAGAGGTTCTGCTCTGATGCAAAACTACTCGAGAGCGGACTTAGGATCTTCCTGAGAGGTTGTCTGATGACCAGTAACTACTCACAGATAGCTGAAGAAGACGGAGAAGTCGTGGGGTTCATCTTGGGTCGAACGGACAAAGACTACAGTGCTTTCAGAAAGGTTTTTCAACACCTGCCTGCGACTGTCTGGGCAACACTCAAGTTTGTTGTGAGAAACCGAAGACAACAGAAGATCAGGGGATTTGTCCGAGTTATCATGACATCATACAAGAAGCTACTCAACTCGGTAGACAAAAGGTTCGACGGCGAGTTGGTTCTGTTCGTCGTTGGCAAGCGTTTTCAGGGGCGAGGAATCGGCAAGACTCTGATGAACCGCTTCTTCGAAACCTGCCGAAAGAAGGAACTCCGGAGCATTCGCGTCTTCACAGATACTCAGTGCAACTACGGATTCTATGATCACAATGGATTCAGAAGGCTACATGAACTGGAGACAGATGCACAGATGCTCGAAGGCACACTATCCCTAACAATCTTTCTTTACGAGTATTCCGTCAGTGACAATCAGTAGTCGGACGGTCTGCAGAATACAGATCTGAAGACAAAGAAGACAGCCGCTCACCCCATATCTTTGTAATCAGAGACTTAAAAGCATTTCACTTCAATCCTAAAACACTCTTGGCTGGGCACTATTCATTAGATGTAGGGAGCATACCCGTAACAGGCCAAGAGGATTGATTCCAAGTATTCTTAGTTGAAACATTACAGAAGCGCGATTCCCTTGTTGCCTGGAATCATCTGTCTGCAGGTTCTGCCGAATGGGCAAGGGGTAACTCGCCTGCTGCCTGTCTCATTTTGCTGGCGCTTTTTCCGTAGATCTCGTCCAGGGTAAGGGGGCGTTTTAGAAGACTCTTGCCATATACGATGTAGCTCTTGTACTGCTCGCCTCCAGCACGCTTTGCATTTGCAATCATCGTCGTATTCATCCAGCTTATCGAAGAACCTTCCATCGTTCTGTATCCCATATGCCTCATGTTGTTATATGCTCGTGCAAACATGGCTGTCGGAACGCCCTTGTTTCTGAACTCGGGGATCACGAACAGAATCGCAGCACGTACCCTTTCAATAGTATTTCGTTGTCGCAAGAAAGTATACCAGCCAAAAGGGAACAGCCTTCCATCGATTCTCCGAATTATCGGACTGAAATCAGGAAAGGCGACAAAGTAACCGATCGGCCTATCACCAGAGCGGGCAATAATAACCATTCGTCTATCCGCCACCACCTTCAGCGTTTTGGCGGCCTGGTATATCTCTTCGAAGGTGGGGGGAATTACATCTTCCTCCCAATCTGGCATTGCTTCAACTGTGACCTTGTGAATATCTTTGGCAGTTCGTTCCAGGTCTTTGAAGTCAGCATCTTCAAGTGTGAACCCATATCTCTTCATTGCAATCTCAGTCAGTTTTGTCTCTCGGTCCGTGAATACCCTCGACAGATCATACTTGAACGCCAGGTATTTGAGGTAGATATGATAGTCTTCAAAGAACCTGCGATAATACGGAGGATTGTACGGCATCAGAACTGCAGGAGGGTCTTCGAAATTGTCGACTAACAGTCCTCGATAGTCATCACCGTTTGTTGGCGAGACTGGTCCTTTAACTAGCTTCATTCCTCTTTGTCTGCCCCAGCTCGCAGCTGTATCCAATAGAGCTCTCCCTATCTGATCTGAATCAAGAGACTCCAATAGAGTGAAGAAGGAATGCTCAACCTCCTTTGTTCTGTTTACCTTCTCATCTATGCCAACCGCAATCCTTCCGACAACTTGTCCATATTCCCTGGCAATGAAAAAAGCATGCGAACCATTTGAAAATGGAGTTGTTCCCTTCCCCCTGATAATGGCGTTCATGTCATGCCTGAGTGGAGGAACCCATTGAGGGTAGTCATTGTAGATCTTCCACGGAAGGATCAAGAAGTCTTTCCTGTCCTTTGGAGTTGCTACTTCGCTTACCTTTATCATAAGGTGCTCCGATCCCATAGAATTGCTTTGCAGTAGTTGATTTTAGCACATATGCACCACAACAAGAGACAGGGCCGGTTAACCCGGCCCTTATAGATCAGTTCAATAAGCGTTGGAGAATCCACTCCAGCATTTGTATGACTCTTTAGAAAAGTCAAATGGCTATTCGATTGTCTCCGTGAAATCCCAGATCCTAACTGTATTATCGGCCGAACCTGACACGATGAACTTCCCATCGCTGGTTACTGCAACTGAATTCACAGAACGAGAGTGATCTGTCAGAGTCCAGATCATTTCTGCTGTTTCCAGATTCCATATTCTTACGGTATTGTCATCAGAAGCAGATATCACATACTTGCTGTCTGGGCTAACTACAACCGAGTTCACTGACCTCGAGTGTCCCTTCAGCGTCTTTATCTCTCGTCCTGTTTCCAGGTCCCAGATCTTGATAGTATTATCGTCAGAGGCAGATACGACGTATTCGCTATCAGCGCTAACTGACACGCAGTTCACAGAACGACTATGGCCTTCCAGGGTCAGGATTCTGCCGGTTTCGAGTTCCCAGACCTTTATGGAGTTGTCATTGGATCCCGAGACAACGAATCGCCCATCAGGACTGAATGTAACAGAGTTTATCGGTCTAGAATGTCCTTCAAGAGAACGAATATGCTTACCTGTCTCCAATTCCCAGATCTTGATGGAACTGTCAAAGGTGTCAGATCCAGACGCAATGGTCTTTCCATCTGGACTTATGGCCACAGTCTTGACGGAGATGCTGTGACCTTCGAGCGTGCGCAATACCTTACCTGTCTCCAGCTCCCATACTTTTATGCTGCTGTCAAAAGTGCCTGCACCAGATACCACATACTTGCCGTCAAGACTTACTGCTACCGTCAACACAGAACGGGAATGTCCTTCAAGAGTTCTGAGCTCCCAACCTGTCTCTAACTCCCAGATTTTCACTGTGTTATCATCTGAACAAGACACAATGAACCTTCCGTCATTGCTTACGACAACCTGGTTTACTGTTCGACCATGACCGACGAGAGTCCTTGCAAGATCAACAGATCTGCCTGTTTCTGCAGCCATAAGCATGCAGCAAGACACTATCAGACACACCAGAAGCACCAACGCCCTTTTCATTACGCCACCTCCACCCTCACTCACCTCTGTCTGCTTCTTTCTAAGATCCGACACGTCGAAAAGGTATTTGGTCAATGGATCTCATTGGAACGCCCGCATTTCAGTTTGCTTCCCTGCACTGGCGAGAATCTTTCATAGAGTAGTTGTGAAGTTCTAGTACCCTTCTTGACAACGATTATAATCTGACGAAACTCCAGTGCTTCAAATCCATGCTTCTATCATATCAAAACGATCGATCAAAAACGAACATAATCAGTATGTCGTCTGCCAGATCTACGATCAAGCGCTGAAAAACACACTAAGCTGGATTCCTGGCGAAGAGCACTAGGGTGCCTTAACGGAAGCAGATGCTCTGACATCAATCCTGGCTTCTCTTCACTCCTGTTTTTTCTTAGTTATTCAAG
>CAZSXB010000111.1:0-3927 GCA_964611155.1 uncultured Thermotogaceae bacterium
CGCAGAAAACGAACTGACGGCTACACAAAATAGCACCAGAACTAACATGAGCTTTCTTGCCATATTATTCTCACTCCTCTTTTGACAGCAGAGTAACCAGGACTTTCAAGAACCTCCGCCAGCTCCGGGTATGAGTCTGCGGCCCCAAGCCGCTCAATGCTCATACCTGCGAAGGTGTTTGCCAGTATCCCGCTGTCGATTGAATTCTTTGAATTGATATGTCCCCATATGATACAGGCGTCAAATGCGTCACCGGCTCCCGTGGTATCGAGAACACAAGCATTGAAAGCGGGAATAGTGATGTGGTTATGTTTCGTAAGAAATTCACACCCTTCTTTACCCTTCTTGATCCATATCTCTGATACACCAGCTTTAATCAGACTGGCAGTATCAAAAACTGATGGAAAACGCTCCTGCAAATACTCCAGTTCTTTTTCGCTGGGCAAGAACACATCAATCAGCGGCATAAGCTTTTGAAGCCTATCTTCCATTGCTTCATGCTCTTTTCGAATGTTCGGATCGAAGAAGACTCTACCTCCACTGCTTTTGATTTCTCTTATCACTTCCATATACGTATCGAAGCTTTCGGCCGCTTCGAATACAGCTGTCCCACACAGAAAAACACTTCTCGCCTTCATATCCAGAGATTCAATGTCTTCCTGATTTACATGAAGATCAGCTGCAAGCTCTCTGAAAGAAAGAAAGGATCGTTCCCCATCAACAATCGGAACAACTACTACACCTGTTGGATACTCCCTGGTCCTTCTTATTAGTGATGTGTCAAGCTCGAGGTCTTCAATCATCTCCAGGAGAATATCTCCGAATCTGTCTGATCCCAGTTTCGTGAAGAACGAAGGTTGCAGCCCAAGCCTCTTGCAAGCAGCAGCAGTGTTTAGTCCTGACCCACCTGGTTGCATTGCAGGGGTTTTGCCAAACTCACACTTACCCAGCTCTGGAAGCTTTCTTATGCAACCCAGAATATCCAGGTTAGCATCTCCGAGGATGAGAACCTCGCTTCCCACTACGCGCTCCTGATCCTTTTGACGACTTCCATGAATTCTCTAACACGAGATGCATCTACTGTGTTTGTGCTCTTGCCGTCGACTTTGAATGTTGTTCCAACAATTGAACCGGAAGCGTATTCCATAAGGCTACGAACGTTCTCTGAGTTCGTCCCGGAACCAGTCAGGATCGGAAAATCGGGCAGGATTTCCCTGACCTTCTTAACAGGCTCTACTGGAGTAGGAAACCCTGTGTGCCTTCCGCTTATGATCACAGCATCGGCTAGAAAATATGCTGCATCATATGCCGATTCTTCAATAGGTCGATCGACGAGTGGAGCAGAGTGTTTTATATGTATGTCCGCAAATATCCTTATGGAAGGATCGAGAAACTTCCTGTACCTAAGGATCTCGTGAGGTCTTCTCAGCGCCAGGCCGGAGACATCCACAGAAGCTTCCGTATACACTGTGGCCCTTATGAATTGTGCACCTGCGCAATGTGCAACAGCGATAGAGCCTATCGGGTCTGCAAGAACGCAGATGCCAAGGGGAGTGCTCGGAAACGCTTTCTTTATCTCGTGACCCACAATCGAAATGGAAGACACCGTCTCAGGCGGAGCAGTGTCGGGGAAATACGAAGGATCGTTGAAGTTCTCGACCTCAAGTGCATCAACACCTCCATCAACAAGCTTCTGAGCTTCATTGAGTGCCTGGTCCACAACGTCTTTCAGACCCGTTCCTTGATAAACCGGGGCCCCAGGAAGTGGCTTCAGATGAATCATGCCAATAATTGGTTTCTCAGTACCCATCAACTCAAACAGATCTTTCTCCGTGTTCATTTGCTTTTTCTCCTTTCCACAATTCGAGTGGTCGCTGCTACGAATTCCCTGACTCTCTTCTGGTCGATTTTCTCTTCAGTTCTTCCGTCTTTCTTAAGACTCGTTCCAACGATTACAGCATCCGCATGCTCTGGAAAGTATTCGTGGAGGTTTTCTTCTGTCACCCCGCTTCCAACAATGACTTCGCTCTCAGGCAGATGTCTCTTTACACTTGCCACGTCTCTCGGATCAGTTTTGCCGCCGGTCTTCTTGCCTGTGATAATGATTGCGTCCGCCAGACCTCTCTCCAGAGCGTCTTCTGCAGATTCCTCGATCGATCTCTGAGATAACGGATATCCGTGTTTGATATGTACATCTGCAAAAATCTTCACATTACGAGCATGAATGGCATTTCGGTATCTCAGCGCATCAGCAGCAGAACTCTCCATGAGACCTGTATCAACTACGTATGTCTCTGTATAGTACGGAGCTCTTATGAAATCTCCTCCGATCGCCTTACAGATGGCAAGCGCGGCGATAGGATCAGACTGTAGCACGCAAAGACCTACAGGTACATTGACAGCTCTCTTGACTTTGTCCGCAACATAAGTCATAGATGCTACGGTCTCTGGTCTCACTTGCTTCAGAAACATCATGTCTCTGAAATTCTCAACAATGATTCCCGAGACACCATTGTCAGTAAGAGTGACTGCCTCTTCTGCAGCAAGATCAGCAATGTCTTTCACAGACATTCCCTCATATCTCGGCGCTCCGGGAAGCGGCATCAAATGCACAACAGCGATTATCGGTAGTTCGCTCCTGAACAGTTTCTTTAGATTACTCACACACTCACCCCTTTCTAAACAACTCTTTGGTAATGACATATCTATCTGGCCTAAAAACACCTTCCATAAACTCTATCGGCACACTTCTTGAAGTCATGCTAAGCCTTGACAAAAACAACAGAGCTGCACCCTTATTAACTCTTAACAGCTTTGCCTGTTCACCGTTTGCTGAGACCGCGCTGATCGTTTCATCTGCTTTGTCAACAACGAGTCCCAGAACATCCAACAATTCCTTATATATTGACACAGCTCCGAAGTTGACAGCCTCAAGATCCAAAGCCCTTAATGCAGGAAAGAAGGAAACAGTCAGTGCCATTTCGAGGTTATCGACGTAACGTAGTCTTATTACCTTTAGTACCGGTGCACCCGTATCAATATGCAGCATCTTCGCAAGAGATTCATCAGCGGTCGTTTTTGTCTTCGAGATCAGGCGAGCCCCAGGAACATGACCAGATTCTTCTATCTCTTCCGAGAAACCTTTGAGTATATTGAGGCCGACATTAATCTTCTCTGACGACACAAAAGTTCCTCTGCCGACTACCCTCGTCAGGACACCGTCATCAACCATCTTATCGATCGCATGCCTGACGGTCATTCTACTGGTTCCAAAGAGCTCCATGAGCTCGCGTTCCGTCGGTATCTTCTCGCCGAGTTTGATATGTCCGTTCATTATCTGAGACATCATGAAGTTTCTTATTTCAATGTACAAAGGGGTCATGTTCTTCACCTTCTGAAATGTATAGATGTATAGACCATGCTAACAACAAAGCGATTAAATAGAAAGCTCAACATGATTAATTTCCGAAACATAGAATATACACCTGCCTACAGTTGCCTCTTTAAGCGGAACGTGCAGTTATACAATGGGATAGTATCAACCAAATGGTGGACAAACCACTTGTGGCTGATAGCGTACGGCTTATATCACACGATCCGGAGCAGTTGTTCGTTGCTGAGAAGCGAGTACCCGGGGACATGCTGTGAAGTGGATCGACGAAGACCGCGTCGAGAACCGAAACACAGAAGCGCACTGCGTGAAGCTAATTTAGCAAAGAACTCTCAAGAAGCGGAACCGCAGCATCGGCGGCGAAGCGGAGGACCAAGCCTATGTCCGAAGCGGGTTGACAAAGACCATGTCGAGAAGCGGATCGTCACTTCGCGACGAGAAGCGAATTTCAGAGAACCGAGAACGAAGAACTGGGAACAATCTTATCATTCGACATTCGCGGATCCATAGAAGCAGCAGATAGCACATAGCTTATG
>CAZSXB010000112.1:0-3894 GCA_964611155.1 uncultured Thermotogaceae bacterium
TCAGTGAATATATGGAAAGTGATACATGATTCTTGTCTCGGTTCAACGACTCGAAAATGGTATCTTTCAGTCTTTTTGCACTGATCTCCGAAAACTTATCGCAATAGGGAGCGTCGCACCACACAAGAAATCCAATCTCATCCGCCAGTTCCATGTATACAGGTTCAGGGAGCTTGACATGACACCTCAGAAGATTGAATCCCATTTCTTTGAGCATCCGGAAGCTTCTCTCAAGGTACTCCCTCGAAGGGGCTCTGTACAGAGTATCCGGATAGAAATCCTGGTCGAGAACGCCCTTTACGTAGAACTCCTCGTCATTCAGGAAGAGCTTTCCATCTCTTATCTCAAGATCCTTGAAGCCAACCCTGTACTTTATTGTATCTTGTGTATTGCCGCAAAGAGCAGAAAGCTCAACATCATATAACACCGGAGAATCTGGTGACCAGGGAACCACTTCGTCAAGTTTCAGGTTGATCATCTCTCCAGGTTGCATGCGTTGCGTAGCGATCCTGGCACCTTCCTTCTTCAGGGTCAGTACTACTTCTTCAACTTCTCCAATAGTCTGTGCTGTGCAGGAGAGTGTTCTGTCGCGAGCAGAAGTGTTTATTGTAGCATCAACTATGTAGAAAGGAGGTCGCTCTTCAATAAACACCGATTGCCAGATCCCTGAGATGTTGGTGTACCAGTTGGGAATTCCGTTCTGTTTGCCGTGAGGAATTTCTCTGGGATTGATAGTATTATCGTCTGCTATGGGATCAAAGACAACGACATCGACCGTATTCCTTTGAGTTATGTGACCTGTAACATCGAATTC
Organism: uncultured Thermotogaceae bacterium; assembly: GCA_964611155.1. Taxonomy (GTDB): domain Bacteria; phylum Thermotogota; class Thermotogae; order Petrotogales; family Kosmotogaceae; genus UBA9910. The sequence continues at coordinate 815 of CAZSXB010000112.1, forward strand.
AAAGGGTGTGAAACCTCCTTCATGCTCCCCGAGAAAGCTGCCGTTCAAATACACTCTTGTAATATAATCAGACGCTACAAAGTGCAGAAAATATCTTCTGGCCTTCCTAATAGAGAACGCGAAGCTCTTTCGATAGAAGAGAAAATACTGATCTTGAGTTATCTCAGGAAAGAACTCTTCAGCGCAACTTGGAACGACAATAGGTTTGCTCGGGTTTATTGACGAAAGTTCGTCGGGAGCTGCTCTCATGAGATCGAATTGCCATGTTCCGTCAAGGTATAGTCTGCGCCTCACCATTCTTTTCCTCCTGAGATCCAGGGTTATTGTTTCTGAAGGGCTTTCAGATCGTTTCTAATCACATTGGCCAGAGGTGAGAGCCTCCGCGTGAAGTTCCTTGCAGAATCCATTTCGAGCTTGATGAAACCCATAGGTTCCAGGTATTCCTCCACAGCACCCGCTCCGTACCTATAGTCCCAGTTAATAAGATCCATTGCGGGAAACCACGTGTATCCTTGCACATCAACCCCTTCTTGCTGCAGTTCAAGCATAAAGCTGGTTGACTCTGTCCACCACCTGATCTGATGCTCGACTGATCCGTTTATGCTGGTTTCTGTGAGGTATATGGGCCCGCCATAACGTTCTGAGTATTCAAGAAGTAACTTTCGGAGGTACTCTATGCCCCCGTAATGCCCCTCAAAAACTACTCCGTTGCCTCTGTTCTTCAACTCGTAAACACTCAATTGCGGGTAGTAGTTGACCCCAAAAGCGTCAACGGCTATGCTGTTTTCTTCGAACCACTCAAGTTCTCTGATTCCAGCACCGTTTTCCAGAAGAAAAGCGTACAGTTTGTGGTTTTCTGTAACTCTGCCGGTTATCAGGTCGTATGTCAGGAATCTGAGCTCATTCTCCAACTCTGTTCTTCTTTCAAGAGATGGATCCGAAGTGAAAAACATGCCAGAAGCCTCAACGTGCAAAGCGATCTTCTCCGGGAAAGCTTCTTTCACTGATTGCACAGTTGAAACAATCCCTTCTGCTGTAGACATCAGGAGTTTCACAAAACCGTCGTAGCCTTCAAGGTAGGGAGGCCAGTTGCCCTTCTGTCCGCAGAATTCCTGCGTAATGTATGGCTCATTCATTGGAGTATAGTGTGTCACCAGATCATCGTATCGGTCCAGGAATGCAAGAATGTAGTCACGCATGTAGGAGTGAAAGAACGCGTTGATAAATGAGTTGCTCATCCAGTGAGGGGTACCGTAGTGGATGAAATCTATAATCGGATTCAAGGAGTATCCATGAAGGGTGTCCATCACACGATCTGTCCAGGCCCAATCGAACACCCCCTTTCCAGGATTGACCAGGTACCACGGCACGCCGTAACGAACATGTCTAAATCCTGTCTCACTTATGAGCAGAAGATCCTCTTTCATGTGCTGATAATGCTGGGTCAGTTCATACTCATCAAGAGATCGCTGAGAACGGGCATCAGTTCTACTGACGAATGTATCTTCGATTCCTGTGATATATAGAAAGTCCATGATTCTACTCCTTCTCATACAACTTGAAAGCGAATTCTAGCGCGTCGACATACAGAGACACTGAGACCAAATTATCCGATGGCTCTGACTCGGTTGTGCAGAACACTTCACCCGAGCGAGTGTCCCAGGCCTCAAAGACGAAGGTTGCTTCTGAAAGGTCTTTGAACAGGATTTCGATTTCTCCAATGTCTCCCGATTCTGCGATTGCATATCCAATGATCTGGGCAAAATCTGCGGACCTGTCAGCGCTGTTTGTCAGGAATATGGGTTTTTCAGATGTGTATGATGTCAGGTCGTCCAGATTCACCCCGGTGAAGTCCAGCCAGTCTATGCCGGGTGACTTAACAAATCTACTGATTGCTTCAATGATGTCCAGCAGGTAGGTGGGCATCCTGTGCGGGGTCGTGTAGGGCCATCTCATACCGATGCCAGTACCTCCTGATGCAAGATGTGCCCAGCTGAAAGCGCTATAACACGCGATGTCATTTGCAGGCAGTTGAGGCCATCTGTCAATCGGTCCGCTCTCTGAATCGAAAAAAGGAACAGAGTCTTCGAAAAGGTAGTTGTGGTAGTTGATGTTCATGACCACATCTCTGGCAATTCGGTAAGGGTCAGAGTAGGTCTTTATAGTATCGTAGTAGAAGTGAGTCGTCACAAAATCGATATGTGTGAAGTCGTAGAGCACCCTTGCGAGAGCTCCGGTAACCGCTGGAGCAGCGGTAGAGACGGTTATTAGTCGTGCTTCACCAAACTTCTCTATTTCATAGTTCCTTATAAACGTCGAGATTGTCTCTATCCATTCATTGATTTCTCGGGCATTTACCGGATCCGGCTTGTGGAATATCCTTCCGTACCAGAGCTCTATTTCGTTGTTGAGCTCCCAGGCCAGTATCTTCTCGGATTCACCGTATCTGTCAATCATAAACTTGAATCTCTGAATTGCGTTCTCAACAGTGTCCGGATCCGTCAAAAAATCTCTCATGCTTTCGATCGTTCCGCCGTTAGCGATGTTGTAAGGGTTCACATCCCAGTTCTCGTAAGCCCAGAAAGGGTCCCAGGGAGTGATTATCAGGTAGATACCATACTTCTCGGCGAGCATCACAATATCATCCCATATCTGGACGACTACAGGATTAACCTCCCACAAAGGATTCTCAAAAGCGAAGAGATTGTGCCGTCCCTGGGAATACTCGAACATAATCCTCAGCACGTTCACGCCTCGATCAGAAAGCTCTTTGAAATACCTCTCCCCGGCAGAGATATTGCCTGAAGCTAGTGGTGCCAGTGACGGCCACGGTAGACCGTCATTGAAGCCGAGCAACACGAGCGGTTCATTATTGTGCTCGAAGTGTTTCCCCCCAGGCGCTATGCTTACAAATCCTGAAAAAGCTGTCATGGAAACGATTATAATAGCGATTACCATCGTCTTTCTCATCCTGGTCACTCCTTTATTGCGCCACTCACGTTGATGCCTTTCACGTAATACCTCTGAACAAGCAGGAAAATGATTATTGACGGGACGGCAATCACGATTGCTCCTGCCAT
>CAZSXB010000113.1:0-3853 GCA_964611155.1 uncultured Thermotogaceae bacterium
CTTCCAGATTCAGTCTCTTGTTAGCAAGCTCCAGCTTTGATTCAAGAAGCTCGTGGTGTGCATCAGATAGATCTCCCTTACCGAATACCTGCGAAGAAATGCTCAGTCTCTCAGTCAGTCTTCTCAAGGCGTATCTTTCCTTTCTTTCCTACATTTCAGGTTCAAAATCATCCAGATTGTCAATGGTCACAACGTGTTGTTCGATACCCACAAAATCAGGTATTGGGTCTCCCTGGAGGAACTTTGCAGCGGTTTCACCTGTCTTGTAGCCCTCTTCTACTATCGAGTAGTATGTTGTGGCGTGTACCGCTCCGCTCTTAATATAGGGAACGAGTTCTTGAGCAAATTCCAGGCCAATTACATAGACTCCAGTAATACCTGCTTCGTCGAGTGCCATTGCGGATGCAATTGCTGCAGACCACCACTGACAGGCTATCAGGTCGACACTCCTTCCGCTCTGAATGAAGGCCTCCATGAACTCCAGGGTTCCTTCCTTTGTCCAGCCAACAATTGGCCTTCGCTCAATTATGTTCCACTTTGGGAAGTTCTCTGCGATGTTGAGAAAGCCTTCCTCGCGCATTCTCTGGGGTGCTGTTCCCGGGCTTCCCTGGATCAGGATAATGTTAGCAGGGCCTTCGCCAAGAAGCTCCGCCGCAATCCTGCCCTGGATTTCTCCAGCTTCGATGTCAGTTCTGCCAACGTGAGAGATGACCCCGGGAAATCTGCCCATTGGATCTGTCCCTACGGTGTTGGTGAAAGTGATGAGCGGGATATTCGCCTCATTGGCCAGCGTAACAGCAGCGCGCAGTGCCATGTTGTCTGCTGCGCAAAGGAGTATGAGGTCAACTCTCCTTACAATGAAGTTCTCAACTTGTGAAAGCTGATTGCCAGCATCCCATTCTGCATCGGCATATATCAGGTTGAGGCCGAAGTCTTCCGCGGCCTTATCCAGACCTCTGCGCAAGACACTGAAGAATTCTACGGAACCGGGAAGCAGAACAGCAACATCATAAGTTGTGGCAAATCCTGTTGAGAAAACCATCAACACCATCACGATCGTCAGCGCAATACTGATGAGACTCTTCTTCATGTTGCACCTCCTATTAGTAACCGGCTGAAACTCACCGGTTATTCATCGTGGCGAATTGCTCTTCCTTGCAAACACACTTCATAAGGAGCTCCTGCTGTACAAGATAGGCACCCCCAATGATCACTCCATAAGGATCAAGAGAAGCTTTGCCCAGCAAATCTTTCCTGTACATAGATTCCGGAAGTACCGCTTTCAAAACCGAGTCGAGAATAGGGTGCAACCTCTCGTATTGGTTGTAGCCGATTCCACCTGCGATCAGAACCTTGTATGGATCAAGCATTACAACAGCATTTGCCAGAGCAAGCCCCAGGTGACTGCAGCCTTCTGTGATACGCTCGTTGATCTGTGGATTGTCATCAATCATAGAGAAAAGCATTGCAACATCTGCATTCAGTGAGTTCTCCAGTATGTAGCTTTCGAGAGAGTGGCCTGAAAGCCATTTCTCTATTCTTCCGAAACCTTTATTGAAAGAAGCCTCTTTGGTCCAATCAGTTACCATTTCACCTATTTCTCCAGCAATTCCGTTCTGTCCCGTGTAGACTTTTCCGTCGACGATAATTCCTGCTCCAATGCCAGTTCCTACCGAGACCAGCAGCACGCTCGGAAGATCTTTTGCTGCTCCTGCCCACACTTCGCCAAAGGCTGCCAAGGTCACATCATTCTCTGCAAGCACAGGTACTCCCAATCTTTCCTCAACCAGCGGCTTCAGATCCACATCTGAAAGGTTAAAGGCCGGCATGTACTTGATCAGATACGTAGACTTCTCTACAACTCCCGGAATCCCTATGATCATACCCAAGATTCTCTTCTTGCCGTACTTGTCGATGTAGTCTTCTGAAATAGATATGATTCTCTCGATGACCTCATAGAAACCACCGGACTGCTGAGAAGAAAAGGCAAGAGATTCAAGGATACGCCCTTGAAGATCGATAACTGAAACAAGTGTCTTTGTTCCTCCAATATCAACGCTTATAGAGAGCCTGTAATCATGAACAAAAGAGAGCTGTATCGGCTTTCTGCCGCCAAGTCGTTCAGCTTCTCCCACTCCCGTCTCTCTTACCACTCCTTCTTCAATGAGTTGGTTTACTATGAGTGAAATTGTAGGCTTGCTTAGACCCGTCATCTTCGAAAGCTGAACCCTTGATATCCGTTTGTTGTGTCTTATTAGACTGATAATTTCTTCTGTTCTTATTGCTGCTAGTTTTGTTATCACCAGGTTCACCCATTTCCCTTCAACGAATCATACTGAGTTCCTTCAAGTAACCTTTGATTTGATCAACATTTGAGCTTATCTTCGAAAGTGCTCTGGCTACTGTACTTATAGTCTCGGTGTCTCCCATGAAAACCTTGAGAGGGAGATCAACAACTTCTTCAAATGCTCTATCCGAGACAGGTAATGCCGCCTCATATTGAGGAACTCCTATGTACCTCTCGAACGTAGTCAAACCCTTTGTTCTCTCCTCAGTGTCAAGGAACAAGGGGCTTCTGTTTAGAGGAATGTAGACTGAACTGCAGGGAATCCCTTCTGCTCTAAGGATATCTTCAATGAGCAGCGAAGAGGGCGCGAGAGAGTGACTGTAACCTATTTCACGCTTCTCTGCATACTTGTCTGCTAACTCACGGTTCATGCCAAAATAGTTTAGATCCAGCCTTATCGGATAGAGGTAACAAGAGTTCTGGATTGTACCTTCAGGATCTTTCAATGGTATAAATCCGGGAGTGTCATTAAGCATTGTGGTCAGTAACCTCGAATTCTCAGTTCTCGTTCTCACCTGCTCGTCAAGCCTTGAAAGCTGTGCCCTCAATATAGCTGCCTGGAACTCTGTCAGCCTGTAATTCCACCCCAGTCTGTAATGCAAATACCCTGGAGATCCTACTTTCCTGCCATTGCTTCGAAAAGAACGGGCTACTTGCGCAATATGGTCATCATTAGTCGTGATTAGTCCGCCTTCACCTGATGTCATTGTCTTAGATTCCTGGAAGCTGAAGCAGCCCAGATGACCTAGTGTTCCAGCTTTCTTGCCCCTGTGAACCGATCCGTGTGCATGACATGCATCTTCGATCAGGATAAGGTTCTTCTTCTGGGCGATATCAACAAGTTCGTCAATATTTCCGAGTCTTCCTCCATAATGAACTGTTATCACAGCCCGAGTCTTGTCAGAGACTTTCTTCAGAACATCCTTGGGATCGAGGCAGAGATTATCTGGTGTCACGTCAGCAAATACCGGGACAGCTCCCAAATGCATTGCAGCACTTGCGGTAGCAACAAAGGTCCATGCAGGCATTATCACTTCATCACCCGCGCCTACTCCTGAAGCTGCCAGTGCGATGATCAAAGCTGCCTCGCCGTTAGAAACGGCTATTGCATGCCTCGAATTGTTGTAGTCTGCAAATTCCTTCTCAAACTGGCCAACCTCGCTTGTCTCATCTCCTCCAAGAAAGCCAGCAAACCATCTTCTGCTTCTAAGAACCCTTTCGAGCCCCTGCATTTCTCTATTATCAAACTGTGGCCAGTCGGGAAACCCGAACGTGAACTCCCTCTCATTTCCGAAGAATGCTAACCCCATTACACTTCCCCTCCATTAACGTATTCCCCGAGTCTGACCAATCTCTTCTCATTGCTTGACCTGTAAAGGGCATCGATGAGCTTCATAGTCTCGAGGTTGTCTTCAGCAGAGTTGATTCCCTGCACATTGTTTTGTAAGCAATCAACAAAGTGTGAGGCCTGTGATGCGTAGAGTTCCTTGGTGAGATACCGATGAT
>CAZSXB010000114.1:0-3468 GCA_964611155.1 uncultured Thermotogaceae bacterium
AGCAGCGATGGATATGGTGATGTCTGATAGAGAACTCGAAACATAGTCAGAAGTTTCTGCCAGAGGATTAATACGACACTAAACTACTCCAAAAACGCGCATAGTTATCTGAAGCATCACGATGAAGAAAACCAGAAACACCCCGCCCATAAACAACTTGACTTTGGCAGCAGCGTTTGTAGAGGTCATGAAATGCTGGATTTTCTTTGTTGAAGAACCATAATATGCAATCAACGTTATGGCGATAATCGGCGCTGTAAAGCCGGCATTGTAGATAAGCAAGTAGCCGAAAGCCTGCAATGCCAAGTCTGTTCTGTTGAGAACGAATACTATCGTAGGCAGATATATTTGGCCAGTACACATGAACTCAACAAAGGATATGAGACCTCCAGCAGCAAGAGAAGCAATCCAAATCGTCTTGGCTCTGGCGTGCTTGCGTATTATCTCATGGGTCTTTCGCTTGAGTCCTGGTGATAACTCCAGGATGGCCTTTTTCTTTCCATAGCGCATCCTGAAAAAGTCAACAATCGAAAGAACAAATAGCACCCCTGTGAGAATAGTGATTGCAGGGTAGAATACTGCCTGGAAGATTCGAGATACCCCTTCCAGAAAACCTACCGCGCCCATCAGCCCAATTCCCATTGCCAGGTAAGCTGCAAATATGCCGACAGCAAATGAAAGTCCAGCAACAAGGATCTCTTTCCGTTCTCTTCCGACGTAGTAAAGATATGATACAAGAAAAATCAACACCACAAAGGCACAGGGATTCACACCATCGATAAGCCCAGCTGCAATCACAACAAGCAAGTTGAACCCGGCGAATCGCTCAAGAAAGACAGCATCGGCAGAGTCTTCAAGAGTCTCGATAATCGAGAGCATTATCTCTCTAGATTCGCTAGAGTACCTCTCGAAGCTTTCCAGAAGCGCTTCTGGCTTCGCGGTCTCGTAGTAAAAAAAGTCCCTGCCAATGAACAACAAAGGTATCCTGTCCATAACACCCTCAGGAACGCCGTAAGCTTGAACATATTTCATCTTCAGCTCTTGATCTTCTGGCTTAACCAGGTTGTATTTGTTGATGATCACTTCTCCCTCAATTTCAAACGAGGTGTTCTCCAGAAGGAGTTCGACCTCAAAGCACTCCATGCAAGTTGGAACACCAAAAAAGTCTACAACTATGTCATCTCCTACTGCAAGAACAGTACCACTTAGAACCAAAGCAGCCAGCAGAAAAATCCTGATCACGATCAGAGACTCCCTTCTGTATCGCCCGTCAGCATGAATCTTGACATCCCCGTATACTATTTGTGTCCACTACTATCCGAGACACGAAAAAAGATACTTCTACTAGTTTAGTGATTTGAGATCTCTTCGCAATGCTCTGAACAAGCAGATTCGATATTCTCACGCTCACACAACACGTATTCTCCCGCAGGCGCTCTTAAGCAGAGGCGGTTGAAATACGCTACCACCTTCACTGCTTCAATCACTTCAATATCAATAACAGAATACTCGCTCGCTTTCTTTCCGTTAATATTCCAGTGTGAAAACTGGTAGACTATGTCATCGTGGTCTATCATCTGTGGAGCTTGAAGGCGCACTTCCTCACCTTCCGCATACCACCCTGATCCTTCTATACAGAGTATTTCTCCCTGCTCATCTCTCAGGTTGATTGGTGAAGTGGCAGTCTCTACCATGTAATGGGAACTGAAAACGGCAGAAAGGGCTATGTCTGATTCCATAACCATCTCAATTAGCAAACTGGTGGAACCATTGTCCCACTCTTCAAACAAGAAGAGAGCATCGTCACCAGACACGTATCTGTTGAAATCAGCTGTCTGAGAAGCCTCTGCTGAAACACTAACAATGGAACCTGGTTCAAATTCCAGCCTCTTGGGCGTTATATGAACCTCCCCATTGATCCATATTCGAAGATCTGTTGCTGGCTCACTGGTCAGAAACAGACTGTACCCCGGTATCTTTTCAAAGAGAGCAAAAAGCTGAAGATCTGATCGTGCTTCAAACTCATATACCTGTTCGCCACTTGCTTCTGTGTCGTCCTTGAACCATGCTACAAACTCGTATGACTCGTTTGGGGTAGCTGTTGCAGTCATCAAATTCCCGTGGACAGGCTCGCCAGCGAGTGCTACTTCTCCACCTTCTGTGGGACTTGCAGAGACCGTTATCAAGTAGGACTTCTTTTCGATAAGGACCTGCTGATGCACATCTTCATGATCCACTTTGACTGTACCTTCTTTAATGTCGTATCCGGTCTTGGTGACAGAGTAAGCCCACTCACCCGGCAGGACGCGTTCAAAGACCGCATTTCCTTCGTCGTCTGTGATTTCAGTTGCTTCACCAAGTTCGATGTTGGCTCCATCAACGGGACCGTCGTTATCAAGAATGACAAACTCGACAGTAAAAGCTTCGGGGGCTGGTGCTTCCTCGAAAGAAGCATGAATTGTATGATTGGACACAACGCTTTCGAAAACATAAGATGTTACAGGACCGACCGAAAGACCATCGATCAGTACGTCATCAACTCTGAAGCCTTCGGCAGGGATGATCAGAAAGTGCGCATCTTCACCTTTGGGCACCTCAACATAATCTCGGTCTTCTCCATTAAATTCAACTACCCCACCGTCAGTGTGAGTCACAGTTATCACGAGAATCTCGTCCGCCGTGCTAAACGACCATGCATCACCCTCCACAGTGGTAAGGCTTCTGTCAGTGACAACGACCTTCCAGAAGTACTGTGCTGAGTATTCAAGCTCAAACGGTACCTCGTACTCGGTCTCAGTAAGTCCTGATATCAGAGAATAATCAGGAAGTTCGTCTCTGCCGAGAAAGAGCTCAAATTCAAGACTATCGTCAACAGCCTCATCAAGAACATCCGGGTCTACACATTCCCATCCAAGAACTATCACAGTACTCTGATTCGCGGCTGCATTACCTGGAAAAGGATCACTCGGCTTACTGGGCAGGCGATTTATCTCTATCTGAAAAGTAGTATCAACTTCGTTTCCATTAGCATTAGTGGCGACTATCCTGACCGTCTCTTTTCCTTCGACATCTTCCCATAGCGGTGCTAAGTAGACATAAAAGAAGTTGTTAACGATCTCGCCGGGTCCCTCTGCTACTTCATAAGAGACCCCGCCAACTATAGAATCGGTGTATTCCCTGAGATCCAGCTCAAGCAAATCCTGTTCGTTAACTATCTGTTTCGGAATCCGAAACGGTTTGATCATTTCAGGACAACCGGAAAGAAGAAATACCATAACCAAGAGAATAGAAAAAGCGAAGAATCTCTTCATGGATCTACCCCCACTGTCTGACTCACTCTAGATATCAAAAGCAATTATAGCATGCAGAGTTTTTCCAGGCAATACGTATCGGGTTAAGAATTCACCTGTCTCGAAAAAGAAAGGAGCTCCCTGGAGGGAGCTCCTTTGTCAGTGCTTCTTATTTCTC
>CAZSXB010000115.1:0-3280 GCA_964611155.1 uncultured Thermotogaceae bacterium
AGGTGAAACTATATTTCATTAGGCACGGAGAAAGCCATGCAAATACACTTCACGAGATTTCGAACCGTGGGCTTCGCCACGGGTTGACTGAAAGAGGTCGTGAGCAGGCACTTGATCTGGCCAGAAAACTGGAAAATGAATCGATATGGCACATTTTTTCGAGTAGGTTATTGCGTGCTATTGAGACTGGAATTATCCTGGCGAATTACCTGGGTATTGACTACGATGTGGTTGACGCTCTGCGCGAGTATGATTGTGGTGTTCTTGAAGGCCGTTCCGATGAAGAAGCGTGGCGGACCTGGCAGAGACTTTATGATGCTTGGACCATACACAAACGCTGGGAAGAGAAGATTGATGGTGGGGAAAGCTTTTTTGATTTGCAGGAACGCTTCACGGAGTTCGTCCGGGGGTTAGTGGATCGCTACGGGGCAACTGAAGCACACATACTGTGTGTTTCACATGGGGGAGTCTATCGGATGATGCTTCCGCTGTTAATTAAAGGTCTTGACACAGAAGAGGTAGCTGAAATAGGCTTTGGTTACACGAGCTGCTTAGTTGCAGAATGGCACCCAACGGGGTTCCACCTTGTGGAATGGTTCAGTTGAAGCAAGGTATATGGAATAAGGTACGCATAATACCAGCACCAGGAAGGGTCTGAACTGTGAAATACAAGATAAGAGTCATGAAGAACACGGACAGTAAAGGTATTAGAGAACTCGTAAACGAATTACCAGAATGGTTTGACGATGATGCCCGTCAAAGAGCCATTCCTTCAGATCTCAACCATCAGACGACCTTTGTTGCAGTTCATGAAGACAGGCAAATCGGTTTCATCACTCTGTATTTTGCTGAGGGCAGGATCAACATTGGTTGGTTGGCAGTCAGGCGCAACTATCATGGCAAGGGAATTGGAAGAGCCCTTTTGAATCACGCGGAGGCATTTGGGCGAAAGAGTGGTATGAAAGAGATCGCAACTGTAACTCTGGGAGATGGGATTGATTACGAACCATACAAAGCAACTCGGAGTTTTTATTTGAGTCAGGGTTTTGAGATCTACCAGAGGAACACTACAAATAATCCCGGCTGTCCTGAAGAGATCAAGATCAAAAAGAAGATCCCAGAGGATGTATGAGCCCTTTCCTTTATATATTTTCTGGACTGCCAGCGACTGGAAAGACCATTCTTTCAAGAAAACTCGCAAAATACCTTAATGCGTTCTATTTGCGAATAGATACAGTCGAACAGGCTTTGAGGGATCTATGCTCGATCAATGTTCAGGGAGAAGGCTATCGACTCTCTTACAGGATTGCTGCAGACAACCTCAAGCTCGGCATGAGCGTTGTTGCAGATTCATGTAATCCGATAGAGTTAACGAGGAGAGAGTGGGAAAGCGTTGCGAAAGATTCGGGCGCATACTATGTCAATATTGAGATCATCTGTTCAGACGCATATGAACACAAAAGAAGAGTGAATAGCAGGATTTCCACATTGTACGGTCTAACGCTCCCGACATGGGACGAGATAGAAGATCGCGAATACCACGAATGGTGTTCAGATAGAATCGTGATCGATACCGCAGACAGAACTGAAAGAGAATCCTTTGATGAACTTGTTTCGAAGCTTCGCATAATGAAAGCCCTTCAGCTGTCTGTCAAGGAGAAGCAATGATGGTTAGAAAAGCGCATACGGGTGACATTGGTGGGATTGTTGCAACGGACCATGTGGCAGGAGTCGATGTTGAACGGTTGCAGTTTATAAGAGAGTCTTTGGAAAGCGCATCTGTATATGTTGCCACCATAGAAGAGGAGATAGTTGGTTACTGCGTATTCGATCATTCGTTCTTCTCCAGAGGGTTCATATCGTTGCTGATAGTTCATCCTGATCATCGACGAAGAGGCACAGGCTCAGAACTTGTGAAATACGTAGAAAGCCTATGTGAATCTGAAAGACTCTTCACATCAACGAATCAATCGAATACACCGATGCAGGGTCTTCTCAGGAAAATGGGGTATAAACGTAGCGGGGTTGTCGATGACCTCGATCCCGGGGATCCGGAGGTTTTCTTCAGCAAGAAAGTGAAGTAAAGATGCTGATCGGCAGGAACAGCCGAGAAGCATGTCTGGCAGAATTCTCCAGAGAGGCGAGTGCCCAGAAACGGGTCAGAAGCGAAACAGCCAGGAACATGCTGCTCGAACGTCCGAGTTCTTGCCATGAGACGGTCCAGGGTGAAGTCAACCCGTGATGCAGAGAGGAACATACTAGAAAGTGCGGTATCGAGAACCTACCGAAAACGTAAAAGGATCAACGATATCACCTGAAAGAAGATGGTATTATGAGTATTTCCAGATCGTTCAATATTCACGAATTGGCTTCACTGTATGGGGTTGATGCAGGGGATTTTCAAGCTGTCAAAAAGCCTGGCAACTACAACGAGACCTACCAATTCGAAAGAGCGGGAGAACTATTCATTCTCCGCGTAAGCCCGCTTGGAGAAGATACTCTCGTTTTGCGAAGAAGCATGGAGTATCTCAACGAGCATTTTCATCTTGGATCTCCGGTTGTTGAACCCGTAATGTCAAACAACCAGAACCTTGTAGAAGAGATAATTGCTCATGATGATTCTAGATACTGTGTGACTGTTACCAGGAGAGCCCGCGGAGAGACTCACGACCTTCTTGCACGAGATACACTTCCCGCAGGAGTCTTTCTAGAGATAGGCAAGAGTCTGGCGGTTCTACACGATCATGCAAGAGTGATCGGAAGCAACTCATATGGTTTCAACTACTGGTACGAGAACGAGAATTGCTTTAATGTGTTAAATCCTGGCGAGTTTGAGGATGATCGTATCGTTTCAAGATACAGGGAGTACAGGAGCAGGTGTATTGAGCAAATGGACATCAAGTACAAAAGCGGGATTATTCACGCGGATCTCCACTTCAGTAATATTGTTGTTGATCCGGATGTTGGAAGGGTCACCTTCTGTGACTTCGATGATTCGTGCATAGGCTCCTTTCTCATGGACGTAGCGATGGTCATATTTGATCTGAACGTTATCCTTCAATGCAGCGACAAGGATGTTGTTACGAAAGATCTGGTGAGAGCCTTTATAGATGGCTATAATCACGGAGGTCTGCCAGATTCTATTTCACTGTCGGCGGTTCAGGATTTCCTGAAGCTGCTGGAACTCAGCCTCTTCATTCAGTACCATGATTATTACAGCGAACTCGAAAAGCCTGACGGCTGGCTTAAGCTGTTCTTTGACGGCAGAAAGGAAAGGATT
>CAZSXB010000116.1:0-3267 GCA_964611155.1 uncultured Thermotogaceae bacterium
CCCTGGTGCCGGAGGCGGGACTTGAACCCGCACAGGCGTTATGCCCACATGAACCTGAATCATGCGCGTCTGCCAATTCCGCCACCCCGGCTAATCCAAGACAAGTTTACATTAGCACACTTCAGGTGTCAAGCAAGATGACTGCTAGCTTCTGTTATTCCTATGCTTCTTCAGTTGAAGTTCCCGGTAATTGACTTATACCTGCTACCGATGACACAGGCAGAGTGAACGCTATGCCTTTACCTGGTTTGTCAAGATCTACCTCATTGATAATCGCCTTAAGCACTTCATCTGCATCGCTTCTGTTCATAAGAGTAAGAATGATCTCCTTTTCTGGCTCGATACTTATGCCAAAGAGTTTGGCATATTCATGAATGCCCGTACCACGCCCACTCAAGATAGTACCGCCTGTTGCACCACCAGCTTTCGATGCAGCAACGACTTTTTCGGCATCTCCCTTGTTTACGATCGTGACGATCAAAATGTATTCACTTTCTCTATCTGCTTTCATATACTCGCCTCCCGAGTCGCTTTTGACTCCGTTCAAGGTCGCCCTCTCATGGTAGACACCCATCACTGAATCAACATCTATGACAAAAGCAATACCGACTCCCTGCTTGTTCATCTTCACCCTGGAAACGATGGCATCCATAATCCCGTCGACTTGTTCTCTTGAAGCGAGTGTGAGAAGCACTTCCCTTTCGTTCTCAGCCGGGAACCCCAGAAACCCAGTTCCTTCAGCATTACCAAGGCTCTTCGCAAGAAGTGTGGTTCCACCAGTTGCTCCAGCCTCTTTCGATGCCTTCACAGCCCTTCTTGCTAGCCCATAATCAACTATGCTTATCAGGAGCTTGTTGTTTTTCTGCATGTTCTTCATGAAGCCGCTCCTTTCTTCTATATAGCACACCCAGCGCAAGCACTGTAAGAATCGGTGATAGAGCCACCAGTGCAATCATTCCAAAGCCTTCAACGAGTGAGCTTCTCCCTTCAACGGCAGTTGCCACGCCCATTGTCATAGGCAACACGAATGCAACAGTGAGAGGACCCGTAACAATCCCACCGGAGTCAAATGCTATTGAGATGAATACAGGTGCAGAATAGCGTATTAGCAGGAAAGCAAAGAGATACCCGGGTACAACAAACCACCACAACGAAATACCACCAAGAATTCTTGCCATAGCAAGTGCCACGGACAATGCCACTCCAACAGAGAGAGTATACATCATCACGTACCGAGGAATGCTTCCGCCCGTTGTCCTCTCAACCTGTGTGTTCAGCACTCTAACAGCAGGTTCAGCAAGTGTTATCACAAATCCAGCTATGAGTCCTATTGGAATAAGTATCCAGTTGTATGGCTTTGCCCCGAGTATTTCTCCGATGGAAGTTCCGGCGGGAAAGAAGCCGATGTTGACACCCTGCATGAACATGGCAAAGCCGATGTACGTAAGGCCAATTCCTTTGAGGATAATAACCACTCTCCTCTTTGGCAGTCTCAAAAGCATTACCTGGACAATGAGAAAGACCGCCAGGAGAGGCAGAATCGCCAGTCCTACTTCAACAAAGACACTGCCAAGACCTTCAAATACCGTGATTCCATTCATCCGTAGAATACTCCCAATAGTAGAACAGAGATAATCGGTCCGATTGAGGCCAGAGCGACGAAACCAAAACTGTCAGCTGTCCTGTCTCTGGTGCCAAGAACAGAGATCACGCCAAGACCCAGTGCAAGAATGAACGGTACAGTCATCGGACCGGTTGTTGCTCCGCTAGCATCCAACGAAATCGCTAAAAACTCTGCGGGAGCAAGCAATGCGAGTACAAAGACCACTGAATATCCTATCATGAGCACATATTTCATGGGTACACCCAGTACAACGCGAATCATCGCGAGAGCCGCAAACACTCCTGTGCCGACTGCCACAACCGACACAAGCATAATCCTTGAGATTGTTCCGGCAGAGACTGAATCTACCTGGGAAGCAAGAACCTGAAGCGCTGGTTCTGCAATCGTGGCGGCGACACCTACAATGAAGCCAAACAAGATCATTATCCACAATTTCCCCGTCTTGGGAAGGGCTGCTCCTATGGATTCCCCCATTTGCATTAGTCCTGTTTCTACACCGATGAAGAAGAGAATCAGTCCAAGCGTCACAAAGATCATTCCGATGAGAAATTGCAGGACCATCTCAGCAGGCAACGCGAGTGACAGCTGGAGAATTACAACAAACACTCCAACAGGTAATACAGCAGAAACGACCTCTTTCACGACTTTTGCTACATTCCTCATCCAATCCTCCAGAGCAATTTCACAGCACTTTCTAACGAACACCAACAGCCTGTTTTGTTTAGTCAATTATACCTTCATGGTATTTTGCTTAGCAGGCATGTATCTATTTAAGGCCCTGATCCCATAGTGTTTCTATGCATCCTGTCATTTCTACAATACCAGAATTCTTGTGGTAGAATCGCATCTGGGAGGAAAATATGAAGCGATATACACTCAAAGCACATAGATTGCCTTCTCACATAGAAGACGCTCTGGATGAGGAGCAGCTCGATTCAGTGGTCAAGTCTTCTGGCAGGTCACTGATAGTCGCTGGCCCGGGTTCAGGCAAGACACGCGTGATCACTTACAAGATCGCCTATCTTGTTACACAGGGAATTAAGCCAGAGAACATACTGCTTGTCACTTTTACACGTGCTGCTTCGAGAGAGATGATTGACAGGGCAAGACAGGCCAGTGGTTCCGATCTTAAAGGTATGCTTGCTGGCACCTTTCATCATGTCTGCAACTACTTCATCAGGAAGTACTCAAAACTCGTAGGCGTGAACGACGGTTTCACGATTCTGGACCGGGAAGACTCAAAAGATCTTCTCAAGCAATGCAGAACCTCACTAATCGATGAGTTGGGCAAGCGTGATGCGCCTGTCCTCCCTTCCGCGGGAGTTCTGCTTTCTATGTACTCTTACACTGTGAACTGCATGGTAGATCTTGAGGATGCAGTCATAAGGCAGAACAGGCGTTTTCTCGGGGTTTACGAGCATATCGAGGAGATCTGGAAGAGATACGTTCAGGCAAAGCTGGACCAGAATTCGCTTGATTACGACGACCTTCTTCTGAAGGCTGTAGAACTGTTCACAAGGAATCCAGACGCTCTACAAAGAGAATCAGAAAGGTTCCGCTGGATATTGTGCGACGAGTTCCAGGATACAAATCTGCTTCAGTACAGACTCCTCGAGATGCTGGCGAAATGCCACGGAAACCTG
>CAZSXB010000117.1:0-3233 GCA_964611155.1 uncultured Thermotogaceae bacterium
ACTGGTTGATGCTCTCATGGGAGAAGGCCCATTCACAGTATTTGCTCCAACTGATGAAGCATTTGCAAAGCTTCCCGAAGGAACAGTTGAAGCTCTTCTTGATGATATTCCAGTTCTTACAAACATACTTCTCTATCATGTAGTCCCAGGGTATTACCTTGCGGAAGATGTTGTATCGATGAGGAGCCTTACATCCCTTCTGGGTCAGAACATAACGATACATCTTCTTGATGAAGTGAAGATCGACAACGCTGGCCTGGTAGCAACTGACATTATTGCAGCAAACGGCGTTATACATGTAATAGATACGGTTATAATCCCTATGGAAGGCGAAGACTGCCTGTAATACATAGCTTCACTCAGATTGAATACTTTGATAACCAAGACAATGAATAACCCGGAGCATGAAGCTCCGGGTTTCTTCTCGACATCTTCGAACTGTCATGAGCAATAGGAACACTCGTGATCGGTACTGTTTGACTTGATCGATCTGTTACCGTACAATCCTTATGTCAGAAGGAACGTGTTAACTGTCTAGACTCTTTGGCAATGAAGAAGGTGCAGGTTCGGAAAAAATGGATGAACTAAGCGTATTGCTCATCGGTGGAGGTAACATCGCTCATATTCTGCTCAGGGAACTAAAACACAGAATCAGAAAGGCTTATTATCATGATTTCAGAGAGACTGGTTTGGAGGCCAGCTTTCTGGAATTCTTTGAAATCCCCAAGGACACCGACATAATTGTTGAGTGTGCAAGTATAGATGCCGTCAGACAGCACGGAATTGAAGCTGTTGAAGCAGGGAAAGATCTCTATATAATCAGCTCCGGGGCATTCTCTGACACGGAATTCTCCGCCAAGCTGCTTAATCAACTAAACAACGGCACTTCTCGGGTTTTCGTGCCATCGGGTGCAATTGGAGGACTTGACATAATCAGGGCGGTGAGAGCCCGAATATCCTCTGTTAGTCTTATAATGAGGAAGCCACCTTCTTCACTTGGCTTCAAGGAACCTTTCTCAGAGCCACAGGTAGTATTCGAAGGGTGTGTTGAAAAAGCCATTGAGAGGTTTCCACAGAATGTCAACGTTTCGGTTACCTTGATGCTTGCTGTGGGAGAAAGCGCCAAAGTTACAGTCAAGGTCGTGGCCGATCCATCAATAGATCGCAACATACATGAGGTAGAAGTAAAGTCGTCGGTCGGTGATTACAGAATTACTCATGAAAACAGACCATCGCCAAATCCAAAAACAAGTTATCTGGCAGCGCTCTCGCTGGCTTCGTGCATAGAGAAAAGATTCGACAGGTTAGTAATGGGGGGTTGAGAAGTTTGGATAGGACAAGAATCACGCCTGATGATATCAAGAGACTGGCGAAGGACAAGGGCTATGTAATCATAGCTCACAACTACCAGATACCAGATCTTCAGAAGATAGCGGATATTGTAGGAGATTCCCTTCAGCTTGCAGTCCATGCGACGAAGATTAACACAGGGAAGATCTTGTTTCTGGGCGTAGATTTCATGGCTGAAATGATAAAGGTACTTAACCCTGCCAAAAAGGTCATTGTTCCGGACAAATCAGCTACCTGCCCAATGGCTGCTACTTTGCCTCGTGAAGATATTCTGAGCGCAAGGGATAAGTACAGGGCGCCTTTTGTTGCTTATGTGAATAGCACACTCGAGACAAAGGCTCTGGCTGATCTGGTCTGCACATCAGCAAACGCTGTTGACGTGGTCTCGATGATGGAGGAAGATAAGGTTTTGTTTGGCCCTGACAAGAATCTCGCTTCGTTTGTTCGTGAGAAGACGGGAAAGAATATCATCCCTGTTCCTGGTGAAAGCGGTTACTGTTATGTCCACGATCGGGTTCTTCTTGATGAGATACGTGCTATCAAGGTGAAGCATCCAGACGCTTTGATTATGGCTCATCCAGAGGTTCATGAAGAGATACGAAGAGAATCGCATTTCGTGGGAAGCACGTCACAGATGGAGAAATTCCCAGGAGACACTGACAGCGAGAAGTTCATAGTTGTTACTGAGATCGGAATGGTCGAAAAACTCAAAAACCTCCATCCTGAAAAGGAGTTCTTTGCCGTGAATTCCATGGTCTGTAATGACATGAAGCTCAATTCTGTTGAGAAGACTTTTTCTGCCATTTCAGAGGAGCACTATGAAATAGCTGTGGATGAAGATTTGGCCAGGGAGGCTCGGAGAGCTGTAGAACGAATGTTCGATCTGATGAGAACCTTCGGTGTAAAAAAGTGAGGCGAGCAACTTGTACGAAAACATCGTCCGGGAGCTAACGTATTGGATAAGACAAGACGAAGGGCTCTTTGATCCTGCCGCTTTTGCTCTCAAAGGCAAAACCACATACGGGAAGATTCTCATGAAGTCCGATTTGACAGACTCAATGCAGGATTACGTCTTCTCGGGTGGAGAGATAGTGGAAAATCTGCTTCATGGATTTGGTATCTCTGCAACCTTTGAATTCTCTGATGGTAGTGTAATTGACAGGAAAATCACAGGTAAAGTTAGCGGAGATGCTTATAGTGTTCTAATATGTGAACGGACCTTCTTGAATGTTCTTTCGTTAATGTCTGCAACTGCAACAAAGGTAAGGAAACTGGTCAAATTGTTCAGACGGTCAGGACATAACACAAGACTTGCTGCTACGCGGAAAGTAATTCCGCTCTTTGGGGAGCTTCAGAAGCTTGCAGTTATTCATGGTGGAGGAGATACCCACAGGCTCAACCTGAGTGAAACAGCAATGATCAAAGACAACCATAAGAAGCTCTATGGAAGCATTCCTGAAGCAGTTACACAGATCAGGCAGGTCGTTCCTTTCACAAAGAAGATCGAAGTTGAGGTAGAGAATGAAGGAGAGCTCCTCGAAGCTCTAAACAGTGATGTGGATATCATAATGCTTGACAATTTCACGCCTGGAGACGCTAAACGCCTTGCCGCTCTTGCCAAGGAGAAAAGACCAGCAATTCTTATCGAAGTGTCGGGTGGGATAAACGAAGATACCGTTTCAGAGTTCCTCTGTGATGAAATCGACGTAATCTCTGTTGGTAAGCTCACTACAGAATTGGAGTATGTTGATTTCTCACTCGAGATAGACGGAAAAAGAGCAGGTGCGTTTTAGTAAGGGCGGTTGGATAGATTCGGTTGAGTAAGTGCGGGTATTGGAAGAGCGGCATATAGCATATGGCTTGTGGCGACAAAATCAAATGAT
>CAZSXB010000118.1:0-3129 GCA_964611155.1 uncultured Thermotogaceae bacterium
GGTGGGAACACTTCAAGCGAAGTGTTGATCGCCGCATGTAAGAGAAGCGCGCTGAAGATGCTGAAGCGTGTCTTGAAGTAGACCCATGTGAAAAGGTAACTGAAAGCCACCGCAAGGACTATAAAGAGACCGAAGTTCATGTAAGACTGGCCCTGACCGGTAGCGAAGAAGAGCGGAAGATGCCATACCCCCCAGATCAGCCCAAGAAGAGTTGTTGCAACAAACGGGTTGGACAAAGAAATCATACGCGGCAGGGCATACCCTCTCCAACCATATTCTTCCTGGAGCGATCCTCCAATGAAGAACATTATGGCAAAAGTTGGGATGATGAGGAGGGGATTCTCAAGAAGTGTAGTGTCTGGTATGAACTCGCTTGTAGCCATGTTGATAGCTGAAGCAATAGATGCAAGAAGAATTGGTACTGCAATAATCAGAACCCACCAAGAGAACCTGATCCTGGGATTAAGCCCTCTCAAAAAGAAAGACTTCAGGCCCTTTGATCCTTTCTCTCTATATGTCAATACCAGGGAAGCAACGAGAGGACCGTGAGCACCGATAATCAACCATCCCATTACGGGGAAGGAGTCTCCAATAACTCCACGAGCAGCCATTACTCCCGGAAGCCAGAAGATCCAGGTGAAAATGAAAGCGATTACGAAATACAATAACAGCGAATTAGCTGTGAGGTTCCTCACAGTTTTGGGCATCGGTCACCTCCAGGTATCTATAACAATGCTACGAGTCGATCTTAGCGGAACGGTTCAAGGTTTTCAAGAACCGCCTGTTAATGTTCGTGGATTATCTGCCACTGGGAGTTGTTCATGGTGAGACGATTCTCAAGGCAGTGCTTGCCTCGGCAGCTTTAAGGTCCTTGTTCTGCCGTAATAAGCATGATCAAATACGAAGAGGCTTAAACAGCGTGTTCTTTTACTCGAATAAGGGCAACTCGAAGTGAAAAGGCTCGTAATCTTCAGGGACTTTCAGTTCAGGGGTTTTGCCGTAAAGCTCTCTCGCCTGCCGAAAGTAATCCGGATGTTCGCGCAGCGCTGAGAGTACCTTGGCTATTCTCTCAAGGAGGTGTTCGTCTTCTTGGGAGAGCTTCTTACTGTCGATTCTATCGATGATGCCCCAGCTTTCCCACGGCAATACCTCTACACTGTTGATGCAAGCAAGATCACTTACCAGCTTGTAATGAACATACTGACATCCTCGAAACTCAAAGATACCGATCCTCTCTGGCTTCACTTTCTCTGACTTGAGCTCGTAGTAGGATTCTCCAGCATCAAGGAACTGACTATCGGGCAGGTCTGTCATGTCCAGGTTAGTCTTCAGAACTTCGCGCTGCACGTCGTCAACCTGGGGATCAACGCGTTGCCACCTGTCTTCCACATCATTCCAAAACTCACAGATGAAGTGATCTTCCAACATCTCTCTTTCTTTGGGATAGAAGTACCTGGCAACGCCGCTTCTCATCCTTGCAGGGACTCCCTGGTGTCTCAGCATTGAAACAAGTAGCAAAGCATAATCTCGACAGTTTCCCACAAGACGTTCCTGTGGCTCTCTCGACGCGGTCAATGGTTGATCGTTTATCCTAATGAGAAACTCAAGCATTTCCTCGACGGATCTCAGGTTGATTTCAGAGTTGAGATTGCGTCCAGTATTAAGCAATGATCTGGCAGTTATCCCGTAATTCTTCTCATCCTGGATCCAGAACTGGTGAAGCAGAAGATTCTGAACCACTTTGCAGAGATTAGCGATACTGGTAGGCACGTTATCGAACAATGGCTTGAACCTGCCTGCTGAACTGATGTTGCTCTGCTGACGATAGAAATCCAGTTCGTCATGACGCTGCACAATCTCTCTCAGCATGATTCACCTCCATTCCGATCTTCCCCAACCGCACTTGCAGGTTTTTTGCTGGCTATCGGGAACCAGGAAGGCGTCTGCGCTTATTGCTCCAATAGCATAACCTTGAACGATCTTTGAACCTCGTCTCCCATCGAACCAGATTCCTTCTCAAACCTGCTAGAGAATCCCATATCCACCGGTGAGGGAATCCTCAAAGATGGGTAGCTCAGGTGGATAGTAGGTGAGCGTGGCAAAGGCAATGAGCATCATTACAAGAAGGACGATTCCCAGGGTTTTTGTCCATGATGGAAGGGCACGAGCAACAAGAATCTTATAACTGATCATCTGACCAATAACAGCTGCTAGAACAAAGATGGAAATGTCAACTGCGAGAATGTGATGGGTGAAGGCAGTGTAGCCATAGAACAGAACTGCGATTGTAACAGGAATAAGGAATATGCCAATTGCTTTGGCGAACATGAAGTTGTTGCTTGTCTTCTTGATGAACCGGTATTCAATGAGCGCAAATATTACCGCAGGCCAGAAGCCCAATTTCAAGTGCTCCCATACACTCTCATTGACAGCAGCAATGATCGCCAGAGGTAGCCAACCCCTGAAGATCTCAAACACGAAATGCAGAGCGCTTCCTACGAAAACTATGAAGACAATGCCCCACAGTTCCCATGTCAAAATCTGCCTTTTCATCTCAATGGCACGCCCTTTCGGTGGAGTGGCTTCATTTTAGCATGGGAGAGTATGTAGCAAGCCTGTGTGTCCATAACCAACCCATGTTCTTATTAGTCTCTGAGGCTGTTGCTTGGGGTAACGCAATGCCGATGAATGTAGCATGCATTCAGGCGAGAATAGTCTCGTTCTGACTGGTAGCTTTGACCACCTTCAGAGTCTCTGTTTTTGAGATCATTATTGGTTAACGTATTTGACACCATCTCAATCACCTCGCCGAAGCTGTCGGTGGCTTTGCTTTGCTTGTGATTATCGTAGTCTGACTCTCATTCCCAATCGAACAGTATAACTACCAAGCCCGCTCACGTGAAGGCATGCCAATATACTGAGCTAATCACTATGGTAGAAGAAAAGTTGCCTCCTGAAGAGCTACCGGATACTACCAGGGAAATGCTACAAGTGATTGTGGGTAGTTGAGATAAGTCAGGAATCTGGTTTCGCCAGTTGTCATGTCGAGGGCATAGAGACCGTTGCCGAAATTTGACACGAAGTATATCATATTGCCAATGACAACGATTCCGGTCACATTGCCCGCCA
>CAZSXB010000119.1:0-2960 GCA_964611155.1 uncultured Thermotogaceae bacterium
CTGGACTGTCACTGTAACTCAAGACTCGAAAGTGATGCTTTGTCGTCTCCTGTCCGCTATTGTCTACGTGCCTTACACTCTTCAGTTGTTGAGAATACCTAGGACTTTTGTCTTATATCCTCGTATCGCTTCAAGAATCGATCTACAGTTTTCTCCAGATCAGTGAAATCCTCAGCTATCGTACCAAGGAAGGACAGTCCCTTCTTTGTAGTTGAATATGTCTTTCTTGCTGGCCCAGGATCAGTTGTGTCCCATTCTCCACAAATCAAACCGTTACCTTCGAGCTCCGTGAGTATTCTGTATAGTCCACCAATGTGGCCGACTCCCGATCGGCCCAGATTGAATTCTGCTAATCTTTCTGCCAGTTCGTAGCCGTGAGAAGGCTTCTCCGCGAGAAGCAACAAGATAAACGCGGTGTTCCACATTCTTCCCGCACCTCGACCGCCACCAGGTCCAAAGACTCTTCTGAAAAAAGGCAAAGTGTTCCCCTCCTCACCCTATTGTACCAGATCAAAAGACACATGCGCCGGAGATCCGGCGCATGTGTCGCCCTGTGCGAGGGGGCTAAACTCATTCGCGATCTTCGCTGATCGCGTTGAGTCTTTCTTCTACTGCTCCAAGTTCCTCTTTAAGTCTCTCTATGTAGTCTTGAAGCATTCTTCTCTCGTCGTCTACCGAAAGACCCTCGGCATATGCCGGATAACCCCATCCAAATCCTTGGCCATAACCTCCAAAACGTCCTCTACGGCCATGTCTCCAAGCAGGGCCGGGTCCCCTGAAACCAATTCCATAAGGTACACGACAGTAACCAAACCCTCTACCTGTCATCGGACCGTATCCCATTGGTCCTGTTCCATCAAATCCAGGCATGCTAACACCTCCGTTTACTCTGAGTTTCTGACGTATCAAGATGACTCAAATGATTGTATCTACTTGCTTCTATCTACTGTTCGTATATAGTATACTATTGATAATAGTCCATTGTCAAGAACAGGAACAGGACAGAAGCGAATTGAGCAAAGAACGCTCAAGAAGCGAAGGACCAGGTTCTGGTCCGAAGCGGGATGGCCAAATTCAGGCCACGAGCGTAGCCACAAGAACTGTGGCGAAGCTGAGAACCGAGAACCACGAACTGGGAACGATCACGACGGTCGGTGATCCTCCGTTACTGATTTCATCGCTGCAAGCCATATGCCATTCGCAGATCCAAAAAATCAGCAGATAGCACATAGCCTATGGTTTATGCTTTCAGAAGCAGTTGTTGCAGACCGGGATCTTCTCCACAAAACTCTTTCCCCATTATTGATTCTGTCGCCGCAAGCCATATACCATATGCCATTCGCAGATCTATGGTTTTGTCGCCACAAGCCATATGCTATAAGCCATTCGCAAGACTATGGCTTTCTCGCAGAGCGGTTCTCTTGCTTTTCCTGTAAGAGTGTTTTGTGACTTGGTCCTTCACATTCATCTGTAAGCTCTTGACCATCAGCTACTGCCATCTGCTGCTCTTTCAATACCCGCCCTTACTTAACCGTACCTGTGTCTTAAAACCTGCTTCGTAACCTGCCCTTTTGTACCGTAGGCGAGTTCTCTCTTCTCACTGCTGCATTTCCTTGCTTATTCATAATCACATTGTGTATGATCGTTAGTAACCTTCACGAGGAGGCAAGAATCATGGAGAAGGTCATTGCAGTTTTTCCGAATGGATCAACCGGTGTCTTTGGATCCAAAGTGTATGATGTTGTTCTGACAGACGAACGACTGATACTTGCTATTACGAGCAAGGAGCAAATCAAAGAGGCTCTGGAGAAGAGCAGGGAAGAATCAAAGGAGAAGGGTGAGGGATTCTTCAAGAAGATCGGATCCACAATAAAGGCAAGTGCGGCTGTTCATGAAAGGTACCATGAAATGGCTCCTGCAGACATCGTTACAGAGAATGCGGGAAACATCTCAATACCTTTCTCATCAATCAAATCCGTGCGTGTGAAGAACACAGGATCATCCCGATCTGTTGCTTCTGTTAAAGGAGTACGAATTGGAGTATCATTTGGCGGTGGCACGACAACAAATACAACCAGATTCAGACAGCTCATGACAATAAAATGGTCAGGGAGCGATCGAGCTCGCCCTCAGAAAACAACGAAGACAAAACTCACATTCTCAGATCTGGATGTCAAGGAAGCCCGGGGGCTTCTCAAAGAGCGTCTTGGAGGAGTAGCCAAGTAGTCAATAGAATAGAACCGATTGAAGATACAGAAATCATGGACAGCACTCATAAACTCCTTTACCGCTCCCAGTGCTTCCCCAACTTGAGACTTCAACATCGTACTCCATGCTTTCCGGGTTCCAGTTGATCTTTATGGATCCTGTAGGCGCCCTGTACGCCCAGCCGTAATGAAGAATGCAGCACTCGTCAGTCTTATAAAGGCGTGCTTCAATACGTGCTTCACCTGAGGACATTTTGGCTTCAGACTCGTAGCTACATTCCAGTGGAGGACCACCACAATCGAGACTCCATGATATCTTCCCTCTTTCGGCTCCCCATATCCATTTGATGATAACGCTTCCTTCTCTCCTGGAGCTAGTCAATAGAACCATTTCTTCGACTACTACACTCCCCATGACAGAGTCCCATACCATTCCGTTCTCATCCACCAATGCTGTGCTATAAAGATCCTCTCCTGACAGAATATCCTTCCATCTTATCTGGACAACGTGTTGATCTTGCTTGATTAAATTCTTAACCACATTCTCCCATTCCTGCTTCTCTTCATTGCTCAGAGTTGAAAGAGAAACCGGGGTTAGTTTATCAGAGTGATCTTTGGAGACATTCACCAGGAAGACTTCGTCTGAATCAGTCAGATCAGATAAGACAGAGTCGTGTTTCTGCGAAGAATCTGTCATTCCCAGATATACCCATGACTCGAAGAGGAGACTGCTACCAAATCGCTCGTTCCATA
>CAZSXB010000120.1:0-2846 GCA_964611155.1 uncultured Thermotogaceae bacterium
CAGGCGTATAGGCCTCATAGTAATCGGTGCACCATTCTTTAACGTTTCCACTCATATCATATATCTCAAGAGCATTTGGAAGCTTCTGACCAACCTCTTGAGACATCCCTGCAGAGTTTCCTCTGTACCACGCAACCTCGTCAACATTGTCACTTCCAGAGTACTTGAAGGGTGATTGATATTTGCCGCCTCTTGCAGCATATTCCCATTCTGCCTCCGTTGGTAGTCTGTAACCCACAACCTGGGTAATATCTTCGGTTATCTGCCCGTGGGCATCAAGCATCTGTCCTTCATGCGGTTCACCAAGAAGCCTGTAGGCAACAGGAATGCTCTCCATTTCACTAAGCCAGTTGCAGAAGGCTATTGCATCCCACCAAGTGACGTTGATTACAGGGCGGTCACCTCTTCCCCAGCGTTCATCTGACCATGAAGGCCCATCAGGCGGTTTGGTGCGGTTGATATCATCGCAAAACGCATCGAATTCGGCAAATGTAACTTCGTACTTCCCGATATAGAAGTCGTATGTCAATGTAACCTCGTGAGCTGGCCCACACCAGCTCCACAGTTCATCATCTGCATCGCCCATAACAAAGGATTCACCATTGACACGGACCAGGTCGTGGTATTGGGAAACGACTACGTCGTTTCTGTCCAGTTCTGTCTGCATGAACAGTGGAGTTATCAATGCCAAAGCAAGCAGGACAAACGCTACTGCAACAATTACAGCAATTACTCCTTCTTCGCTCACATCATTCACCTCGCTTGCTCTCTAATACTAATGATCATAACATCTTGCAGGATCTGGAAAACTGCTTCTCGTTCACTACTGGAGTAACTCCAAAACGTCAATGCTCTCTCGAATACATTTCTGTGAGAGGGTTTCAGAGAGCAAAGACCTGTCTGTTTACGCGCAACAATATGATAGTATTGACTATCAAAGATCTTGCTTGTCAGAAAGATGAGCTCTTTTGCAATAAACATGACTTAATCTGACGATTCTCTATGGGGTGGTGGTACTGTGAGGAAACTCGTGCTGATTCTGATCATTGCAAGTTTTCTTTCGTTTGCAGGCTTTTCAGGAGTATTTGGCAGTCTTGAAGATGCTGAAACTCGTACGAAGATACTGGAACGCTGGGAAACTGAGCTGCTAACGCTGATGGAAGAGTGGATGATCCCGGGAATGGCTGCAGGTATCGTTTACAAGAATGAGACCATTCTTAAGGGTGCCTACGGTGTCAAAGACCTTGTCACTCAAGAGCCTGTCAACCTGGAGACTCTTTTCCAGATTGGTTCCACAACAAAGGCTTTCACATCTGCGCTTGTTGCGATGATGGTGGAAGAAGGGGCATTCTCATGGAAGGATCGCGTGGTTGATCTCTATCCGCAGTTTGGCCTGAGAGACAGCTTCGCGCAGGACAATTTCCTCGTGGAAGACCTGATGGCTCAGCACAGTGGGTTCTACCCTTACGCAGGTGACGCCTTGGCGATGTGGGGATTCGACAGAGAGAAAGTGCTTGAAGCCTTGCCGTACTGGCCACTTCAGTACAGCTTTCGTTCTGGTTTTAGCTATGTGAACAACCTCTTCGTTGTTGCAGAGGAGATCCTTATAAGACATACCGGGAAGACTTATTCTGAATTAATCGAAGAAAGGATCTTTGAACCGCTCGGGATGGAAAAATCAACTGCAACAATGGACGATTTTCTGGCTGCAAATAACGTCGTGACTACTCACACCTACACTGAAGAAGGCATTACTGCGATAAATCCCGAACATCCCTTTATCAGGTGGGTTGATCCTGTATTCCCCGCAGGGGGAATAGGATCAAATATCCCTGAAATGCTCAGCTGGGTGAACATGCATCTCAATATGGGCATGGCATACGGCAATCAGATTATCTCGAGAGAGGAGATACTTTTCTTGCACACACCAAAGTCTCTAGTGGCAGGGAATTCAATCGATCCTGTAACAGCATACTGTCAGGCATGGGTCTACAACGAGTTCGAAGGCCAGAAGACGATATGGCACAATGGCGATACGTCAGGTTGTCACACTATGGTTCTAATGATTCCCTCAGCGCAACTGGGTATAGTAATCCTCTCAAATCTAGGTGGACAGAGCGTACCGGACTTTCTTGCCAGGGCATTCGTTCAGCTAGCGCTGGGGAAGGAGCCAGCTGTTCTCAAAGACCTTCATCCACCTCATATGGAGATTTTTGAGGATGATGTTGTTTTCTACCCGCCTCTGCCACTTGAAGAATACACTGGAGAGTACTACAACGAGCTGTTTGAAGAAATGATCGTTGAGCTTGATAAAGAGGTGCTGGTGGGGATTGTTGCAGAGGGTTCCATGGCACTCACATTTGAACACGTCACCAGAGACCTCTTTGTAATTCACCTCTTGCCGTATATCAAGTATATCCACGAAGTCTGGTTCAAAGTCAATGAGCTTGGTGAAATAGAGGGATTCATGCTCTGGGAACCATCATCCCCGGAGCCTTTCTGGTTCAAGAAAGTCAAATAGGATTCGCCTCTGAACATCAGAGAGAGGCTCAGGACGAGCCTCTCTTCTCAACGTGCCCTCAAAATCCCTTCTTCGAATAGTTCGACGCAATAGAAACATGAGAAAGCGGTACGCCGCAATCATCGGAGTTATCGTATACGCCTTCCCAGATAGTGCCGCCATTACTAGTACGCAGGATTTTTCCAAACTGGGGAAATCCCGCGGAACTGCCAACAATAAGAGCGTTACGCTTGTCAAGAGCATCTATCCCCAGTAAGAAGGAATTTGAAGGTCCCGCAGATTCCTGTTCGCGCCAGCTGATTCCGCTGTCGTCAGTGATGATGAT
>CAZSXB010000121.1:0-2819 GCA_964611155.1 uncultured Thermotogaceae bacterium
AGCAGAGCCAATAGCGAATCCTTTTCCAATGGCTGCTGTTGTGTTTCCGACAGAGTCCAGCCTGTCTGTTATCTTTCGAACATTTGGATCTAGTTTGGCCATTTCTGATATACCACCGGCGTTATCAGCAATTGGACCATAACTGTCGACACTCACTATGTATCCGACAAAAGATAGCATACCCAATGAAGCTATCGAAATCCCGTATACTCCGCCTGCCCAGTAAGCGCCCATAATGGCCATACCAAGCGTTATAACCGGCCAGAGCGTACTGCCCATTCCTAGAGCAAGTCCCGAAGTGATGTTTATGGCCACACCTGTCTGGGTCTTCTTTGCAAGTCTTCTGGTTGGACCGTAGTCATCCGATGTGTAGTATTCACTTGTCTTGCTTATGACAAGTCCTGCAATCAGTCCGCAGGCCACGGCAATGAAGAGTCTCCATTTTGAGACAAATCCGGAGCTAAGAAGGAACTGATCCTGGAACTTGTAGTCAGGAGCAATGAGCCAGACAATCAAAGCTACCGATGCCAGCACAAGTATTCCTGTGAAGATATTCCCAAACCCCAGGGCTTTCCTGGCATCCTTAGCCTTCATCTTCGCAACAACCAGCACTCCAATCAGTGATGAAATGACACCGGCACCAGCTATCATAACCGGTAGAAGAATCAGACCGTAGTATTGCGCTGACGTCATGGACTTGTCAGCAAGCTTCATGAACATGGCCAGCACGATTGAAGCAACTACTGAAGCCACGTAAGATTCAAGAATATCTGCCCCAAGACCAGCCACGTCTCCGACATTATCTCCGACGTTATCTGCGATTGTAGCTGGATTTCTCGGGTCATCTTCCGGAATGTGTTCTTCAGTCTTTCCGACAAGGTCTGCACTCATGTCAGCGGCTTTTGTATAGATACCGCCTCCGACCCTGTCAAAGAGTGCTATGATGCTTGCTCCAAGGGAGTAGGCACTGATTATGATGACCCCGTCGATGTACGAGATTCGATCAAATGCCCTGGAGATATCTGTCAGGTTCTCAAATAGAAAAGAACTCCTGTAAACAAGAAGAAGTATCACCAGTCCAACAAGAGAGAAGCCTGCTACTGCCAGGCCCATCACCGAACCACCTGAAAAGGCGACTTTGAATGCCTCTGAGAGACCGCCTTTCGCCCCCTCAGCAACCCTTGCATTCGCTTTTGTTGCGGCAACCATTCCCATCACACCCGCCAGTTCGGACATTAGCGCTCCGAAAAGCAGTGCCACGGCATACTTGTAGGAATTGAACACTATCGCAAGAGTTGCAGCCAGCAAGATTGCGACCAGAAAGATCTTCTTCGCCTCTGCAGAGAGAAAAGCAGAAGCCCCTTCTTGAATATGGCCGGAAAGGCGCTGCATCATCTCGTTTCCTGGGGAGAATTTGAGTGTTCTCCTATACATGATGAATGCAAAAACACTGGACACTATTCCGGCAATCAGTGGAAAGTACAAAACATTCATCCTTTACCCTCCCTTATTTCGACGATTATTGCATCTAACCCCAGCTTACATCCCAGTGCTCCGCGAGATCCTGATTGATCCGCGATATGAAGTCATGTCCGCTGCGGAAGACATACCTGTTGCCGAGCACTGGTCTATTTCTTCCCCCGCGCTGCCTCATGATATACAGGTAGTTTTTGGCACGGGTGACAGCTACGTAGAAAATCCTCTCTTCTTCGTCCAGGTTTCCTTCCATGATGGCCAGCGAACTGGGGAAGTCTCCTGGATTTACAGAGAGAACGAAAACAATGTCCCATTCCAGGCCTTTTGCCTGATGAACTGTAGATAGAACCACCTTCTCGTTTCTTTCGGCCTGTTCTCTTTCCATATCGACCTTTTCGCTGATCAGAATGTCTTCCAGCATGGCGTTTATCGAGTTGTATCTATCCGCAATCTCCATCAACCTTTCGATATCCATGCGCCTGTTATATGCATCCTGATAAGCGTTATCCAGATGGTTGTTGTAGAACTCCTTGTACACAGTCTCAACGAGGGTGCGTGGGTTCTTCACTGACTCTATTGCTTTGAGCGTATTCACCAGAGGTTCAAGTCTTATCCTCTTGGTCGTGAAATTGCGGACGATATCTGCTGGAGAAGCACCATCTCCCAGCCCTGCCCTGATTGCTCCGGTCACCCTCATAGCCGTTGAAGCGCCAACACCAGGGAATAGTCTCAGAATCCTGGACCAGGAGAGTTGCTCATAAGGGTTCTGGGTGATTCTCAGGAATGCGAGGAGGTCCTTCACGTGAGCACTCTCCACAAAGCGAGGACCAGAGAAAACTATATAGCTGATCTGGCGCTTGTCGAGCTCAAGTTGAAGATCCATCGAATGAGCATGAGACCGATAGAGTACACCAATTCTTTCAGGGTCTATCCCATCGTTCACGTGTTCCTCGATCTTCTGTGCAACAAATGCAGCTTCTTCCAGTACATCCCATGTGTCAGCTACGACAGGTATAGGTCCTGAGGGTCTCACAGCCACCAGTTCCTTCTCAATCGAGTTCTCAGGGAAGATCGCATTTGTTAGTTTAACAACTTCCGGGGTGGACCTGTAATTGGTCTGGATACGGAAAACCTTTGTTTCTTTTTTGTTGAGAAAGTCGTACACGTTTTCAAAGCGAGCTCCCCTGAACGAGTAAATCGACTGCGCGTCGTCTCCTACAACAACCAGGTTTCCGTGGCATTTCGCCAGCATCTCGAGGAGTCTGTACTGAAGCAGGTTTGTATCCTGAAACTCGTCGCACAATATCCAGCGGAACCTTTCTGATTCTCTTTGTAGAGCGTCT
>CAZSXB010000122.1:0-2639 GCA_964611155.1 uncultured Thermotogaceae bacterium
TAGAACCGCTTTAGAGCGCCTGGTCATACTCCACCAGTCGCCTCGTAACAGGAGACCAGATGTCCTTCGTTTATCTCAACTAGCGGCGGATGAGGGTTCTGTCTACAGTAATCTGTAGCGACTGGGCAGCGCTCAAGAAACCTGCATTCTGGGGGAGGATTGATGGGCTTGCTTATGCCCCCTTTGATACGGGGTTGTGATCTTCTGATCCTGGGATCCGGCACCGAAACAGCAGATAGAAGCGCACGAGTATAAGGATGCTGAGCATCGAGTAGAACTTCTTCAGTTTCTCCTGCCTCAACGATTTTCCCAAGATACATTACTGCGATTCTATGACACATATATCGCGCTACTGCAAGATCGTGAGTGATGTAGAGATAACTCATCTTGTATTCTTCCTGAAGCTTGAGCATGAGTTCCATCACACCAGTCCTGACTGAGACATCAAGCATCGAAGTAGGTTCGTCGGCGACAAGAAACACTGGTTCAAGCACAAGCGCTCTGGCTATTGCGATCCTCTGTCTCTGCCCACCCGATAACTCATGTGGGTAGCGAGAAAGAAAGGTCTCCGCAGGGCTTATCCCAACTTGATGGAGAAAAACCCTGGCCCGCTCTACCCTTTGACGTCTTGTTCCTATTCCGTTTATGTTCAGTGGTTCTGTGATAATTTCAAAGACAGTCATGCGTGGATTCAATGACTCGTAAGGGTCCTGAAAAACCATCTGTACTTCTCTGTGGTAATTCGTTTGCTCTGATTTGCTGAACTCGGCGATGTTCTTGCCTCTGAAGAGTATGTCTCCTGAAGTCGGCTTCTCGAGCTGGACGATAACCCTTCCCGTTGTGGTCTTGCCACAACCAGATTCACCTACAAGCCCCAGTGAGTCTCCCTCTTCAACATCAAAGCTTACTTCGTCCACAGCATGAACAAGAAGCTTCGCCTTTGAGAATAACTTGCTCTCTGCATCGAAGTGCTTTCTCAGGCTTCGCACTGCCATAAGGGGTTTATTCCCCACTTTCAGTTATCTCCTCAAGGCTTTTCTCTCTCTCAACAGGGTAAAAGCAAGCTACGTAATGCCCCTCTTCGAGAGCTCGGAACTCAGGATCAGCTTTCTTGCACTGATCGTCAGCGTAAGAACACCTTGTAGCAAACCTGCATCCTGACGGCGGATTAAGCAGATCTGGCGGTTCTCCAGGGATCGTACAGAGTCTACGCTTCTTTCCAACTACACTGGGAAAAGCGTTCATCAACCCATTCGTGTAGGGATGTTTAGGTCTATCGAAAATCGTTGCAGTATCAGCAAGCTCTACGAGTTTCCCCGCATACATTATTGCAACGCTGTCACTCACTTCAGCGATTACAGCAATGTCATGTGATATGTAGATCATGGACATGTCCAGGTCTCTCTGAATCCTCTTCAATTCTCTCATGATCCTGTCCTGAACGATCACATCCAGTGCAGTTGTGGGTTCGTCGGCAATCACAAGTCTGGGATCACAGGCAAGTGCCATGGCGATTACAGCCCTCTGCTTCATCCCTCCGCTGTACTGATGTGGATATTGTTTCACCCTCTTTGGATCAAGGCCGACCAGACGGAACAGCTCCTCGACTCTTTTCCTGGCAGCTTCTCTCGATATCTCAGGATAGTGTCTCTTCATGGCTTCAAGAATCTGATCCCCAATTCTGTATACAGGATTGAGCGAGTTCATGGCTGACTGGAAGATCATGGAGATCCCTTTCCATCTGTATTTCTGCATTGCAGAGTCTGCGAGTCCGACAAGATCAACAGTCTCATTTCCGTCATTGAAAAACACCTGTCCCCCACGAAACTCCGCATTTTCGGGAAGCAACCGGAGGATTGCCATTGAAATCGACGTCTTGCCACAACCTGATTCACCAACAATACCGAGAACTTCTCCAGTGCCAACATCAAAGCTCACTCCATCGACTGCCCGCACATAGCCTTCTTTCGTTCGGTAGTGCATCACCAGGTTTTTCACAGAAAGAACAGGCATATGCTATTGTCACCTCATTCGGAGTTACTGGATATATGGGATTTTATCATCAAGGAGGAGAAGATGACAAAGAAAGGTTGAAAGCAGAATGTTTGCTGAAAACCAGTTGTTGCAAGCAAAAAAGGACAGAACATTCTGCCCCTACCATACTTTGGAAGCTGGTTTTTGCCCTTTTGTGTAGGGGCATAATATATTATGCCCTTGTTCTAACATCATCCAATATCAGGGCAGAGCAGTCTTCTGCACTGCACTAAGAAATTCGGTTTGGTTATCGCTCTTCACGTTGTTTGTTCTTCAATTCCGCTTCGTGCGCTTGATCTGCAAACCACGCTTCGCCACTCTTATTGTGGCTTCGCTTCAGACGTGCTCTTCGCCTTCCGCTTCACAGGCTAATTCTGACTGACAAACTTCTGTCCTGCTGCTACAGATCACCCACCCCGGCGCTTCGCGCCACCCCTCCAAGGATGGGAGTCAGATCAAGAGCGGTTGAAGGTGAAAACACAAAGGCGGGTATGGGTTGGAAAGGAGCGGTTGGAAAGGTTCGGGTATTGCGAGAAAGAGCAAGACACTAGAGTGCCGCTGTGCGAGAAATCCATAGACCTGCGAATGGCAGATGGCTTGTGGCG
>CAZSXB010000123.1:0-2590 GCA_964611155.1 uncultured Thermotogaceae bacterium
GATATACAAAGATGCTTCCAGTGAAGAACAGTCTTACTATGCGTTCCTCATTGATTCTTACAATGACTTCACTGATCAGATGAAGAAAGACCTTGAGACCATTGTTACCAGAATCGGTCCATGGCAGCTTATGAACACGGTGACACCACTGGATGACGGTGCAGGAATCAAAGAGATCACTCGGAAGGCGTCATCGATCTTTAACTTCTTCCCTTTAAGCGGTGTCTTTGCATTGAGGAGGCTGCTTCCTGAGTTCTATGAAGAACACTTCAAGGAGTTCTTCGATAGTAGAGCCCCCACCTACAATGATCTTGCGGAACGCATGACAGAACTAGCTTCAGAAATGCAGAATCCCTTCTCCTTCATAGAAGAAGTGAGTGGAATACGCCTTGGAGATTATGACTGCATATTCTATTACTCTTTCCAGAGGGTCGGAGCGTACGGGTTCAGAACAAAGGATAGCAGGATTTCAACAATTCAGCATGGCGTAGACAGTTTTGACAAGCTTTATTCAACACCTTTTCACGAGTATTCTCATGAATTCTTCCAGACTTTCACCAACTCGAGAGAATTCAAGGAGCTCGCAGAGCGGCTCAAGGCAGATGCTGGTTTCTACTCCTACTGGAACAACAGGCCCGATCTGAAGAACAGCTACTCCTGGCGTGGCTTCTGTGAGGAAAACCTTGTCGAGGGTTTTGCCCAGTTCCTCTACGAAGAGTTCTACGGAAAACCCTCCAACAGGAGTGTCTACTACTACGACGTTTCTTTCTATGAATTTCTCAGAGAGATAGATTTCGACGCAGACAGAATCAGCCTGAAAGATGCATCCTTCGTTTTCTTTGAGCGTGTGCTTGAAGAGTCTTGAAGAAAGAGCATCAGCAGAAACTCTTGCTGTATGCGCAGGTTACAGAAGCGCTCTTAGTTCAGGCAACCCGCTTAGACAGAGATCACGGAACTCCAGTTTTGGAAGCAGCTTTATGTCCTATGTGAAATATGTGGAACTCGCTGCGAATTCAGAAGTCAGGTGATTCTCTATCTGCCAGATCAAGCCACTTAAGGATACTATCGCGGCTTGACTGATACATCCTGTTCGACTCTCTTCACATCCTCTCGGCAAGCCAGTGGCCGGGATACTCGTCTGTATCTTCGTACCATATGCAGCTTCCGCTCATCTCATCGCCCCTTACCGTTCCCACAAACTCGATGATGAAGTCTTCCTCGTGTTCCGTAAAGCTCATCTCAATCTCAGTCTCTCCAAAACGCTTGCAGGATCTGAGTAGCCCGTTGACCTGTCCCATGTTCTCAGTCATTGCAAAGAGCAGGCTGCCAGAGAACGTTCGTTCTGACTGTTCTGCTATCAGCAATCCAAGGGGCGGCATCGAATGCTCGGCTACGGTGATGATCATTCCCCACAGGCCGCGCATATCAGGGCAAGAGTTGAAAAGGCATCCACCAAGTACCATGACAAGAAGTGCCGTGATCAAGACAAAAGTGACGAAACGCTTCATAAATGCATCTCCTTTTGACGAGAGTTTCGAAACACGCACAAAACATACAGGACATCGACGCCGGCATTACGAATGATAATATCACCCGGGGAATACCAAATAGATGCATTTTCGAAACTCTATTTGCGCCCAATCTTCTGTCATGGACAATCTACTCAATATCAGCGAATCATTACTGAAAGCTCAGTATCCTTAAGCCTTCGAAGACGAAGACAGTTTTGGTGCTCTTCTCACATTTTGCAAGCGAAAGAATCACTTTTTGTGTGAGACAACTCTTCACACTGAACCATTATCTGAAGCTTGATGGACTATAATAGTTCGTCATCATCCGTAATCAGCACATCATGAATCATCCTGAAAACACTGGTTCATCGCGATAAAGGAGGAAAGTCAGATATGAAGACAATCCGCATAGCATTACTGATTCTTGTAGTACTTGTTGCTGTTAGCTCCATTGCATCGATGATTTATGAAGAAGAAGGCATCGTATTCTATGCCGGCACGCGAGACGGAGTGATGAGAATCACACCTGACGCAACCGAGTTGTTCTCAACCGTAAATAACTCCTATCTATCCGTATGGGGAAACAGGCTCTATGATAGCTGCAACGAGTATAGCTTTCAAGGAGAAGAAATGTCTTGTCGACGACTTGGAACCTCTTGGATACATGTAGCAGGGTTCAACAAGCTGGTGTATATAGACAACGAAGAAGACGTGGTTTACTTCTACGACATCGATGGGAACTGTTTGGCAGAATACGGCATGCTGCACGAGAGAGACACCCGCCTCCAGAATACAAGAGGTCTCTTTCTCGACGAAAGCACCTTCATCCTTGCTACGAATGGAAAGGATACCGTTCTCAAATACTGCCTCCAGAGCGGAGAAATCACACCCATTGCCTCTTCGCCTTCAGGATGGCTTGGAGCCATTGACTATGACAGGGAATCATCGACTTTCTATATTGCTTCAGGAGCCAGGATTTTGAGATTCAAGGAGTTTGGTGAGATGGAACTCGTTGCTGAAGACCTGGCGGGCAATGTGACCGGAATCGTTGTCATTGGCAATATGATATACTTCGTGTC
>CAZSXB010000124.1:0-2055 GCA_964611155.1 uncultured Thermotogaceae bacterium
ATCATCTCTGATATTGACAGGGCGTTGTCGTTGATAAACTAGGGTAGAATACAGGCGGGGGATATACTTTGTGTTGATTTTCTGCTGACCCCCTCCCTAAATAGGTTTTGGAGGTTTTCTCGTGAATCAAGTCATCCATGCGATCTTATCAGCATACGTTCCCGTAGTAAAGGCTCTTGCGTCGATGCTTGGCCCAGAATACGAAGTGGTTCTGCACGATGTTAGAAATCCCAGCAGCTCGATCATTGCTATCGAGAACAGTCATGTTACCGGAAGAGAAGTAGGTGGACCTCTTACGGACCTCGGACTCAAGATACTCGGAAACTCACATAGGGTGAAAGAAGACTATATTGCGGACTATCTGACGCATGCTCCTAACGGAAAACGTCTTCGTTCAACAACCGTGATAATCCGCGGGGAGAACAGGAAGATCCTTGGCTTTCTGTGCATTAACTATGACATGACAAGAACTGAACGTATGAAAGACGAACTGAGAAGACTTGATGGTCTAACGAACCACTCAGGCCTGGTCGATCTTCTTGAATCCTTGACCACTGTCAGCAAGCTTGAATCTCTGTTTGAGCAAAGCGCAGAAAGGTTCCCAACGAGGTTCGATCAGCTACTCCAGCAAACTCTTGATTCAACAAAAGAGGAGCTGAAGCTCCCTGAAAATGTGAGATCAAGACCTGATAGGATTAGGCTCATAAAGGCATTGAATGAGAAGGGTTTCTTTCAGGTCAAAGGAGCCGTTGAGATGATTGCCACGTGCTTCGGATTATCAATCTTCACCATCTACTCTTATCTGCGAGAGGCAAAGGAAGGAAGTGAAGAGGCATAGTTTCTTCGGGGAGAAAGTATTGATGAAGGAGAAGACAGACAAACAAGCACTTCCTAGAGTACTCACAATTGGGGACACGAATGTTGATATCATAATGGATGTGGGCATTTATCCTTCCGAGGGCTCTGATCGTGTATTAGATACATGGCAGCTCAGACTAGGAGGATCTGCATGCAATACAGCTGTTGTTCTCGCAAAACTTGGTGTTCTCAGCAGCCTGCTAAGTTTTGTCGGTACAGATGACTTTGGCGATAAGGTTTTCAGAGAACTCAGCCAGATTCCTGTTGACGAAACTAGCCTGAGAAGGATCGAAGGAAGCACTGGTCTGATGGTTTCTTTGATCTCAAGTGATGGTCAAAGGACGATTGTAGGATGCCGTGGGGTGAATTCCACAGCCTTTTCTTGTGAGGAGACAGTTGCACAATTGCCTAACTATGATCATATTCACGTTTCTGGATACACTTTTCTCGTCAACGAACAGTGGAAGAGCATTATGGAGATCATTCGGCAAGCTAACAGCATGTCGATTCCTGTTTCATTGGATCCGGGACTTGAGCCTATTCTCAGGGTCAAGCAGAGAATTACTGAGGTACTTCCGCACATAACAATGGTCTTTCCAAACAGACTTGAAACTGAAGCGTACTCAGGAAGTAACAACCAGGATCAAGGAGCGAGGGAGATGATCGAACACGGAGCACAGCTTGTTGTGTAGAAGCTCGGAAATGCTGGCTGTATGTTGTACTCAGCGAAAGAGAAAACCATGATAAGACAGTTGTGCGTTAACGATGTATGCAATACAACAGGAGCTGGAGATGCTTTCGATGGGGCGTTTCTTTTCTCAT
This sequence comes from uncultured Thermotogaceae bacterium, assembly GCA_964611155.1. GTDB lineage: Bacteria > Thermotogota > Thermotogae > Petrotogales > Kosmotogaceae > UBA9910. The sequence continues at coordinate 1,681 of CAZSXB010000124.1, forward strand.
ATCTTAGTGGCTCTTCGCTGGAAACAGCGGGCGCCTTTGCCAATGTTGTCGCGTGGCTTGTGATAAGCGCAGAAGAAGGAATCCCTGGCTTACCGAAAGGACAACAGCTACTTGACTCTGTCTCGAGTATCGAGGGTCTAACAGACTTGGGGTTAAGCGAGGAGTTTTCAGATGGGTTCTTCAAGAAGATGAATGAATAGATGCTTCACTCATATCCTTGCTGATCCTAAGTATTCTTTTGAGAATCTGCAATCATGCTTTCTGACGAGGGGTGCTTCCGGCAATAATTCATCAGGGGTTGAAGATAACCAGAAATATTAGCGCCATTAGGCTCAATACCATTACTCACGAAAATCTGATGATCTCATCTGTGAA